>URBH01000101.1 GCA_900546075.1 uncultured Eubacteriales bacterium | reverse complement strand
CCAACCTGTATATCTCACAAATTAAGCGAAAATGTGGGATTGGGGTTGGTAAGAATTATAATTTGCCGAAGTCCGAGGATTCCAGACAGCCACAATGCCCACCGGAAAAAGAGAAAGCAATCCGAGAAGCATTCAAATATTTGGGGATGATTTAGCATTCCGCAGAATAGTGATTTCCTCCGGTGAATGGTGTTTGGATACTTCATTCTACCATACGGAAAGTCACTATGGGTTCCTTTTTGCCAGGTGTCCAACTTCATTTTACAATCGGCCTTGCAAAAAAAATCGTGTCACGACGATTGCATGAGTAAACAATTTGTGAACAGAAAAGGTAAAATCAACCGTAGAAAACGGTCTACATACCGTCCCGTTGGCCATGCGGCGTGTGGTTAGTTCGTATTTCCGCAAATACTCTCAGCCATAGGGCATCAAAACGGCGCCATTTTCACAAGATGTTCATGAATTTGCAACTCATGCAATTGTCGTGAAATCCTGTGGATTGACATTGACATGTGTTCGTGTTAAGATAACCCGGAGGGCGGAATGTGAAGCAGACAGCGGCGCATTCGGCGAAAAGAAGCGGGCATGGTGGAATTGGTAGACTCGGTGGATTTAGGTTCCACTGCCAAAAGCGTGCAGGTTCGAGTCCTGTTGCCCGCACCACTGCGAGTGTTCTTATAGGATTTGATGTTCTATGGGGACACTCGTTTTTTTGCTACCCACTTTGTGCCGGTTCATAACTGACATAGACACCTTTCCGGGTGTTGACTGTTACATCAGGCATAGACGGGGTATCCGGGATAAACAGAGCACCAACCCGATGGTATTCCCTCCGTAAACGGAACCTCCCGAACCGACGCCGTTCGGGAGGTTGTTTATTAAAAGTAGTCCGCGATCATCAGGGGCTTGCGGAAAAATACTTGGCTCAGGCAGGGATTTTCTTTTCTGACCTCCAGCCCGGGGAACGCTGCCCTGGCTTCCGCGAAATCCCCGATGCCCGTGATCAGCGCCGAGAAGGTGGGGGCGGTCATCACCACGTCGGCTTCTCCGCCCCGCGCTACGCTCACCGCTCTGCCGTCTGCAAAGGTGACGGTAAAGCTGTCGTTGTTTTCCGAAATCTGGCCGTCCTGAACCGCTATGCAGACGCTGCCGCTGCCAATGTAACGTGCCTTTTTCAGTACGGACTCCACATTCACGGCGCGAACCATGCCCGCGCTCTGCACGCTCCAGCTGACCGCACCCAGGGACCACTCCGGCGTGAAATACTGCATGGCCGGGTTGGCAGGGGTGGAGAATTTCACGAACCGGTGGTCGGAGGACAGGCTCTTGAACAGGCGCATCAGCTCCTGAAAGCCGTCCTTGTCTGCAAAGCAGAACCGGCTGCAAACCAGATTCCGCCCGTCCGGCTCGCTCGCGAGCTTGAATGTCGTGTAGGCGTTGGGCTTCCCGGCGGCGTCGAAGCAGACGTAGGTGAAATCCTGCTTTACTGCGGGGTCGCTTTTTTCCGCCCAGGCATAGTCCTCGTCCCCGTGGAGCACCATCATATTATAGTGGGATTCCCAAAGGGCATCCAGCGAGCGGATTTCTTCGGTCATGAGGCGGCCTTTTTCCGCGAGGCGGAAGCTGCCGCCTTCCTTCGGCGGATTCAGCAGCGCCAAATCCACCGTCCAGCCGTATTTCTGCACGCAGTTTTCGTAGCCGAATTTCCGGTAGTAGGCGGTGGAGAAGGGGTACAGGTAGGAAAAATCGCAGCCCGATGCATACATATCCGGCAGGGCCTCCCGGAAGCACGCCCGGATGCCGCCCCGGCGGCGGTACTGGGGCAGGGTCGCCACGCCGCCGATGCCTCCCATTTTGCAGGGACTGCCGTCAAACTGCACCGTAAAATCGGAGACGGTGAAGGTACTCATCATTTCCCCGTCCTCGTCGAAGGCCGCCCAGTGGGCGGCGTCGTCCTTCTCCGGGTCGGCGGGGCAGTTGGCATAGGGCATTTCAAAGCAGATGGCAAACAGCTCGTTGACCCTCCGGGCTTCCTCCAAAGCGGTTTTCCGCACGTTCACTGCGCTTCCTCCTCCGGCTCCATGTAGGGAGCGAATACCTTTTTCAGCAGGCGGGTGTTGATGTAAGCCGCGGCGGCAAAATAGACGGCTACCCAGATAAAGCCCACCTGTAAGAACAAATACAGGTTCGTCAGCAGCAGCGCCCAGGGTAATACGTTGATCACCACGATCAGCACCGTCCGGGGCAGGTATGCCACGCTGAAAATCAGCGCGTTTTTCAGGACGGACCTGGTATCGTTCCGGAACCGGCTCAGCAGCGGGAAGGCGTAGCTTGCCATCATCACCACCATCGTAAGGAACAGCACAAACAGGAAAAACAGATAGTGCATCCACCCGCCCATGCTGAGGAACAAAAAGATGTTGACGCAGGCGGCCGCGCCGAACAACAGCAGAAACAGCCAGATCAGCGTCGCCTGCCGGAACTCATCCCGGAACGCCCGGAAATAGCCCTTCACCAGGCTGCCCTCCCGGTCGGTGCCCAGGCGGAAGCACACGGTGTACATCGCCGTGCCGGCCGCGCCGATGGTGATCACGGGCAGGCATGTTACGAGATAGATCACATTCAGAATGATAAGGTCGGCGACCCGGCTCATGACCTGCATGAATTTGGAATCCAGAGAAAAGAAACCACCCATAGAATATACTCCTTCTTTGTTTGCCATCATACTATTTCTCGATAAAATGGTTAACACCATTTTATCCTGCGAATTCTTCGC
>URBH01000100.1 GCA_900546075.1 uncultured Eubacteriales bacterium | reverse complement strand
CCAGTCAGGTGGACGAAAAGTACAGCCACATCGTAGGGCGCTTCCGCCGGGAGCTGACCCACCCGGAGCGCACCCAGGAGACCGAGCTGGGCAACCTGTTTGCGGATATCTTCACCCGCAGCCTTGGCATCGACGTGATGCTCATCGGCTCCGGCAGCATCCGGGCCGAAAAGCTGGGCCCCATCGTTACCTACGGCGACCTTATCGAGGGCTTCCCCTACGATGACGGCGTATTCATGTTCAAGGTGACGGGGCGGCAGCTGCGGGAAATGCTCCACTACATGCTGCGGGAGGAGGCCTACGCCGGGCACACCGAGTTCTACCAGCTGCCCTCCACCCTGCGCCTGCGGTACGACCGCGCCAAGGGCGACTTTGATTACTTTACCTACTGCGGCAAGGAGGTGGGCAAGGAGATCGGCGACGATGCCCTGTTCACCGTGGGCCTGCAGAACTACCACTTTAAAAACATCGAAAGCTTTTTCAACATCTCCTATGATACCATCTGCAAGCTCCAGAAGCCCCGCAGCGTGGCCACCTCCTGTCAGGATATTCTGATGGAATACTTCCGGGAGCACGAGATGCTGGACGCGGTGGTGGACGGACGAATGACCATTCTGCCCCCCACGGCAAGGGAAGGAGACTGACCCATGCGCACAGAAAGGAGGAGACGACCCATGCGCACTTTCTCGCTGGTGCTGCTGGGGCTGGCGGTGGGGGCGGCACTGCTCAGCCGCAGCCCCAGCCGCCCCGCCCCAACACCCCCGGAGCCTGCGGCTTCCGCCCCGGCACTGGCCGACCTTGAAACGTTGGAGTTCTGGGAGCAGGGCAGCTATATCCAGCCCATCTCCCGCACCTGCCTCACCCGCACCCCCGAGGGCACCCGGGTGGAACTGGAACTGTACCACGAAGAAGTGTATCAGGAGCAGGCCGGGCCGGAACTTCTGGAACAGGCCAAGGCCATTCTGGAGGAGTACGGCGTGGGCGGCTGGGCAGGCTTCTCCGGCCACGACCCCAACGTGCTGGACGGCAGCAGCTTCCGGCTGGAAGCCGTCCTTGCCGACGGCACCCGCATCGAAGCCCACGGGGAAAACAAGTTTCCCCCAAACTACCGGGACGTGATGGGCGCTCTGGACGCCCTTACCGCCGCCGCTCAGAAAAACGCCCTGCAACAATACGATCCATAACAGAAAGGAGCACCCCATGAAACAACGATTCTCAAAACGAACGCGCCTTGTCAGCGCCCTTTTGACGCTGGCCATGGTATTCACCTTCCTGCCCTTCAGCGCCTTTGCGGCCAGCTATGAATCGATAGAAAATATTGCCTTTACCACCAATGGCTGTGATGCCCTGCAAATCAAAGAGGGCGCTCAAGTCAACGACTGGCTGGAATCTTTTAAGGAAAAAATGAGAAACACAGACATTAGCCAGCATCCTCTTGTGGCGGTGGAGGGCTATGGATTCTCCATCAATATGTATGTGAATACGTTAGGTGTAGTAAAAGAAGACGGCAAAATCCCGGGAACCTTTTCCAAGGGAACCAGATACTTTCTTGAGCTCTTGATTCTTCCAAAAGACGGTTATGTATTTGTGCCCGGTCAGAAATTTAAGAGTGTTAAGGTCAATGGGAAAGAAGTGGATTATCCGTCTTGCTACAGCTACAAGCCCGAAAGTACCACCGGTCAGGGTGTATGGACTCGTGTCCCCCTCAGCTTCAAAGGCGACCACAAACTGAAAGACCACCCGAAAAAACTCCCCAATTGTACCACCCCGGGAACCGAGTCTTATTCCGAGTGCACAAAATGTGGAAAGCTGTTCAAAGAAATTGACGGAATTGAGAAAGTTGTCAACTTGGCAGACCTGAGCATTCCTGCTTTGGGGCATGAAGAAGATGAGGTTAATTGGGGTTGGGACAGAACCAGTCATTATTCGCAGTGCAAGCGCTGCCATATCCAGATGCCCGGTTCCGTTCCCAAACCCCACTTTTATAAAAACGGTGGCCACACTTGTATCACATGCGGTTACACTTGGCAGGAAATCGAAAAGGCAAAGATCTTTGTGACAGAACCCGCAGCAGGCGTGTCAACGGACAGCGCCGCGATCTCGAATTCTCCCGAATTGTACAGCGCTACCTGCCAGTGGTTCCACAATCATCATGAATTTACCGGCACTTTTAAAGAAGGCGAGACCTATACCCTTCAGGTGACCGTGAAAAGCATCGGCATGGGTTATAAGTTTGTGAAGGATACGACGTACACCATCAATGGAGATTCTGTGGGCAGAATGCCCATATATGGGGTTTCCAATGAAGGCCCTTGGGATTCCGTGACCCTTTCCAGCATTAGCTTTGTTGCCAAGTCTGAAGCAGAGAGCACGGAGATCAGCAACATTTATCTGACCATCCCGGCACCGGAAGCAGGAAAAACTGCCGCGGAATGGGAAGATAAGGCGCAAAAGACGGATTCCCGCTACACTGTCAAGCGGCTGTATGGCTGGTGTGAGGTTGACGATGCGGGCAACGAGCTCGGTGAACTTTCTACGGGGAAATTCGTAGAGGGCAAGCGTTACCGTGTGTACGTACAACTCAACGCGAAAACGGGCTATGAATTCCCCGATATAGCAAACCAGATAGCTGTTATCAACGGGGAAGAGATTGCGGCGGTAGAGAATCCGTATGGACAGAACAACACGACACGGCGGAACTATATCGTTTATCTCACGGCAGTCTCCGGCGGCTCTACCGGTGGCGGCGGCACGGTAACACCTCCGGAACCCCCGGTAACGCCTCCGGAACCCCCGGTGACGCCTCCCTCCGGCGGCGGTGACGGCGGCGGTG
>URBH01000099.1 GCA_900546075.1 uncultured Eubacteriales bacterium | reverse complement strand
TGGGACAAAAATCCTGGCTGAGCCTTCTTGTCAAATTATGCGGTGTTGCCCTAAAAAGCCATCCGGCTCATAACAAGATCGCACACCCACATTTGAACAAGGCGAATACCCGGGCCTGACGCAGTTAGCTCAAGAACGGCAACCCCGCGGCACACGAGAAGATCCGCTTAATGCTGCTTGGTTCCCCACCTGACATGGTTCACGGGATCTCGTTGCGCAAGACCAATCTATCAACACCACTTGCGCAGGTCAGACGATATTCAAACTTGCCCGGGTGTGGGAATTCATCCCTGCTGTAGCGGATTGCAGGTACAGGGCACCGCTATCTCCCCGACTAGTGCGACCTTGTTATAAGCCGGACAGCTCAATACAAGGAAATTGTGAAATTATGGAAACTCTGAATCAGTTGAGCTTCGACTCGATGAAGTCGGCCAGCTCCTTGAAGGTGGTGATCTGCTGATCCTCCAGATCCAGCTCCACGCCCAGCTCGGACTCCAGATCCATAATCATCTCAACGATATCCAGAGAATCGATGCCCAGGCTTTCAAAGGTAGCATCGGGAGTGATCTCTGCGGGATCCAGCTCCAGCTGCTTGGCCGCGTAGTTAACCAATTTCTCGTACATGGGTAAGCCCCCTCTCAGTATTTTCTGCGGAACTATCTTATGGTATTCTATTACAGGAACCCGCGTTTGTCAATGCCCTGTTTTTACCTAACCGCCATTCCAGCGGCATAGGCCGTTGCCCAGGCGATTTGCAGGTTGAAGCCGCCGGTGTAGGCGTCGCAGTCGATGATTTCTCCGGCAAAATACAGCCCGGTCACAAGCTTGGATTCCATGGTTTTGGGGTCGATTTCCGATACCTTCACGCCGCCGCTGGTGATGATCGCCTCAGACACGGGGCGCTTGCCGGTGATGTCTATGGGGAAGGCTTTCAGCAGCTCCACTAGGGCGCGGCGCTTTTGCTTCGTCAGGGAATTGGCCTGCATGTCCGGGGCAATGTCCAGCCTGCGCAGCACCACGGGAATCATACTCCGGGGCAGCAGATCCACCAGGGCATTCTCCATGCTGCGGTTCTGATACTGCTCCAGATCCCGCAGAATGCGGGCTTCCAGCTTTTCGCTCTCCAGGGCGGGCTTCAAGTCCAGCATCAGACGGCAGCCATCCCCTTTTAGGTGGCAGCTCGCCGACAGCACCGTGGGGCCGGATACGCCGAAGTGGGTGAACAGCAGCTCGCCAAAGTCCTTGTACAGCACCTTTCCCTTGGCGTTCAGCAGTTTGACCCCCACGTTCCGCAGGCTCAGCCCCTGCATTTCCTGGCAGTCGTTTCCCGCCGTTTCCAGCGGCACCAGGCTTCCCTCCGGTGGGATGATCGTATGTCCCAGGGCGGCGGCAACGCCGTAGCCGTCGCCGGTGGAGCCGGTGGCGGGATAGGAAGCACCCCCGGTGGCAAGAATCACCCAATTGGCGGCGATTTCTTCATTTTGGTTTCTTACCCCGGCAACATGTCCGTCCCGGGTGAGAATATCCCTGACCCGGGCGGTTTTTACGGTGACTTTCTGCCTGTGCAGCTCCGACAGCAGGCAGTCCAGAATGGACTGGGATTTGTCCGTCACCGGGAAGACCCGGTTTCCCCGCTCGGTTTTCAGGCGGCATCCATGCTCCTCAAAAAAGGCCATCGTCTTTTCCGGCGGGAAGGCCGTCATGGCGCTGTAGAGAAACCGTCCGTTCCGGGGGACGTTCTGCAAAACCTCCTGGGAAGCGCAGTTGTTGGTCACGTTGCAGCGGCCCTTGCCGGTGATCAGAAGTTTTCTGCCCAAACGGTCGTTTTTTTCCAGAAGCAGCACCTTCTGCCCCCGTTTGGCCGCCGTGATGGCCGCAAACATGCCCGCCGCGCCGCCGCCGATCACGATCCCGTCATAGCCCATCAGCCGTCCACCCGCTTCTCATACACGTCATATTCTTCCCAGATTCGCTCCAGATTGGCAAAGGTTTTGGACAGCTCCTTCTCCTTTTGGGCAGCGACGGCAACGATCAGGGCATTGACGATGCTCAGCGGCGCCACAAGAGAATCCACCAGGCTGACCATATCGCTTTTGGCAATCAGCACATGGTCGCAGTTGCTCCCCAGGGGGGACAGCTTGCTGTCCGTAATGCCGATGACCGTCGCACCGGCGGAACGGCAATACTTTGCGCCCTTGGTCGTGGTAGAGGAATACCGGGGGAAAGAGAAGGCAATGACCGCGTCGCTGCTGTTTACGCTGACGATCTTCTCAAACATCTCCCCCGCTCCAAAGCCGGAAACCACGTGGACGTTGTTAAACATATAATTTAAGTAGTACCCCAGGAAATTCGCCAGCGGCTCCACGGAACGGACGCCCAGAATGTACACCCGTTTGGCCTTCAGAATGGCGTTCACCGCGGCGGAAAACTCCTCCCGGCTCACCATTTCCTCCGTTTGGCGGATTTTTTCCATGTCGGAACGGAGCACCGTGGAAACCACGTCCTGATCGCCCAGACGGTCGTTGGCGACCTCGATACGCTGCACGGAGGTCAGGCGGTTGAGCACCATTTCCTGCATGGCCTTCTGCATACTGGGATAGCCGTCAAAGCCCAAGTCCACGGCAAACCGAACCACCGTGGACTCCGACACCCCCACCGTCTTTCCCAGGCGGTTGGCCGTCATGAACGCGGCCTTGTCGTAGTCCTCCGTAATGTAACGCGCGATCCGCTTCTGCCCCTTGGAAAAGGTGGGTTCCTTCTCCCGCAGAGTGGACAATATATCGTAACTCATAGCTGCCTCCTTGTGCGGCGCTGTATCTTTTTTATGGCGGCCGACCTGGTTCTGCCGAAAAGCCGCCTTATATTATACTAGCAAAACCGGCGGCATTTTGCAAGAGACAACCGCAGAAAATGCACGGAGATTTTAAGGCAGCACCGCACAATTCGGCAAGAAGTCTCATACTGAACTCCAATTAAAATCTTTAGAAAAGATTTTAATTGCCCGAAGGGC
>URBH01000098.1 GCA_900546075.1 uncultured Eubacteriales bacterium | reverse complement strand
GAATTGGAGCAAAAATCCTGTCTGAGACTTCTTGCCGAATTGTGCGGTGTTGCCTGAAGTAAAATGGCCAGCCGTTCCGGCTGGCCTTGCTTTTGGTTGACAGCCCGTGATATAGTAGTAGGCGAAAGGTCGTGATTCCTATGAAAAAGAAGAAATGGCTGCTTCTGATTATCCCGGCTGTTCTCATTCTGGCGGCGGCGCTGGTTTGGTTTTTGTATTTGTCCCCCAGAATGGCGCTGTCCAATGCCGCCGATGACGCGCTGTCCAAGCTGGAGCAGCGGCTGAAGGAAAGCCCTGTCCCGATTCTTGCCAAGGGGTACGACGAAAGCGGGAGGAATAGCACCTCGCTGGAGCTGGCCGTTTCCGATGGCGTTCAGTACGACATGCAGGTTCAGACCGATCTGACCGCCAATCAGATTCTTGCCGACGGTACGATCCGGATAGACGGAAAGACGCTGAATCTGTCGGCCTACCTGGACAAGGAGTTCGCCGCCATTACCTCCGAAGATTTGTTCAGGGGCGGCTATTACGGCATCACCTATGACACGTTTTCTTCGGACGTCCGCTCGTTCCCGCTGCTTTCCCGGCTGATTCCCAGCGCGACCCTCAGCAAGCTGGATTCCTCCGTGGAAAAGCTGCAAGAATATATGAACCGCACCCGGCAGATTCCCCAGCTTCCGGAGGTGCAGGAAGAGGACAAGCTGATACTGGGCTTGCTGGTGCTGAAAAGCGACGTCCACAAGGAGGCGCTGACGGTGGACGGCCAGAGCCTGGAATGCCTTCGCTTTGATTACAGCGCCACCGGGGAACAGGCGGGAACCCTCCTGGGGTATCTGATGGACACCGGCGGACTTTCTCAGGGGGACATCACCGCTTCGTTTTACCTCTGCGACAAGACGCTGGTTGCCGTTCGCTGCGACGGCAGGGCAGGGGAGAACCGGGCGGCGCTCAGGCTGGATCTGGGGCAGGACGCAGCCCAGGGCGACGTGTCCATTGCAGTGGAAAAGCTGGAAAACGGGGAAAAATCCGCATTTTCCTACAAAATCGGCGCACGGGAAGCCGACGGCACCCACACGGAAAGCATCGCATTCGGCACCCAGTTCATTTCCTACGACTGGCAGCCGCAGACCGGGGACATGGTGCTGACGCTTCCGGAAAAATCCCCCATTTCCCTGAATCTCTCCCAGGCGCAGGACGGTTTTCAAATTCAGACCAAGGATTTTGCAGCCCTGATCGGTATTAACAGCCGGAAGGGGTTCGACAGCACCATGACCGTCCGCAAGGGGACTGCCATCACCCCGCCGAACTATAAAAATCTGGACGAATGGTCGCTGGACGACCTGCTGGTTCTGCTGGGCAGCATCGGCGGCTTGCTCGGATTCAAATAATCGCCACGAAAAATCCGCACCCCATCATAAACGGGGTGCGGATTTATGTATTATGTCAGAGCTTAAATTCCGGTCATGGCCGCCAGAACATCCACTTCCATCTTCTGGATGCTCTTCTTCATAGCCAGACCCTCGCTGATATCCACATCGGTAAAATCGCCCATGTGGGTGCAGACGATACGGTTGGTCTTGCCCTGAAGCAGCAGCTCTACGGCGAGATAGCCCATCTTGGTGGCGTTGACGCGGTCGCGTCCGGTGGGGGAGCCGCCGCGCTGAATGTGACCCAGAACGGTCACGCGGGGGTCGAGGTCAATGGCGTCCTTGATCTTGGCCGCGATATCGGCGGCAGAACCGGCGCCCTCGGCAACGACGATCATGTAATGGGTGAAGCCGTTGAACCGCGCCTGACGGATCTTCTCAATCACGTCCCGCTCAAAATCGATGGGTTCCTCGGGAACCAGAACAGCGGTCGCGCCCACCGCGAGACCGACGTACATGGCGAGATACCCGGCGTTCCGCCCCATGACTTCCACGACGGAGCAGCGCTCGTGGGACTGCATGGTGTCCCGCAGCTTATCGATGCACTCAATGGCGGTGTTGGCGGCGGTATCGAAGCCGATGCAGTAGTTGGTGCAGGAGATATCGTTGTCGATGGTGCCGGGAATGCCGATGACGTTGATGCCGTACTTGCTCAGAGCCTGAGCGCCCCGGAAGGTGCCGTCGCCGCCGATGGCAATGATGCTGTCCAGTCCCAGGAACTTGCAGGTGGACACCGCCCGGCGCTGGCCTTCCTCGGTCATAAATTCCTGACTGCGGGCAGTATACAAAATGGTGCCGCCCCGGTTGATCGTATGGGAAACGCTCTTTTCATCCAGACGAACGATATCGCCGGTGATCAGGCCGTTCCAGCCCCGGCGGATACCGTAGCATTCCAATCCGTGATACAGCGCAGTACGGACGACCGCACGGACACAAGGGTTCATGCCAGGCGCGTCTCCGCCGGAAGTCAGCACACCGATTCTCTTTACGCTCATAATGATTCCTCCTGATTGGATTAATACATGACCATATTTTACAGAGTTTTTCAGGAAAAGTAAAGAGACATTTTCGTAAATTTTCAGGACTGGAAGGATGTGCAGGAGCGCCGGGCGACGGAGTGTGCAAATGTGCGGGCGGTGTCATTCGGACATGAGGTTTTCCGGCTATAAATATTTCAGCTCGTATGTTGACGAGTAGATTTTTCTGGTGTATATTAAAATTGCTGGAAAATGCTTCCGATGCAGAAAAACAAAGCAGTTGAAGCAGTCATTCGAGAGCGGAAGTCATGTGCCAGTAGAGCAGAGCAGCTTGTGATTGACCAGAAGGAGGGGTGACGTATGTGGATACTCTTAATCATCCTGTTCCCATTTTTCGTACTATTGGAGCTTCTAAAGCACAAATAACCCTCTTGCAATAGCAGGAGCCAAGCAAAAGAACTGCCTGTGCGTTTCCGTGCAGGCAGCCTTTTATATCATGACAGCACCGTGCATTTTTCCTTTGTATTCTGCCTAAATCCACGTGTGTAAAATTTGTAAATTTCATTTCCTTTACCAAAATCACCCAAAAACAGAAAAACCGTATTGACAATCCCAAAGAAAGTGGTACTATACACCTAACATTTCGTCAAATGCTTTGAGCAGGACACGACTTCCCCGGATCACCGCTTTCAGAGAG
>URBH01000097.1 GCA_900546075.1 uncultured Eubacteriales bacterium | reverse complement strand
CTCTCGACCTCTCGGATGCGAACCGAACGCTCTCCCAGCTGAGCTACAGGCCCATAGGTTACTTGCACATTATAGCGCGGTGGGAAAAGATTGTCAAGAAAAAACTTGCGGGATTTTCAAATCCATGGTATACTTCCCGGGATAGAATTGGAGGGATTACCTTGCATTATCAGGATATCAATGCCGCCACCGTCGATCGGTGGGTGGAAAACGGCTGGCAGTGGGGGCTGCCTGTCTCCCACGAAGCGTATCTGGACGCTGTGAACGGAAACTGGGACGTGGTTCTCACCCCCACCAAGCCTGTCCCCCATGACTGGTTCGGCGATCTGAACGGAAAGCGCGTCCTCGGCCTTGCCAGCGGCGGCGGACAGCAGATGCCCATTTTCGCGGCGCTGGGGGCGGAATGCACCGTGCTGGACTATTCCCAAAAGCAGCTGGAAAGTGAGCGGGTCGTCGCCGAACGGGAGGGCTACGACATTACCGTCGTCCGCGCCGACATGACAAAGCCCCTCCCCTTCCCGGACGACAGCTTCGATCTCATTTTCCATCCGGTCTCCAACTGTTATGTGGAGGAAGTCGAGCCCATTTTCCGGGAGTGCTTCCGGGTTCTGCGCCGCGGGGGCGCACTTCTCGCCGGATTCGACAACGGCATCAACTTTATGGTGGGTCTCGATGAGAAAACCATTGAAAACACCATGCCCTTCAATCCCCTGAAAAATGAAGCCCAGCTTCGCCAGTTGGAGCAGCAGGACGACGGCATCGAATTTTCCCACACCCTGGAAGAGCAGATCGGCGGCCAGCTGAAAGCCGGTTTTCGCCTGACCCATCTGTACGGCGATACCAACGGCTGCGGATACCTCCAGGAGCGCAACATTGAAACCTTCCTCGCCACCCGGGCGGTAAAGCCCTGAGCCGGCGCAGGCAAAACAATCGCAAAGGAGACACAAGCATGAAATCAATCCCCGAAATTCTGGCCGAGGAATTGGGTCAGAAGCTGGAATATGTTCAGAATGTGGTGAACCTCATGGACGAGGGCAACACCATTCCCTTTATCGCCCGCTACCGTAAGGAAATGCACGGCACCATGGACGACACCACACTGCGGAATCTGGAGACCCGCCTGACCTATCTGCGCAACCTCCAAGATCGCCGGGACGAGGTCAAGAAGTCCATCGAAAATCAGGGCAAGCTGACCCAGGAGCTGTCCGACGCCATCGACGGCACCGCCACCATGGCGGAGGTGGAAGACCTGTATCGCCCCTATAAGCAGAAACGCCGCACCCGTGGCTCCATCGCCCGGGAAAAGGGACTTGCACCTCTGGCCGAGGCCATTTTTGCCCAGGACGGTCAGGATCCCGCCGGGCTGGCCGAGGGCTATATCGACCCGGAAAAGGGCGTTAACTGCGTGGAGGAAGCCTTGCAGGGTGCCAATGACATCATCGCGGAAGATCTTTCCGACGACGCCGACATCCGCAAATCTCTGCGGGAGCTGGTGATGCGCCGGGGAATGCTGACCTGCACCGCCGCCGAGGACGCGGAGGCTGACGGCGTTTACAAGCTCTATTACGATTTCTCCCAGCCCATATCCCGGGTGCTGGATCACCAGATCCTCGCCATGAACCGGGGCGAAAAGGAGGGCGTGCTCAAGCCCAACGTCATTCTCGCGGGCAACGAGGGCGCCGCGCTGGTGTGCCGCGCCGCCTTGAAGCCCACCGTGCAGGTCTCTGCCTTCGTCCGCGCCGCCGCTGAGGACGCCTATGAGCGGCTGATCTTCCCCTCCATCCAGCGGGAGGTGCGCAGCGACCTGTCCGACCGGGCATATGCGGGTGCTATCCACAATTTTGCCCTGAATCTGAAGCCGCTGCTGATGCAGCCCCCTGTCAAGGGCTTCGTCACCATGGGGCTTGACCCCGGATACCGCAACGGCTGCAAGGTCGCCGTGGTGGACGCCACCGGCAAGGTGCTGGCCACCACCGTGGTTTACCCCACCTTCAATGAGCGGAAAAAGCAGGAAGCCATTTCCTCCCTGTCCGTTCTTATGCGCAAATACGGCGTCAGGCACATCGCCATCGGCAACGGCACCGCTTCCCGGGAAACCGAGGCCATGACCGTGGAGCTGCTGAAATCCTTCCCGGAGGCCAGCTACATGATCGTCAGCGAAGCGGGCGCTTCCGTTTACTCCGCCTCTCCCCTTGCGGCGGAGGAATTCCCCGACTACGACGTCAATCTCCGCTCCGCCGTGTCCATCGCCCGGCGGCTGCAAGACCCTCTTGCCGAGCTGGTGAAGATCGACCCCAAAGCCATCGGCGTGGGGCAATACCAGCACGACTGCCCCCAGAAGGAGCTGGACGCCGCTCTGGGCGCTGTGGTGGAGGACTGCGTCAACGCCGTGGGCGTGGACGCCAACACCGCCTCCCGGAGCCTGTTGCAGCAGGTTTCCGGTCTGACGGCGACCACGGCAAAAAATATCGTCGCCTATCGGGAGGAAAACGGCCCCTTCACCAACCGCGCTCAGCTGAAAAAGGTTCCCAAGCTCGGCCCCAAGGCCTTTGAGCAGTGCGCCGGTTTCCTCCGTATCCCCGAAAGCAAGGAAATTCTGGACAACACCGGCGTCCACCCCGAGTCCTACGCCGCCGCCAAGGCACTGCTGAATCTTCTGGGCTGCAAAAAGGGAGAGGATTTCTCCTCCCTGACGGAAAAGCTGAACGCCTACGGCCTGAGCAAGGCCGCCGCGGAATGCGCCGTGGGCGAGCCGACGCTGCTGGACATTGCAAAGGAGCTGAGTAAGCCCGGCCGCGACCCCCGGGATGAGCTGCCCGCCCCCATTCTGCGCAAGGACGTGCTGGAAATGAAGGATCTGAAGCCCGGCATGGAGCTGACCGGCACGGTGCGCAACGTCATCGACTTCGGCGTTTTCGTGGACATCGGCGTCCATCAGGACGGTCTGGTGCATATTTCCGAGGTCTGCGACCGGCGTCTGCGCCATCCCAGCGAGGTGGTCAAGGTCGGCGACGTGGTGAAGGTGGTCGTCCTGAGTGTAGACGAAAAGCGCCACCGCATCGGTCTTTCCATGAAACAGGCAAAATGACGCAAATCGGCTGCTGCGGTTTTCCGCAGCAGCCGAAATTTTATGCTTCGTGGATATACAGTCTGGTCGGCTCCGGTTCCCCGTCGCCCTGCGCCATGGATTCCTTATACGAGTTTTTAATAA
>URBH01000096.1 GCA_900546075.1 uncultured Eubacteriales bacterium | reverse complement strand
GCGGGGGAACTGGTTCATATTGGAGGCCGGGCTCTTTTCAAAAAAGAAGAGCACCGGATCAAAATCCCGGTCGATCTGGGGTTCCAGGGTAAAGGCCTGAATCCGCTCCCAGTCATGCCCCGGCCGGCGCTGGCACTGAACCCAGCCGTAAAATTCCTCTTGCTGATACCGATAGGTGCAGTGCCCGTCCCGCTGCACCACCCCTTCCGCCAGCAAAAGGGGCACACGGGCATTCTCCGTGGCAAAGCCCACGTCTGTGGTATATGTCCCACCCGCCAGCCGCACCGCCAAAATCCGGTGACGGCGGAAGAGATAGGTGTCCGGCGAGAGCATCCGGGCATTGTAGCTGGTCACCTGAAACCCCAAGGAGTAGAGCAGCCAGTTATACAACGTGTTCAGTTCCGCGCACACACCGCCCTGGCGGCGCCGAACAATTTTATCATACAGATGGGGCAGCTCCAGGGATAGGGGGCGTCCAGCCACAATATCCAGGTTTTCAAAAGGCACCGTCAGTCTGTGGGCCATTTGGAGTTTGCCCAACCCCTCCAAAGTCAGGGGCACCGGGCTGGAAATCCCAATCCGGGCCAGGTAGGCTGTGATCTGTTCTTCCGTCATCTTCGGACCGTTGCGGGCATTGAGCTCCATGGTTCCCCTTCTCTCTGGCAAGGCAGCCGTTTTCCCCATCATAGCACAAGCCCGGGGGGGCCGGCAACCGGTCCCGGCCCTTTCTGCCGTTTCTTCGGGAAAAATTTTCCCCTCCCCTTGACAACTTCCCCGGGTTTTCTTATACTATTTTTTAATGTAGCAAAGGCAAGGATGGGAAGGAGTACGCGGCAGTGCGGGGCCCAGAGAGGAGACGGCGGTGCAAGTCTCCCCCCAGCGGCGCGGAAGGTCGTCCCGGAGCTGCCTGCCGGAACCACAGTACGGCAGGACGGCATTCCCCCGTTACGGGAAAACGAGCGCGGACGGCGCCCTGCCCGTCCGAATTCAGGTGGTACCGCGGAAAATTTTCGCCCTGAGCTTTTGGGGAATCTTTGAGTCAGCCGATTCAGAGCTTCCCCGGCTCAGGGCGTTTCTTATTTATGAAAAGGAGCGAAAGAAAATGGCAAGAGAATTACCAAAGGTCTACGAGCCGCAGCAGGTGGAGTCCAAGATCTACGACATGTGGCAGCGGGGCGGCTACTTCCACGCCGAGGTGGATGAAAGCAAGAAGCCCTTCACCATCGTCATGCCCCCACCCAACGTCACCGGTCAGCTGCACATGGGTCACGCCATGGACGCGACATTGCAGGATACTCTGATCCGGTTCAAGCGGATGCAGGGCTATAACGCCCTGTGGATTCCCGGCGTCGATCACGCCGGCATCGCCACCCAGATCAAGGTGGAGGAGGAGCTTCGCAAGGAGGGACTGACCCGCTACGACCTGGGTCGTGAAAAGTTTCTGGAGCGTGTCTGGGATTGGAAGCACAAGTATGGCAACCGCATCGTGGAGCAGCAGAAGAAGCTGGGTGCCAGCTGCGACTGGGAGCGCGCCCGGTTCACCATGGACGAGGGCTGCTCCAAGGCCGTGCGGGAGGTCTTCGTCTCCCTGTACGAAAAGGGTCTGATCTACAAGGGCAGCCGCATTATCAACTGGTGTCCCCACTGCGTCACCGCCCTGTCCGACGCCGAGGTGGAGTATGTGGACAAGCCCGGTCATCTGTGGCACATCCGTTACCCCTTGGCTGACGGCTCCGGTGAGGTGATCGTGGCGACCACCCGTCCTGAGACCATGCTGGGCGACTCCGGCGTGTGCGTCAACCCCAACGACGAGCGCTACAAGGACATCGTGGGCAAGACGGTCATTCTGCCCCTTGTGAATAAGGAAATTCCCGTTGTCGCAGACGATTACGCCGAAATGGACTTCGGCACCGGCTGCGTCAAGATGACCCCCGCCCACGACCCCAACGACTTTGAGGTGGGTCTGCGCCACAATCTGGAGGTTATCCGGGTGCTGGACGACAACGGCAAGGTCAACGAAAACGGCGGAAAGTATGAGGGACTCGACCGCTACGAGGCCAGAAAGCAGATCGTCGCCGATCTGGAAGCGGGCGGATATCTGGTGAAGGTGGAGCCTTACAGCCACAACGTGGGTACCTGCTACCGCTGCCATCAGGACGTGGAGCCGATTATCTCCGCCCAGTGGTTCGTGAAGATGAAGCCTCTGGCCGAGGAAGCCATCCGGGTGGTCAAGGACGGGGAGACCAAGTTCGTCCCCGAGCGGTTCAGCAAGACCTATCTCAACTGGATGGAAAATGTTCGCGACTGGTGCATTTCCCGTCAGCTGTGGTGGGGTCATCAGATTCCCGCATGGACGTGTGCCGACTGCGGCCACATCACCGTGTCCCGTGAGGATGTCTGCAAGTGCGAAAAGTGCGGCAGCACCAACGTTGAGCGTGACCCCGACGTGCTGGATACCTGGTTCTCCTCCGCCCTGTGGCCGTTCGAGACCCTGGGCTGGCCGAAAAAGACGGAAGACCTGGACTATTTCTATCCGACGGACGTGCTGGTCACGGGCTACGACATCATTTTCTTCTGGGTCGCGAGAATGATCTTCTCCGGCTGTGAGCATACCGGCAAGACGCCCTTCCACACCGTGCTGATTCACGGCCTTGTCCGGGACAATCAGGGTCGCAAGATGTCCAAGTCTTTGGGCAACGGCATTGACCCGCTGGAAATGATCGACAAATATGGCTGCGACGCTCTGCGGATGAACCTGATCACCGGCAACTCTCCCGGAAACGACACCCGCTTCTACACCGAGAAGTGCGAGGCCATGCGCAACTTTGCCAACAAGCTGTGGAACGCCTCCCGCTATGTGCTGATGAATCTGGGCGAGGACGCCAGGAACGAGCTGCCTCCCCTTGACAAGCTGGAAATTGCCGACAAGTGGGTGCTGTCCAAGCTGAACACGCTGATCGCCGAGGTCACGGAGAATCTGGAAAAGTACGAGCTGGGCGTGGCCGTCCAGAAGGTGTACGACTTCATCTGGGACACCTACTGCGACTGGTATATCGAGCTGACCAAGGCGCGGCTGTACTCCGAGGATGCGATCCGCAAGCAGACCGCGATTCAGGTGCTGGTGTACGTGCTTGACCAGATCCTGCGGCTGCTGCATCCCTTCATGCCCTTCATCACCGAGGAAATCTGGCAGAGCATCCCCCACGAGGGCGACGCGCTGATCGCCGCAAAGTGGCCGGAATACCGGGAAGAACTGGCCTTCAAGGCCGAGGAAAGCCACATGGAATCCGTCATGGACGCCATCCGCGCCATCCGCAACCGTCGGGCGGAAATGAACGTTCCGCCCTCCCGGAAGGCGGCGCTGTACGTGCTGACCTCCAAGCCCCAGGTCTACGCCGAGGGCGAGGGCTTCATCCAGCGTCTGGCCTATGCCGACACCGTGTCCATGCTGGACAAGGAGCCGGAGAACTTAAGCGGCATGGTGACCATCCCCACCGCCGACGCCAAGCTGTATATCCCCATGGGTCAGCTGGTGGACGTGGCCAAGGAGCTGGACCGCATCTCCAAGGAGCTGGAAAAGAACCGCAAGTTCCTCGGCTCTCTGGAAGCGAAGCTCGGCAACGAGAAGTTCGTCTCCCGCGCCCCCGAGGCCGTGGTAAACGCGGAGAAGGAAAAGGCGCAGAAGACCCGCGACCTGATCGCAAGTCTCGAGCAGAGCGAGGCGGCGCTGAAGAGCCTGTAAATGAACAAAACCCGCAGGAAATGGGCGGGGCACATTAGACAGTTAACAGGCACAGTGGGATGACATCCGCTGTGCCTGTCCTTGTATCATCTCATGCATGCACCCCTTGCCTCTCCCTATGGGAGAGGTGGCTGAGCGCAGTAAACTGTACCCATAAAAATGGACACGGAGGGTGAGGGGTATCCCTG
>URBH01000095.1 GCA_900546075.1 uncultured Eubacteriales bacterium | reverse complement strand
AACCTGTGACCCCATGCTTGTAAGGCATGTGCTCTCCCAGCTGAGCTATGCTCCCAAACAGCGCCGCCTGCGGCTCTTCACCTCAGCGACGTGGTTCATTATACACAGAAATCTCTTTTTTGTCAAGCTTTTTTTCCGTATTTTTCTACGAAATTTTTCTCGTGGATATCTGGCGTTTCCCACCACTTTTTCCCTGTAAATCAAATCTTTTCCAGCAGTTTCTGAATATCCTCCGGCGTAAAGCTGTAAACCGCGTCGCAGAACTGGCATTCTACCGGGAAGGTCTTGCCCTCCTGTCGGATTTCCTCCAGTTCCTTCCGCCCCAGGCTGATCAATGCGCGCTCCACCCGCTCCCGGGTGCAGTAGCATTTGTACGCCACCTCGGTGGTTTCCAGAAACGCCACGCCAAGGCTTCCGCAAACCTGCCCCAGAATGTCCTCGGGGGTCATGCCCGCCTCCAACATGGGCGTTACCGCCCCCGCCCGGGAGATTCCCTTTTCCAGAGCATCGATCACCTCATCCGGCGCGCCGGGCAGCAGCTGCAGCAAATACCCGCCCGCCACCTTCACACTCTGGTCGCGGTCAACCAGCACGCCAAGGGCGCAGGCCGTAGGCGTCTGCTCGCTTTGGGCAAAGTAGGCGGTCACGTCGTCCCCGATCTCGCCGGAAACCAGCTGGGTCGAGCCGATATACGGCTCCTTCATTTGCAGATCGCGGATGACCGTCAGCGTGCCGTCGGTGCCGACGGTCGCACCTACGTCCAGCTTTCCCGGATATTTCTCCACCAGCGGCACCCGCGGCTCAGTGACGCAGCCCCGGACGTTGCCCACGGAATCGGACACCACGGTGATGGTGCCGATGGGGCCGCCGCCCCGCACCTGCAGCGTCATGGAGCCGTCCTCCACCTTCTGCATGTTGCCCATCATGGAGGCCGCCGTCAGGCAGCGTCCAAAGGCCGCAGTGGCGTTGGGCGACGTTTTCTGAATCTCGGCACCCCGGCGCACAAGCTCCGTGGAGCGGATGGCTACGGCCTTCACAAAGCCGTCCATGCTCATGCCCCGGACTAAGTAATCCTTCATTTTACCTTTCCCTTTCTCGCACTAAAATATACCCTTTGCTCCCCTGCCCCGGGTGCTTCAAACCGGCGGTCGGCGTAGACCGCGATGTGGGTGAAGCCCGCCGCTTCTAAGTAGGAGGTCAGCTGCTCCTGAGAATAAGCGTACTCCCTGTGCTCCTCGAAGGAGCGAACCCAGACCTTCCCCCGGCGCTGGAACAAATCCATGCCGTAGGAGCAGATATTGCTTTCTTCGTCAAATTCTCCCCGCCAGACGCAGTAGACGTCGTCGTCCTCGTCCAGAAACACCTGGCCGTCCATGGCGCGGAGCTTCTCCGGGGTGTTCACGTCGAAAATGAACATTCCGCCGGGGTTCAGCGCCTTCCAGACCCGCCGGATGGCCTCTTTGCAGTCCTCCGGGTTTGTGATATAGTCCAGGCTGTCCAGGGCGCAGACAGCCAGGTCAACGCCTCTGGGAAGGCACAGCCTTTGCAGGCTCTGGCGGACGAACCGGGGCGGATTTTGGAGATCTGCGCATTTCTGCTGGGCGGCGGTGAGCATTTCCTCGGACATGTCCACGCCGATGACGGAAAGTCCCTTCCCGGCAAGAATCGCCGACACCGAGCCGGTGCCGCAGGCCAGGTCGACTGCCGTGCGGGGTTTCAACCCCTCTTTTTTCAGGATTTCCTCGTAAAAGGCCACAATTGCCCCGTAGTCCACGTCATTGGTCAGGCGGTCGTAGCTGGCCGCCAGCGCTTCATAAGCACCCATAGCTTTCCTCCCCATTACGCAAAGCATCCCGTCCCGAAGGGGACGGGATGCGGCGCGTTCTCCCAATTGTATCAGCGCTTGAAAATGCTGAAAATCTCGTCGATGTCGCTCATGTCCGCCGGCTTGGTGGGCTGCTTGGAAGCGGCCACGGGGGTGTCAATGTCGTCGGGAACAAAGCTGGGCTTGCCGGGGCGGGCGGCCTTGTCCGCGCCGGCGCTGGGGGCGAAGCTCTCGGGCTTCATCTCAAAGCCGGTGGCAATTACGGTCACGCGCATTTCATCCTGGAATTCATCGGAAATGGTGGCGCCGAAGATGATGTTGGCATCGGGGTTGGCAGCCTCCTGCACGATTCCGGCGGCGGTCTCCACATCGTCCAGGGTCATCTCGTTGGAGCCGGTGACGTTCACCAGCACGCCGGTAGCGCCGTTGATGGAGGTCTCCAGCAGCGGGCTGGAAACGGCGGCAGTGGCGGCCTGCTCCGCCTTCTCCCTGCCGGAGGCGGTGCCGACGCCCATGTGGGCGCGTCCGGCGTTCTTCATGACGGCGGACACGTCGGCAAAGTCCAGATTGATGATGACGTTCTTGCAGAAGCCGACCAGCTCGGAAATGGAGGTCACGGCCTGCTTCAGCACGTCGTCGGCAATACCGAAGGCGTTGGCGAAGGTGATCTTCTGGTCGGTGACGTATTTCAGCCGGTCGTTGGGAATGATAATCAGAGAATCGACCTTGCCGCTGAGGTCGGTGATGCCCTGCTCGGCCTGGCGCATCCGGTTCGCGCCCTCAAACTTGAAGGGCTTGGTGACGACGCCGACCGTGAGGATGCCGGCCTCGTGAGCCAGATCCGCCACGATGGGAGCCGCACCGGTGCCGGTGCCGCCGCCCATACCGGCGGTGATAAAGACCATGTCCGTGCCTTCCAGCGCCTTGGAAATGGCAGCCCGGGATTCCTCGGCGGACTTCTTGCCGATTTCGGGTCTGGAGCCTGCGCCCATGCCGCCGGTCAGCTTCTCGCCGATCTGGATTTTGTTCTTGCAGACGGACTTATTCAGATCCTGCTTATCGGTGTTAACGGCGACGAAATCCACGCTGTTCACACCGGCATCGATCATGCGGTTGATAACATTGTTGCCGGCACCGCCGACGCCGATCACCTTGATTTTCACAACGCGATCCTGTATAGTTTCGGACATAATCTCTTCCTCCTATGTATCTTTCGCAGACACGGCGGAGCCGTCGCTGCCTGAATTTTGTATCTACATTCTCCTATTCTATCCTGAAAACACGATTTGGTCAATAGAAATTCTGGTATTTCGGCAAATTATTTACAAAATAATAACATCATGCGAAGGGCGTATAGCCCACCTGATTTGGCCAGATGGTGAAGCTGACATCCAGGACGCCGCTCTGGTAGTCGCTCATCTGCAAAATGGCATCGTTCATGCAGTCGATTTTGTAATCGAGACGGGACGTATCGCCCAGATTGACCTGATAGCGGGTGCCATACCAGAGGATGATGTCCTCGGTGCTGGTCACGTCCACGCTGGCGGCTTCGCCCACGATGTCGTTGCTTTCCAGCGCCTTGAAAATTTGCAGCGCGGCGGTGAGGCGCTGAGCGCCGGTGGTCGTCACCGGGATCAGCTCTCCCAGCTCGTTGGTCTCGCTGGGGGTCATCTCCGTGGCGATGCCCTTCTGGTTGACCGCGGGGGCCTCCAGGGTGACGCCCAGAAGCTGGGTGGCCGTGGCCGCCTTGGCGTTATTCGCCTGCTCCACGACCCTTCCGTCGGAGTCCATCATCCACCACTGTCCGTCGCTGGACTTGACGGCATAGACCACGCTCTCTTCTTCGATCATAATATTGACCGTATCTGGCAATTTTATACCAATCCGCACACCCTTGACGTAGGGCAAATTTGCCATAATCTGGCTGGCGGCACGGATTTTGCTGAAGGTCAGGAGCTTGTCTCCCTCGGAAATGCCGGAGGCCTCCCGCACCGCCCAGGCACTGTAGGTATCCGCGCCGGTAACCGTGACGGTTTTTACCTTGAAGAACACCGACAGTCCCATGACGATGGCCAGCACCACAGCCGTCACCGTTATCAGCTGGACGATCAGCCGGTCACGGTTGAATGGCAGGGGCTGGGTATAGATTACGGCGGGTGTGGGTGTCTTCGGGCGGCTGTTCTCGCTTTTTCGGGGAGTACGCTTCTTCGGTCGGTTTTTTGCGCTCAAAAGCGTCTCGGCCAGCATGGCCAGCGCCGATTTCTTTTTTGGCTTGCTGTTTCCGTAGACGCGCTTTCTGTTGGGGACATCGTCGTCCGCGGGCCTGCGGCGGGGGGCGCTTCGCCGGGAATCGGCGGGCTGCCTCGTCCGCTGGCGGGTCGCTTCTTCTCCGGCTCTCTGCCGGGGCTGTGCTTCCCTTCTGGCCGGACGGTCAGACTTTTCCTGCCGGGCAGGGCGTCTCTGAGCGTCCTGTTCCGCCGAACGGCGGGGACGTTCCTGGGCATTTTGCTCCGGCGCACGGCGGCGCTGTTCCGGGGCGGTTTGCTCTGCTGCACGGCGGGGGCGCTCCTGAAGGTTCTGCTCTACCGAACGGCGCGGGCGCTCCTGAGCACCCTGTTCCGCTGCGCGGCGAGGGCGCTCCTGGGTGCTTTGCTCCGGCGCACGACGCGGACGCTCCTGGGCGCTTTGTTCCGCTGTGCGGCGGGGAC
>URBH01000094.1 GCA_900546075.1 uncultured Eubacteriales bacterium | reverse complement strand
AGCCCTCTCAGTCACCTTCGGTGACAGCTCTCCCAGAGGGAGAGCCAAGGGGCTGGACATGTTGGCGCAAGAAATGGAGCATATCGATGCCGATACGCTCCATCCACTGTTTTTACGGCCGCCCATTCAATCTTCCGGCGCTTACGTTATTTCTGCTTTCTCGCCCGGTACTGCTCCGGGTCGATGATGCCGTTTGCCAGCATTTTCTCCGCCCAGAGCTGTAGGGCTTCCACTGTTACGGAAATTTTCTCCAATTCCTCCTGAATCCGGATGAAATCGTCGATTTCGTCCCCGTCGATTCTGCCGTCCGCCGTAATCTCGATCAGACGATCCTTTTCCCGGTTGACGCAGTTCAATGATGCCAGCATCTCCAATACGATTGCCGACAGCTCCTTCATCTTGATCTCCGGCACATAGGTCTGCCCGATGGGACACTGGTTGGAGCAGTAGTAATTGCACAGCGTGGGGCGGCGGTATTTGGCCGCCATGGTCAGCACCTCGTCGGGGTGAGGAAGGGATTTCCCGCTTTCGATTTTCTCAATGCGCTCCGGCGTGACGGCTTCCAGAAGCTCCCCGGCTTTTTCCCTGGAAAGCCCCAGCTCCTCCCGGATGAGCTGGTAACGGTTCTTGTTGCTTTTTGTAGACGCTCTTCCCATGGCGCGGCCTCCTTGTTTTTTTGTCATTTTAGGAAAGACGGGGGCATTTGTCAATGGGCATCTGGCAAAGAACCGGAATAGTTTCTTTACCAAACCTTTGCCGACTGGGCAAACTTTCCCCGATTCGGGGTATGTTTTTCTGACAAAAAATGCTATAATAGGCGAGTGAGGTGAGCATGATGAAGCAGCACAAGCGCTTTTTGGGGGACTTTGCCTATGCGGCGGTCATTCTGGTGACGGCATTTGCTCTGAATCTGTTTTTGCTGCAATGGATCGGTATCTTCTCCGTAACGCCCATGGTCTTCGTGCTGGGCGTATTCCTGATTGCCTGGCGAACCCAGGGATATTTCTGGGGGGTCGCTTCCTCTCTGGTCAGTGTCATGGCCGTGAATTACGCCTTTACATATCCCTACTGGGCGTTCAATCTGATCCGTCCGGAGTGCCTGGCCTCCGCGGTGGTGATGCTGATCGTGTCCATCATGACCAGCACCCTGACCACCCAGCTCAAGCGGCAGGAGCAGATGAAGGCCGAGGCGGAAAAGGAGCGGATGCGGGGCAATCTCCTGCGGGCGGTGTCCCACGATCTGCGCACGCCCCTGACCTCCATTTACGGCGCCTGCTCCGCCATGCGGGACAATTTCGACGCCCTTCCCCGGCAGACCCACATGAAGCTTCTGTCGGACGTCTGCGCCGACGCCCAATGGCTGGTGCGGATGGTGGAGAATCTGCTGTCCGTGACCCGGGTGGACGCCGCCACCGTCCGTCTTTCCAAGAACGGCACCGTTCTGGAGGAGCTGATCGACGCGGTGCTGGTGAAGTTCCGCAAGCACTACCCGGACATAGACGTTCACGTGGAGATCCCGGAGGAATTTGTCAGCATCCCCATGGACGCCATGCTGATCTCCCAGGTGCTGATGAACCTGCTGGAAAACGCGGTGTTTCATGCCAAGGGTATGGAGAATCTCCGGCTTCGGGTGGAGGTCAAAGGCTCCTGGGCGTATTTTTACGTGGAGGACGACGGCTGCGGCATCCCGGAGGAAAAGCTTTCCAGGCTGTTCACGGGGATGCTGGACAGCGAAGCGCCAACAGACCAGAGCCGCAGCAGCATGGGCATCGGCCTGAGCGTGTGCAGCGCCATTATCAAGGCACACGGCGGGGAAATCTGGGCAAACAAGCGAGCCGGCGGCGGAACCGAGGTCGGCTTCCGGCTGGAAATGGAGGACGAAAATGGGGAATAACAAATATAAGGTACTCATTGTGGAGGACGACCAGAGCATTCTGGGCTTTGTCCAGACGATTCTGGAGACCAGCGGCTATCAGGTGCTGACCGCCGAGCGGTGCCGTCAGGGACTGCTGATCTTCTCCTCCTACACGCCGGATCTGGTGGTGCTGGATTTGGGACTTCCGGACATGGACGGCGGTGAATTTATTCGGCAGGTGCGCCTTTTCAGCACCGTTCCCATCATTGTTTTGTCCGCCCGGACGGAGGAAAACGACAAGGTCTCCGCCCTGGACTTAGGCGCCAACGACTACATAACCAAGCCCTTCGGGACGGCGGAGCTGCTGGCGCGGGTGCGGGCGGCGCTTCGTGCCGGCCGGAACCGGGCGCGGGTCGCCCCGGCCAACCTGTTCACGGTGGACGATCTTCTCATCGACTACGACCGACGGCAGGTGAGCGTCGGGGGAAATCCCATTCACCTGACCCAGACGGAATACAATATTCTGGCACTTTTGAGCCAGCACACGGGCAAGGTGCTGACCTACGCAACCATCATCCGCTCCGTCTGGGGCAGCATGGACGACGGGAGCGTAAAGAAGCTGCAAGTGAATATGGCGAACATCCGCAAGAAGCTGGGCTGCCGCCCGGGGGACAGCCGGTACGTCATCAACGAGCTGGGCGTAGGATACCGCATTGCCGACGAATAATACAAAGTCTCTCCGGAAAGGCTGCCGTGGCCTTTCCGGAGAGACTTTCCCTGTCCGGCAAAGCTTTACCCCATTTTTACCGTCGGCGCAGTATAATATACCCCAATTCAGGCGGCGTGGATGTCCCCTGACCGTTATCAAAGGAGTTTATTTATGGAAGTGCTTGTAGAAAACCTGACGTTTCTGACATGGCAGCAGGTGCTCATGTGGATCATCGGCGGCACGCTGATTTATTTTGCCATCGTCAAGGAGATGGAGCCGTCGCTGCTGCTGCCCATGGGCTTCGGCGCGATTCTGGTGAACCTGCCCAATTCCGGCGCGGCGGGGGTCATCGCCCATCTGTTTCAGCTCGGCATCGCGGGGCATGAGCTGTTTCCGCTGCTGCTGTTCATCGGCATCGGTGCGATGATCGATTTTCAGCCGCTGCTGGCAAATCCCAAGCTGATGATTTTCGGCGCGGCGGCGCAGTTCGGTATTTTCTTCACCCTGGGGCTGGCGTCCCTGCTGGGATTTGAGCTCAACGACGCGGCCTCCATCGCCATCATCGGCGCGGCGGACGGCCCTACCTCCATTTTCGTCGCCCAGCAGCTGGGTTCCGGCTACACGGCGGCCATTATGGTGGCGGCCTACTCCTACATGGCGCTGGTGCCGATGGTGCAGCCGCCGGTGATTCGCCTGTGTACCACCCAGGCGGAGCGGAAGATCAAAATGACCTACAAGGGTCGCCCCGTCTCCAAAACCACAAAAATCCTGTTCCCCATTGCGGTGACGATCATTGTCGGACTCGTCGCGCCCCAGGCCGTGGCACTGATCGGATTTCTCATGTTCGGGAATCTGATCCGGGAGTGCGGCGTGCTGAATTCCCTGTCGGAGACGGCGCAGAACGTGCTGGCAAACCTGATCACCATTCTGCTGGGACTGACCATCGCCTCCCGGATGAACGCGGCGGAGTTCCTGCGGGTAGAGACGCTGCTGATTCTGGGACTTGGACTGGTCGCCTTCGTGATGGACACCGTGGGCGGCGTGATGATCGCGAAATTGATGAATCTGTTCCTGAAGGAGAAAATCAACCCCATGATCGGTGCGGCGGGAATTTCGGCCTTCCCCATGTCCGCCCGTGTGGTGCATAAAATGGGTCTGGCGGAGGATAAGCAAAATTTCCTGCTGATGCACGCCGCCGGGGTCAACGTTTCCGGCCAGATTGCCTCCGTTATTGCGGGCGGTCTGATTCTGGCACTGGTAGGAGGTTAAAAATGGAGCTGCATGTGGATTATCTATGGAATGTCCTGCCCATTGTGGGTACGGGGATGCTGGGCGTTTTCCTGGTCACCGGCGTAATCATCGCGGGCGTGAGCCTGCTGAACGCGCTGACATCCAAAAAAGAAAAATAATGACGGGGGTCAGGTTTTTGCCTGACCCCCTGCGCGTTATTTCATGAACTTATCGATTGCCTGACACAGGTCGTCGATGGCGTCCTGGTCACCGGCGGCTACCGCGTCCACCATGCAGTGGCGCATGTGGTCTTTCAGGATCACCTTGCCGGTGTTGTCCAGGGCGGAACGCACCGCCGCCAGTTGGATCAGCACCTCCGAGCAGTCGTGACCCTCCTCCACCATCCGCTTCACCTTTTCCAGGTGACCGATGGCGCGGGACAGCCGGTTCAGCACGGCCTTCTGATTTTCGTGGACATGGCCGTGGCTGTGGGGAATGCCATGGGCGTGGAGATAGGCATGGTCATGCTCGTGGTCATGGGCGTCGCAGCATTCGTGGGTATGGTCGGTCATCGTCTTGCCCCTCTTTCTCGGGTGAAACATATTTTTTATAGTATACTTTTTTTCTGCGTATTTCGCAAGCCCTCCCGGGGGATTTCTGCGCAAAAATAAATGTTTTGACAGATACGCTTTCCGTGGGTATAATATTAGGGAAACTCTGATTAAATCGACGAGAGCTGGCGGCAGAAGATTTTGACCCAGCCGAAAGTTCTGAAAGCGGAGGAATACTGTATGTATTTCCCGCTTTCAGAACTGCACGGATGGGGCAAAAGATTCGCCGCCAGCCGAAG
>URBH01000093.1 GCA_900546075.1 uncultured Eubacteriales bacterium | reverse complement strand
GGCCATACCGATGAAGTAGGCGGAGGTGGCGACCCAGGCGCTGCCGCCGAACAGGGCGCCCGCGATCATGGCGATGAAGGGAACCTTCGCGCCGCAGGGGATGAAGGTGGTGGTCATAATGGTCATCCGGCGGTCACGCTCGTTTTCAATGGTACGGGACGCCATGATGCCGGGAACGCCGCAGCCGGTGCCAACCAGCATGGGAATGAAGCTCTTGCCGGACAGGCCGAATTTCCGGAAGATACGGTCGAGGACGAACGCGATACGGGCCATGTAGCCGCAGGCTTCCAGGAAGGCCAGCAGCAGGAACAGCACCAGCATCTGAGGCACGAAGCCCAGAACCGCGCCGACACCGGCCACGATGCCGTCCAGAATCAGGCCGCTGAGCCATTCGGCTGCGTTGGCCTTCTCCAGCAGGTTGCCGATCAGAACAGGGATACCGGGCACCCAAACGCCGTAGTTTGCGGGGTCAGGCTCTTCGCCGTAGCTGTCCAGAGTCGCAACGGCTTTCTCGTAGTCAGCCAGGGAAGCGGTCTCCTCGGTGATCTCCAGAGTCTCCTCATCCTCGACTTCGTAGGGGAAGTCGCCGGTGGGAGCAACGCCGTTCTTTTCCACATAGGCGTCATAGCCGTCCACGATCAGGGACGCCGCGCCGTACTCGTCGGCAGCGTCGTTATAAGCAGCGGAGCCGATGCCGAACAGGTGCCAGCCGTCGCCGAACAGGCCGTCGTTTGCCCAGTCGGTAGCGGCAGCGCCAACGCCGACCATGGCGATGTAGTAAACCAGGAACATGACGACCGCGAAGATGGGCAAGCCCAGCCAGCGGTTGGTCACGATCTTATCGATCTTATCGGAGGTGGTCAGCTGACCGGCGGAGTGCTTCTTGTAGCAGCGCTTGATGACCTCGCCGATGTACACGTAACGCTCGTTGGTGATGATGCTCTCGGCGTCGTCGTCCAGCTCCTTCTCGGCAGCTTCGATGTCGGCCTCGATGTGAGACATGGTCTCCTTGGTCAGACCCAACTTCTGCATCACCTTGTCGTCCCGCTCGAAAATCTTGATGGCGTACCAGCGCTGCTGCTCCTCGGGCAGGCCGTGAACAGTCGCTTCCTCGATGTGGGCAATGGCATGCTCCACAGGGCCGGAGAAGGTGTGCATGGGAACGGTCTTGCCGTTCTTTGCAGCGTCAATGGCGGCCTCGGCAGCGGCCATAACGCCGTCGCCCTTCAGAGCGGAAATTTCAACGACCTTGCAGCCCAGTGCCTGGGACAGCTCGGAGATATTGATCTTGTCGCCATTCTTGCGGACGATATCCATCATGTTGATGGCGATGACCACGGGGATGCCCAGCTCGGTCAGCTGGGTGGTTAAGTACAGGTTCCGCTCCAGGTTGGTGCCGTCGATGATATTCAGGATGGCGTCGGGCCGCTCCTCGATCAGGTAATTCCGGGCGACCACTTCCTCCATGGTGTACGGAGACAGAGAATAAATGCCGGGCAGGTCGGTGATGGTGACGTCGGAATGCTTCTTCAGCTTGCCTTCCTTCTTCTCCACCGTGACGCCGGGCCAGTTGCCCACGAACTGGTTGGAACCGGTGAGGGCATTGAACAGAGTCGTTTTGCCGCTGTTGGGGTTGCCCGCAAGGGCAATTCTGATATCCATGATACGCTCCTTCTGTTAGTGTTGGCTAACCTTTTATCAAATAAATTTCCCTGAGGTTTACTCGATTTCGATCATCTCGGCGTCAGCTTTCCGGATCGACAGCTCGTAGCCGCGGACGTTGACTTCCACCGGATCGCCCAGGGGAGCAACCTTCCGCACGTAAACGGTGACGCCCTTGGTAATGCCCATGTCCATGATTCTGCGCTTGACAGCGCCCTCGCCGTGGAGCTTCACCACAGTAACGGTGTCGCCAACCTTTGCCTGCTTCAGTGTTTTCATACCGATTCCTCCTTCTTTCCTCGTTAAACCATGATTTTCTGTGCCATTTCCTGGCTGATGGCTATCCGGGACTCCTTCACCTTGACGATGACATTGCCGCTCATCGTGTTGATGACCGACACCACCCCGCCGACGACGAATCCCAGATTCTCCAGATGCTGTTTGACTTCCGGCTTTCCGCCGATCCGCTTGATGACGTATTCCTCGCCGGTATCCGCAACCGTAAGCGGCATGGAGAACACCTTCTTTTTCTGAACTTTTAGATTAGCAAAAGCTAACCTAAAGGCGCTAATATAGGTTAGCTCTCGCTAACCTCCTGTATAATAGCCCACCTTAAACAATTTGTCAAGTGATTTTTAAGGATTTTTTCATTTTGTCAAAGTATGACAAATCCTGCCGGGAAACGCCGATGGAAACCTGTCAGAATGTGGGATTACGGCGGTCGGTTTCCCTTCGGGGAAACCGACCATCCCCCATCATAGTCTGTCGTGAATGAACTGGAGCATACAGTCCTTCAGACTCTGCATACCGTCTGTCAGCTTCATTTTGCGGCTGGTGCCCATGCCCAGCTCCCGCAGCCTTGGCGGGTCCACGGGGACGCACAGCACATCGTCCGTCCTGCCCCGGATCATCAGCTCCGTCATCATGGTCACGCCCAGCCCGTGCCCCACCATCCGGATGACCGTCTCGTCATCCACCCGGGAAACGCTGGCGTTGAGCTTCACGCCCACGGAGGCCATGGCCGCGTTGACGTCAATGTCAAATCTGCCGTAGGGCATCAGGAAGTCCTGTCCGGAAAATTCCTCCAACGGGAAGGTTGTGCGGCCGTTGAGGGGGTAGTCCTTTGGGAGGATTGCATACATTTTTTCATTGTACAGGGGCGTCCAGTCGCAGAAGCTGTAGTTCTGCCGGCTGGCAAAAATCACGTCGGTCTGCCCGCTTTCCAGCAGCTCGTAGGGCTCCAGGGCGTTATCCACCATCCGAAGGTCAACGCTGACCTCCGGGCAGACGCGCTTGTAGCGGTACAGCAGCTCCGGCATCCAGTGCATGGCGATGCTGGCGTAGGCCGCAATGCGGATGACCTCCTTTTTCTGCTCGGAAATGGCATTGATCTGGTTTTCCAGGTTGGCATTGGCCTGCAAAAATTCCCGGATGGCGGGCATGAGCTGCCGCCCCTGGGGGCTGAGCTGGATGCCGTTGTGGTCGCGCTGCAACAGGGAAAATCCCACCTCCCGTTCCAGGGCGTCCATCATGTGGGTCAGTCCCGACTGGGTGTAGCCCACCACCTCCGACGCTTTGGTGAAGCTGCCAAGGTCAATCGCCGTCATGAGAATTTCCAGTTTCTTGCTGTCCATATGCCGCACTCCATTTCATATCTATTACATTTTCTAATACCCCTATTATAAACATGGACTTCTCAGAATGCAAGAGGGGTGATAAAATATTGGCAAACAGAAGGAGGCAGAAAAAATGAAAAAACATCTTACTTTCAAGCAGAAGATTCTGGTGGCCGGAACGCTGTTCGGCATGTTCTTCGGCGCCGGCAATCTGATTTTCCCCGTTCATCTCGGTCAGCTTGCCGGACGGAACGTCGTCCCCGCCATGATCGGCTTTATCATCACGGCGGTCGGTATCCCGATCATGGGCGTAGCCGCCATCGGCAACACCCACTCCGACGGCTTGCAGCAGCTGTCCAACAAGGTCGGCAAGGGCTACGGCTACGTCTTCTCCTGCCTGCTCTACCTGACCATCGGCCCCGGCTTCGCCATCCCCAGATGCGCGACCACCTCTTTCACCGTAGGCGTCGCCCCCATGCTGGGTGCGGGCGCGTCCGAGTCCATTGCCCTGCTGATTTTCTCCGTGATCTTCTTCGCCATCGTGCTGATTTTGTCCCTGCACCCCGGCGAGATCACCGTCTGGATCGGCAAGGTCATCACCCCCATTTTCCTGGTTTTCCTGGCCATTCTGGTGGTGACGGCGCTGATTAACCCCTCCGCCTCGGTTTCCGCCGTGGAGCCTGCCGCCGGTTATCAGACCGGAGCGCTGTCCCTGGGCTTCATTGAGGGCTACGGCACCATGGACGCCATTGCCGGTCTGGCCTTCGGCATCGTGGTCATCGACATCATCCGCTCCATGGGCGTCACCGACGATTCCGACGTGGCAAAGGACGTTCTGTCCTCCGGCCTGCTCACCAGCATCCCCATGATCGTGATTTACGTCACCACCATTCTCATGGGCACCCAGTCCAGAGGTCTGTTTGAGACCTCCGAAAACGGCGGCATCGCCTTGGCACAGATCTCCGGCCACTATCTGGGACGGGCGGGCAGTCTCGTTCTGGCAGTCACCATCACCTGCGCCTGCCTGAAAACCGCCATTGGCCTCGTCACCAGCTGTTCGGACGCTTTCTCCCGCATGTTCCCCAAGGGACTTTCCTACCGCGCCTGGGCAGTGATATTCACCGTACTTTCCTTCCTGATCTCCAATTTCGGTCTGTCCAAGATCATCAGCTATTCCCTGCCGCTGCTGCTGTTCCTGTACCCGCTGGCGATCACCCTGATTCTGCTGGCGCTGTTCGGGAATCTGTTCCATCACGACCGGGCTGTCTATGTCAGCGTCACGGCCTTCACCTGCATCGCCGCCCTGTTCGATCTGGCCAAGGCGCTGCCCGCGAATCTGAAAACCACCCTTCATCTGGACGGCGCGGTCGGCCTTGCGGAGAAGATTCTCCCCTTCTTCGACATCAGCCTGGGCTGGGTTCTCCCCGCCTTTGTGGGTCTCGTCCTGGGTCTGGTTATTCACTTTGCGAAAAAGCAGAAGGTCGCCTGATGCTTACATAAAACTTCATGCATGAGCACTGCACCACGAAAATGCGCAAATGTTGGTGCATGAA
>URBH01000092.1 GCA_900546075.1 uncultured Eubacteriales bacterium | reverse complement strand
AATCCTGCGGCCTAATAAAACGCTTTTAAGCGTTTTATTAAAAACTCGTATAAAAGCCTGCCCCCAAAGGCCAATGGCCTTTGGGGGCAAATCATTTAATGTTCTACATATTTGGGCAGAATCTCGTCCACGTCTACGTAATAGTGCTTAAAACTGTCATTTTCCACGTAGACCTTCACCTTTTTGCCGATCAGCTCCGGGTCGCGGAAAATGCGCAGGCTGGGGCTTTTGAAAATGTGCCGCACGCCGTGGGGGTCAGTATACTGTGCTATTATATAGTAGGGATACCGGCCGTTTACGTTGACATTGATGTTCGCGGCAATATCCACCACCTCGCCCAGGATGTAGTGTCCCGAGGCAAGCAGGGCATCCGACCGCCTTTTCTTGCAGAGTTCGGCAATGAGAAAGACGATTCCCAAAATCAGGAATATGGTGCCGATCCCGCCGAAAATGAGACCGACCATAAAGGCGTCGCTGTCCCGCAGAAGCGCCGCCAGCGCAATGCCCAGTATCACAAAGATTCCGCCCAGGGCGGTATAAATAATGCCGATGATCAGCAGGGCGCTTCGCCCGATTCTCGCTTTTTTCTCCATATCAGCCACGCATCGCCCGTTTTCTGGCAATGTTGATGGGGCCTTCCTGCATGTGGTTGATCCAGGCAAGGCTCTTGCCCGCGCCGTAGGCCGTGCAGGCGTCGGGGTCGTCCGCCAGAACGCAGCCGATGCCCGTGCGCTCGGCAATCAGCAGATCCATACCCCAGATCTGGCTGCATCCGCCGGTGAGGGTGATGCCGTTTTCGGAAATGTCCGACACCAGCTCGGGGCTTGTCTGCTCCAGAACCGCCAGAACCTCATCGGTGATCATCCGGGCGGGACGGCGCAGCACCTCGAAAATCTCCGTGGAGGTCAGGGTGATGACCTTGGGCATACCGGTCTTGAAGTCCCGCCCCTTGACGTTCATGCTCCGTTCCTCGTCCCGGGGGTAGACCTGGCCGATCTGGATTTTCACATTCTCGGCGGTGACCTGACCGACCACCACGCCATGCTGACGGCGGACGTACCGGGCGATCATCTCGTCAAAGTAGTTGCCTGCCACCTTCAGAGAGGAAGAAACCGCCACGCCGTTCATGCTCAGCACCGCGATGTCCGTGGTGCCGCCGCCGATGTCCACCACCAGATGGCCGCTGGGGCCGCGAATGTCCAGTCCCGCGCCCAGCCCCGCCGCCAGGGGTTCCTCGATCAGGAACACTCTGCGCGCGCCGGCTTCGATGGCGGCGTTGATAACGCTGCGCTCCTCCACCTCGGACACGCCGGAGGGTACGGAGATGACCACACGGGGCTTGGGGGTGAAGAAGGACGCCTTTGTGGCGGTTTTGAACATTTCCTGAAGCATCCGGACGGTCATCTCATGGTCGGAGACGGTGCCGTCCTTCAGCGGGTGCATGGCGACCACGTTGCCGGGAGTACGTCCCAGCATGTTCCGGGCGGCCGCGCCCACCTGCAAAATCTTGCCGGTGTTCTTGTCCATGGCCACAACGGAGGGTTCCCGGACGACCAGTCCCTTGCCGTCGGCGTAAATCAAAACGTTGGATGTCCCCAGGTCAACGCCCAGGTCATTGGAAAATAAAAACATAATGACACCTACTTATCCATAAGAAATCGTATTATTCCCTTCCAGCCGAAGCAATGGCAGCGCAATGCACTTCCTTCGCCCCGGCGGTTTTCAGCACCCGGGCGGCTTCTCCCGCCGTGGCGCCGGTGGTCAGGATGTCGTCCAGCAGCAGTATCCGCTTTCCGGCAACCTCCGCGCCCCGGGTCAGCCGGTAGACGCCCAGCACATTTGCCCGGCGTTCCGCCTCGCCGTGAATGCCGGACTGAGGGCGGTTGTGACGGACTTTCCGAAGAAGGGGCGTCGGGGTCATCCCCAGCTCCCGCCCCACGGCCTTCGCCAGCAGCTCCACCTGATCGTAGCCCCGGCGCAGCTTCCGCAGACGGCTGACAGGAATCCACGTCAGCACGTTGAAGCCGTCGGGGTACTGATTCTGGATACGCATGGCCAAGAGTCTGCCGTAGGCAACTGCGTAATTTCTCGCGCCGCCGAACTTATAACGCAGAAGACTCCTTCTTACGTTCCCTTCATAGTACCAGACCGCGGCGAAACTGTCAAGAAATTGACTCCTTCTTTTTCCATTAAGATATTCGGGAGCCTCCTCCCGGCAGGTGCGGCACAGGTCAAGCTCCTCTTTCCCCAGTATCCTTCCGCACAGAATGCACTTGGGCGGAAACAGCACGCTCAGCAGCCAATGATACAGTCTCATTCGGTTTTCCCCTGTAAGCGAAGCTTCAATCCCGTGTAGCGGCGGTTCTTCTTCGCGTTTTCCACCATCGCCGCCACGGTTTCCTCGCGCCCCACGATAATCAGCAGCTCCCTCGCCCGGGTGATGGCGGTGTAGAGGATGCTGCGGCTGAGCAGGTACGGCGAACCGTTCCACGCCGTCAGGATCACCGCCCGGTACTCACTGCCCTGGCTTTTGTGAACCGTCATGGCGTAGGCAGGCTCCAGTTCATTCAGCTGGGTAAAGTCGTAATCCGCCGCCCGGTCGTCGAAGGTCACCGTCAGGGTCTCCGCGCCGGTGTCAATTCCGGTGATCGTACCCACGTCGCCGTTGAAAATGCCGGTGCCTACGGCGCTTCCGTCAGTCTTCTTCCATATTATATCATAATTGTTGCGGATCTGCATCACCCTGTCCCCCTCCCGGAAAATAATATCTCCGAAAGCGCGCTCCTTTTTGTCGGGAGCGGCGGGGTTCAGGGCGGCTTGCAGCATTTTGTTCAGAGCGGCGGTGCCAACGCCCCCCTTGCGGGTGGGGGACAGCACCTGAATCTGCTCCGGCGGAATGCCCATGTTTTTGGGCAGCCGGGTGGTGCATAATTCCCGAATCAGGGTGCTGACCGCCTCCTCGCTCTGTCTGCGCAGGAAGAAAAAGTCGCTTTTGACGTTTTTCAGCTCCGGCATCTGCCCCTGATTCACCCGGTGGGCATTCATGACGATCAGGCTCTGCTGCGCCTGGCGGAAAATCTCCGTCAGCCGTACCGTGGGCAGGCAGCCGCTGCGCAGCATATCGTTGAACGGGAATCCCGGCCCCACGGGGGGCAGCTGGTCGGGGTCGCCCACCAGAATCAGCCGCTTCCCTTTGGGAATGGCCTGCAAAAGATGGTGCAGCAGCTCCACGTCCACCATGGACATCTCGTCCACGATCACCGCGTCGCATTTGAGAGGGTTGTCCTCGTCCCGGACGAACACCATGTCCCCCGTGCCGGGGTCGATTCCCGCTTCCAGCAGCCGGTGGATGGTGGAGGCGTTCTCCCCCGTCACCTCCGTCAGCCGCTTCGCCGCCCGACCGGTGGGCGCGGCCAGCAGACACGTCAGCTGCATCTGTCCCAGCAGGGACAATATACCATTTAATATAGTCGTCTTACCGGTGCCGGGGCCGCCGGTGATCAGCAGCAGTCCGGAGGTCGCCGCCTCCCGGATGGCGCGGGTCTGCTCCTCGGAGTATTCGACGCCGCTTTCCTCCGCCACGTTTTGAATCATGCGCTCCAAGCCTTTGGGCGGCGGGAAGCTGCCCTTTGCGAACTCTAAAAGCCGCCGGCTGCAATTCACTTCCGCTTCATACAGCCTTGGAAGATAGTCAACGGTGATACCTGCCAGCGTACTGCGCACCAGGCGGTCGGCTTCCAGAAGTCGCCCGATGCCCTGTTTCACCGCTTCGCCGTCCACGCTCAGCAGCTGGCTGACCGCCAGCTGCAGCTTGTCCTCCGGGAGGAAGCTGTGTCCTGCCGTGAGATTGTAGTTCAGCTCAAACAGGATTCCGGCCTCCACCCGCCGGGGGTCGTCCCCCGCCACGCCCAGCTCAATGGCAAAGCGGTCTACCGCCCCGAAGGGCGCGTCCAGTCCCTCGTCCATGAGTAAGTACGGGTCGTCGTACAGAAGCTCCACGGTGCTGTCACCGTACAGCTTATACGCCCGCACCGCCAGCTCCGCGGGAAGATGATGCACGGCAAAAAATTCCATCAGCTGCCGCATTCCCACCTGTAGCCGGAATTCCTCGCCCATGGCTTTCGCTTTTTCCCGGGAAATGCCGGGAACCTCGGCCAGCCGCTCCGGTTCCCGTTCCATGACCAGCAGGGTCTGCTCCCCAAAATGCTCCACGATCCGCGCCGCCGTCTTGGGGCCGATGCCCTTGATGATCCGGCTGCTGAGATAATTCAGAATTTCCAGACTGGTCTGGGGCATCAGCCGCTCCAGGAATTCCGCCTCGAACTGCCGCCCGTAGCTGGAGTGGGTGCTCCACTTGCCCGTCACCATCAGCCGTTCGCCCACCGCGGGCAGAGGGATGGTGCCGACCACCGTTACATTCTGTCCGCCGCCCACGTTCAGCCGAAGGACGGCGTAGCCGTTTTCGTAATTCTGATATACCACGGCGCTGATGGCGCCCTGCAAAATCTCCAAATCTTCCGTCAAGTCGTTCTCTCTCCCATTCTCTCGACCAGCTTTTCCGGCGCACAGACCGTCACGCCCCGCTCCGCCAGCCAGTCCCGTTCCGCGTCGCTGATGCCAAAGTCCACCATGGTAAGCTCTTCCCGCAGCAGTCCCAGCTCCCGCAGCCAAAGATATCGCCGGGCAAAGGAATTCTCCGTCACCCCCGGCCTTGCCGGGGCGTAAAGCCAGCCGCCCCGCTCTGCAGGCAGTAAAAATCCGAACAGCACCCACAGCGCGCTCACCAGACCAAAGGCCGCCAGCGTCCCCAGCACAATGTAACCCGCCACCAAAACCACCTCCGGATATTGTATGAAGGAAGCGCAGTTTCGGTGCCGGTCATTTTCTTTGGCAGCACCGCACAATTCGGCAAGAAGTCTCAGACAGGATTTTTGTCCCAATTCA
>URBH01000091.1 GCA_900546075.1 uncultured Eubacteriales bacterium | reverse complement strand
AGAAAAGCCGTAAGCGAACTGGTCACTCGCTTACGGCCTTTTCTTTATTGGGGGCAACACCGCACAAGTGCATCTGCGCGCTTTACCGAATCTGCTTGCCGAATTGTACGGTGCTGCCATAGAAATTTTCGTCACAGATCGTCCGCGTCCTGCACCGGCTTTTCCTCCGGGTGCCTGACCAGCCCCGTGTAGCTGCCAAAGGGGTCGGTCACGATTTTCTCTTTTTTCGCCATGTTCTCACCTCCATGGCTATTGTCTGCCCATCGGCGGCAATTATGTTGCATTTCCCGTCCGGAAATGATAAACTGTAGAAAAAACGAAGGGAGATTTGCCATGTTCAGCATCACCCTGATCACCATGGGCAAGCTCAAGGAAACATTCTACATTTCCGCCGCCGAGGAATACAAAAAACGTCTGGGCGGATACTGCGCCTTTACCCTTCTCGAGCTGCCGGAAGCACGGCTTCCCGAAAATCCCTCCCCCGGCGAGATCGAGGCGGGGCTGGAAAAGGAGGCCGAGCTGATCTTCTCCAAAATTCCCAAAGGTTCGTGGTTCTGCGTCCTCACCCCCGAAGGGAAGGAGCTGTCCAGCGAAGCCTTCGCGGACAAGCTCCGGGACGTGAAAAATTCCGGCAAATCCAGCGCCTGCTTTTTGATTGGCTCCTCCTTCGGCATGTCTCCCCGGGTCAAGCAGAGGGCGGATTTCCGTCTTTCCATGGGGGCGATGACCTTTCCCCACCATCTGGCGCGGATCATGGTTCTGGAACAGCTCTACCGGGCGGAAGCCATTCAGGCGGGAAGCAAGTATCATAAATAGACCTCTTTTAAGGCTCCACGCACAGGCGCGGAGCCTTTTCTGCGCCCAATGTGTTTTCTTTTCAGATTCCTGTATTTATTTAATATGAAGTACCTTGACAGATGAGGTACTTTGTGTTATACTGCTCGCGTAAGGAGGGATGCCTGTGTCTATTGCCGGTGATTTGATACGGGGGCATACCGACGCCATCATCCTGGCGCGGCTGCTTCGCGGCGACAGCTACGGCTACGAGATCAACAAAGTCATTGCCACCCTCTCCAATAACCGCTTTGAGCTGAAGGAAGCGACCCTTTACACGGCGTTCAAGCGGCTGGAGGAGCTGGGCTACATCGCCTCATACTGGGGCGACAGCGGCGCGGGCGCACGGCGGCGCTACTACACCATCACCCCCGCCGGGCGGGAGGCCTGCCACCGTCTGCTGGGAGAATGGCAGGAAACAAAAGAAATTATGGATAAACTTCTGGAAGTGGAGGAGAAATTATGAGAGAGCAGCTGATTCAGTACGTGCAGCTTCTGTTCGCGGGAGCCGCGGATTGCGACGATACCCGGCAGGAAATTCTGCAAAACACCTTAGACCGCTACGACGATCTGGTCGCCGCCGGGAAAACGCCGGAGGCCGCCTACCGTCTTGCCATCATGGGCATCGGCGATATCAATGAAATTCTGGGCAGAGCCCCCGGCGCAGCTCCCCTGCCCGCCCCGGCAGCCAAGCAGGAGGAGCATGACACCCCCGCGAAGAAGCTTCTCCGCGCCATCGCGATTGGGCTGTACATCCTCTGCCCCATCCCGCTGTTCGTTCTGAGCGGTATGTGGAACATGGGAATTCCAGGTCTGTGCGGGACGCTGACCCTCGTGGCCGTCGCTACGGTGCTCATTATTCTGGGCGCAAAGAAGGAGGACGAAGAAGCGGACGTCACGCCGAGCAGCCCCCAGTCTGCCCTTGCCAAAAGTGTAAACTGCCTGATCTGGGCAATTGGCCTTGCGATCTATTTCCTTGTCAGCTTCCTCACGGGCGCATGGTACATCACTTGGGTGATCTTCCCCATCACCGCCGCCGTGCAGGGGCTGGTCAAAGCCATTCTTGACCTGAAGGAGGGTAAATAAGATGAAAAGCAATGCAATCGTTCGCATCGTCATCTGGAGCGTTGTGATTCTGGTGCTGCTGGCAGTCCTCATTGCCGGACTGGCCAACAACCTCTTCACCGTGTTCCGCGACAACACCGACGTTATACACCATGACTCTCTAGAAGTGAGCCAGTCCGTCCTCGTGATGTCAGAAACGAACATCTACGAAATGCCCAACGATCAGTCCAAGGTCAAGGGCACGCTGGCCGCAGGCGACGCGGTCGTCATTGGCCGTTCGGAGGTATTCAACGAGGAAAGCTGGGCTTACATCACCTCCCCGGATACCGGCTGGATTCCCGCCGAGTGCGTCGCCCAGGACACGGTCAACCGCACCAGTTCGACGGGTTCCGCGAGCGTGGACACCGTCCGGGAAATCAAAATCGAATGGATCTCCGGTTCCGTCACCATCGAGCCGGGGGACGTACAGGAAATTACCTTTCTCGAATCCGGCAATGGCACCGACAAATATGAGATGGTCTGGAAGCAGTCCGGCGACGAGCTGGTTATCCAATACAGCAAGGACAGCAGCACCGCCGGCTTCGGTCTTCACTTTGGCGACGGCAGCAAAGACCTGACCGTCACCGTTCCCCGGGGCTGGGTCTGTGATTCTCTGGAACTCGACACCGCTTCCACCAATCTGACCGTCCGCGACATGATCATCCGGGAGGTGGAGATTGACAGCGCCAGCGGCACCGCCAAATTTGAAAACTGCACGATCAGCAGTCTGGACGTGGACACTGCCTCCGGAGACGTCACATTTACCGGAAGCCTGAGCGAGCTGGACTTTGATGCCGCCTCCGCCAGCTTTACCGGCGTGCTGGAAAACGTTCCCGACCGGGTGAAGATGGACTCCATGTCCGGCGATCTGGCCCTTACTCTCCCCGAGGACGCAGGCTTTACCGTCAGTCTGGACGCCATGAGCAGCGACTTTTCCTCCGATTTTCCCACCGTAAAGAAAAACAAGAGCTACGTCTGCGGCGACGGACACTGCAAGATCGAAGTAAGCGCCATGAGCGGCGACGTGGCCATTTTGAAGTCGGTCAAAACCGCCGCAGCCGAGCCCTGCACCATTCCCGGCTGCACCGATCCCGCCCATGATCATAATACCGATAACACCCTTTGCACCACCCCGGACTGTACCGATCCCACCCATGACCACCATACCGATAACACCCTTTGCACCACCCCGGGCTGTACCGATCCCACCCATGACCACAATACCGATAACCCCCTTTGCACCACCCCGGACTGTACCGATCCCACCCATGACCACCATGCGGATACTGATCACCACGAGGAAAATCACAAATAACATTTTGCCGGGGAACGGTTCGACCGTTCCCCGGCATTTATCAACATCATACTATTTCTCGATAAAATGGTTAACACCATTTTATCCTGCGAATCCTTCGCAGGCCGCCGGTGGCGGCGAGAAATGTATGGACTACGATTTTAGCGGCTACGCCGCAGACCGCTGAAACAGCGGTCTAATAAAACGGTTTTTAAACCGTTTTATTAAAATCTAGTATCAGAACTCTCCCGCGTCGTACATGACCGCGGACAGGGCGCACAGCGGCGCCGTTTCGCACCGCAAAATCCGCCTTCCCAGCGTGCATACCTGCAATCCGGCTTCCCTTGCCTGCCGGACTTCCCTTTCTTCCAGCCCGCCCTCCGGGCCGGTGAGCAGACTGACGGTCTGATATGCGTCGGTGAGCGCCATTTTCAGCGTGACCGCCTGCTCGTTTTCGTAAAACATCAGTGCCCTGTCGGCTTCGGATGCCCGGGTCAGCGCGGCGTGGAAGCTGTCCAGCACCAGCACTTGGGGAATCCTCCCCCGCCCGGACTGCTCTGCCGCGGACGCCGCGATTTTCTGCCAACGTTCCAGCTTCTTTTTTAGACTTTTCTCGTCGGGTCTGGACACGCACCGGGCGGAAGGGAACGCCACGATCTCGTAAGCCCCCAGCTCGGTGGCCTTCTGGATCACATGCTCCAGCTTGTCCGCCTTGGGAAAGGCCATGTACACGCTGACCCGCACCGCCGCCTCCGATATGGATTCCCGCCGCTCAAGCACGTTCAGCCTCATTTCCCCGGCGTCCGACATCTGGCAAAGGCACTCCGTCCCCTGCCCGTCGCAAACCAGAACCGTCTCCCCGGCCTTCAGCCGCAGCACCCTCGCGTGCTGAGCATTTTCCCCGGTCAGCACGACGGTATCGCCTCGCAGCACCTCACCGTCCGCAAAAAAGCGCACCATACGCCCATTCCTCCTTTTTGCAATATAGTGTACCAGAGCGGGCGCAAAGTTGCAAGGGTTTTGCGAAAAACTATTGACAAATCCCGCTGTCAAGGTTATAATACTCAGGCAAGTTTGCGAGAGTGTTGGAATGGTAGACAAGCACGTTTGAGGTGCGTGTGGTTACGCCGTGGGGGTTCGAGTCCCCTCTCTCGCACCATGGCGAGTGTTCTTACAGCATTTGAAAGGCTGTTAAGAACACTCGCTTTTTTCATACAGCGAGTTGACCTGGGGCGTAGTTGACAACTACGCCTTTTCTTGTATTCACCGACACCTGGGGTGCCGGAAGTGGAAACACATCAGGGATGAAGATGGCTCCCACACAGTTGGAGTGTGGCGAAGCCGCCGTAAAGGAGGGCAAGACTGCGCCGCCCAAGCATTATACGGAAGCTATATGCTGTGAAAGGGGGATAAGAAATCGCCCATAGAAAGGAGAGTTTTTCAATGAAAGCAAAGAAAACGGACAACGGCAAGATAACCGCACTATACGAGCGTCTTTCCCGCGACGACGACCTCACAGGCGACAGTAACAGTATAATCAATCAAAAGAAGCTGCTTGAAGATTATGCAAAGGAGCATGGATTTACGAATTGTGTCCACTTTACTGATGACGGCTGGTCTGGCCCAAACTTTGACCGCCCTAATTGGAAACGCATGATTGCAGCCATAGAAGCCGGAGAGGTTTCCCATGTGCTGGTAAAGGAGTTGCCTTTTGCCTTGACCCGGAAACGGGCTTTTCGTGGATAGGCGAATACGACA
>URBH01000090.1 GCA_900546075.1 uncultured Eubacteriales bacterium | reverse complement strand
CGAAGAAATTGTGCTCCAGCAGATTCATCTGCATGACCGCTTCCTCCCGGGTCATGGGCTTGAAGTAGAAGCTCTTGACCTTCTTCAGGCTGAGATCGTCCTCCTCCGGCTCCGGCACGAAGCTGGTCTCCTCCTGCACCGTGCGGGTGAAGGCATCCTGACGCAGGCGGCGGGCGAGCCGGGTCTTGTTCTTGCGGATCTGGCCTTCAATGGTGCTGACGGCAGCGTCAATGGACGCGAACATATCCGAAGTGCTTTCACTTGCCCGGAACCAGGTTCCCGCACCGTGGACGGTGAGTTCCACGTTGTTCTGGTTCTTCTCTACAGAAAAGACGATGAGTGCTTCCGCATCCTCCTCAAAAAAGCGCGCCAGCTTCATGACCTTTTTCTCGGCATAAGCGTGGACATTACCGGGAAGCCTTACTTTTTTCTCACTGTACTGGAATTTCATATGCGGCAGCTCCTTTCGTTTCACCGATTCTTCGGTGTAAGGTTACTATACCACATTTTCCTCATTCCGACAAGGGGCGGCCGGGTTTTCATTTATTCAGACACGTAGCGGAATACCGCGCCGTCCGGCAGAGCTTCGCCCACGAAGTCGGAAGACCCGCTTCGGACAAATACGATTGTGTCATTATCCGGCACTTCAAAAATCCAAGTCTCTCCCCCATTGTCCGCCCGCAGCCTGACCTTTCCGTCCAGCTGCACAGTCCCGGTATACGCGAACGACATCCTCGGATCCATTCCGAAGGCAAACCGTATCTTTTCCCCGGACATGTCAAAGTGGATAGCCGGGGCATTCTCGCTGCCGTCCTCCGTTACCATGCGATAAGTTCCCTCGGAAATTCCATACACCGTTTTGCTGCGAAGCAGTAGGAAACAAGCGGCTGCCGCCAGTATCAGCCCTGCGCACAGAGCAATCTTAATCGTCCGCTTCGTCCTCATCGTCCAGCAGCTCCGCCATGGTCAGATTGTAGACCGCTTCCGCTTTCTTTTCAAAGAGCTTCCCCAGGCGCACCGCCTGACGCTGGTTCGGCGCCAGCAGCTCCAGGGTCATGAGATTGCCCATCTCGTCATCCAGCGCCATGACCACGGAATAGTCCCCATTATCCCGGGGGATGATCTGGGTTTTCACGAAGCTGGAACGGCGAATCTGACGGTTGAACCGGTTGACGGCGTTGTCCGCACGGCATTTGACCGTGTAGGCGATGGAATCCTCCGTCAGGGAGCCGTCCGCCTTGCCCTTGTCCGTGATCTCATAGCAATCGTTCTCCACCTGCTTCAGATGTCCGGACTTCACCATTTCAGGAATTGCGGTGCAGACGTCGAAATAGCTCAGGCAGTCGTCCTGATAGCACAGCTCGTAAATCTGCTGCATGTTCACGGGATAGTTGACCCTGGCCATTACGAACAGGATCAGCACCTTCACGTCCATCATATCATGGATAAATCCAAGTCTCTGCATACGCTTCACCCCTTTTTCTTTCATTATACAGAAAAGCTCCGAAAAATCAAGCACAACCACGTACCGTACAGCATATTCTGGCAGGAAGGAGTGATGCCGATGGATGGCAAACGGCTTTACTGCGCCGGCGGCACGGCGGCCGCCCGCTATGCCGGAGAATATCTGAGAAATTTCTACGTGGATCTGGCCGAGCGCCCCGGCGCTGATGTGGGCGCGGTGCTGCTGGACGTTCCCAGCTTCGCACCGGACGGGACGCTTCGCATGGGGGGAAGCGCGGAAAATCTGCTGGCGCAGCTTCCGCCGGACGTGACGGTCTGCGGCGGGAATCTTGACCACCCGGCGCTGGACAATTACCGGTGCATTGATTTTCTGAAGGACGCCCAGTATCAGGCGGAAAACGCCTACATAACCGCCGAATGCGCCGTGGAAATCGCCCTGTCCTACCTGCCCGTGACCCTGCGGCGGTGTCCCGTGCTGGTCATCGGCTGGGGACGCATCGGGAAATGCCTGGGGCAGATTCTCCATGCCCTTGGCGCTGACCTGACCGTCGCGGCGCGGAAGGACGCCGACCGCGCCATGTGCCGGGGGCTGGGCTGCGCCGCGGTGGATACCGCCCGGATGGCGGAGACTTTGGGCAAGTACCGCCTGATTCTCAACACCGCGCCGGAAAGGCTGCTGGCCAAAGAACAGCTCGCCCAGTGCCACCCCGACTGCGTGAAAATCGACCTTGCGTCCAAAACCGGCATGGAAGACGATTCCGTCATCGTGGCGCGGGGCCTGCCGGGCGTCCACATGCCGGAAAGTTCCGGCCGCCTGATTGCGGAAACCTACGTTCGCTTGTGCAGGGAGGAATGATTATGGAAATCGGATTTGCCGTGTGCGGCTCGTTTTGTACTTATTCTATTGTGTTCCCCGTTATGGAGCAGCTCAGCCGGGAGCATCACGTGACCCCCATTTTCTCCGACGCCGCCTACAGCGTTGACAGCCGCTTCGGGACGGCGCGGGAGCATATCGTCATGGCGGAAACCATCTGCGGCACGCCGCCGCTGCATACCCTTGCCCAGGTGGAGCCGGTGGGGCCAAAGAAGCTGTTCGACATTCTCATCATCGCCCCCTGCACCGGAAACACCCTGGCAAAGCTCGCCCATTCCATCGCCGACACCCCGGTGACCATGGCGGCGAAAAGCCACCTGCGCAACGGCCGCCCGGTTCTCGTCGCCGTGTCCAGCAATGACGCGCTGGCGGGTGCGGCGGAGAATATCGGCAGGCTGCTCGCCCGGAAGCACTATTATTTTGTCCCCTTCGGGCAGGACGATGCCGTAAAGAAGCCCACCAGCATGGTCGCGGACTTTGCGATGATTCCCCAGGCCATGACGGAAGCGCTGGCAGGGCGGCAGATTCAGCCGATTCTTTTATAAATTGTTCTTGCATTTTGCGGGAATATCTGGTAGAATAAGAATCGTCAGAATGGTACGCAAACCAGCGTCACATCGGAAGCCTTGTTCCACGCCCCGGCGGGCGGCTACTCCTGCCGGGAACGTCACAGTCAGGAGGAAACCATATGGGTAAATTGATCGTTCGAATTGCGTCTCTGCTGCTGATCGCGGCATTTCTGCCCACGGCGGTTCTGGCCGCGGAATGGAATCTGGAAAACGGCAGCATTGAGATCACCGCCACCGCAAATGCCGGGGGCGGCACGACCCAGACCGTCTCTCAGGGAGGAAGCAGCGCAGAGGACAGCAACCCCACCATCACCAGCAATGGGAAGCAGACCAGCAACACCATCACCATCAAGGCGGAAAAGGACACCACCGCCAATGTGACCATCAAGGACACCAATATCAGGACTGACAGCGCCGCAATCAAAACCGAGGGTGAAGGCAATGTCAATCCGAACGTGGAAGGCACCAACACTGTTTCCAGCGGCGATAAGCACGCCGGCGTGGAAAAGTCCAACGGGGGCAAGCTGACCATCGGCTCCGAGAGCGGAGAAGGAAAGCTGACCGCCAATGGCGGGCATGGCGGTGCTGGCATCGGCGGCGGCTATGAAGGGAGCGGCAGCGATATCACCATCACTGGCGGGGAGATTACCGCCAACGGCGGAGGTGAGGCCGCAGGCATCGGCGGTGGCGTTTTAGGGAGCGGCAGTGATATCACCATCACCGGCGGAGAAGTCACCGCCAATGGCGGGTGGTGCGGCGCAGGCATCGGCGGCGGACCTAGAGGCAACGGCAGTGATATCACCATCTCCGGCGGGAAGGTTATTGCCAATGGCGGGTTGTGCGGCGCAGGCATCGGCGGTGGCTATAAAGGGAGCGGCAGCGATGTTACCATCTCCAAGGATTCCCGGGTGGAGGCTACAGGCGGAGATCCGTGCCTATTAGGAGGTTACGGTGCGGCCATCGGCGGCGGTGGATATAACACCGACACAGGTAATCAGGTTGACGGCAGTGAGATAGAACCGGACACCTCCGGGCTGTACACCACCGGCAAGGTGGAGCGCGTATCCGGCGACGGAACCGTTCTGGAAACCATCACCGGCACGGTAGAGCCGCCTGTTGAACCTGAGAAATCCACTGCGGAAGAACCCGCCGCGAGAGAACCCCTGTACCGTGTGACCGATCTGGAAGGCAAGAATCTTCCCTATCAGGTGGAAACCGCGGACGGCGTTCTGTCCCTGACGGCCAGTGCCGACGGTGCCATTCTCACCGGTACTCTCCGGGCGCTGGGCTATCTGCAGAACCAGGGCATTGAGAAGATCACCTTCACCGACGGCACCCACACGGCGACCATCGTTCTTGCCGACCTGATCGCCAAGGGCGAAGCAGAGGCCGTCTATGTCCTCACCCTGGGTGCGGAGAATACCCTGACCCTGAACGGCGAAGCCATTGATTTCTGATTATAATACACAATGCGCCCCCGGTTCTGTCGAACCGGGGGCTTACATATATTATAGACTTTCAACTTCGTCCAGCCAAAGTCTTGCGCCGGCGTCGCTGGGCATCCGCCAGTCCCCTCTGGGGCTGAGGGTGACGGAGCCGACCTTCACGCCGTCGGGCAGGCAGCTGCGCTTGAACTGCTGGGTGAAGAACCGGCGATAGAAGGTTTTCAGCCATTTCTTGATGACTTTCGGCTCAAAATCCCCCGCAAACGCCCGACAGGCCAGGGTGTAGATTTTCGTGGGACGGAAGCCGAAACGGAGGACATAATACAGGAAAAAGTCATGCAGCGCGTAGGGGCCGACCAGATCCTCGGTGTGCTGGGCGATCTTCCCCTCTGCGTCCGGGGGCAGCAGCTCCGGGCTGATGGGGGTGTCCAGAATGTCCTGAAGCACCGCCCGGGAGGGGGCGAAGGCGGGCATTTCCGAAATCGCGTCGATCATCCAGCGGATCAGGGTCTTGGGAATGGAAGCGTTCACGCCGTACATGCTCATGTGGTCGCCGTTGTAGGTACACCAGCCGAGAGCCAGCTCGCTCAAATCCCCCGTTCCCACCACAATGCCGCCGACGACACTGGCATAGTCCATGAGAATCTGCGTCCGTTCTCTGGCCTGAGAGTTTTCGTAGGTGCCGTTGTGGATATTGGGGTCGTGGCCGATGTCGGAAAAGTGGAGGTTCACCGCGTCTTTGATATTGATCTCCTTGCAGGAAATTCCCAGGGTGCGCATCAGCTCCCAGGAATTGTTGTACGTCCGG
>URBH01000089.1 GCA_900546075.1 uncultured Eubacteriales bacterium | reverse complement strand
GCGGCAAGGCGCAGTTCGGCGGCCAGCGCTTCGGCGAAATGGAAGTCTGGGCGCTGGAAGCTTACGGCGCCGCCTATACCCTGCAGGAGATCCTGACCGTCAAGTCCGACGACGTCACCGGCCGTGTCAAGACCTACGAGGCCATTGTCAAGGGCGCGAACATCCCCAAGCCCGGCGTGCCGGAATCCTTCAAGGTTCTGGTCAAGGAGCTGCAGGCGCTGTGCCTGGATATCCGCGTGCTGGACGAGAACGGCAACGAGATCGAGCTGAAGGACGACGATGACGACGATGATGTGGTCTACAGCTCCGACACCGAGAACGAAGTGGTGGTCGGTTCCACCGACGAGGTGCTGGACGCGGGCTTCGTGATCGACGAGGACAGCCCGGAGAGTATTTTGGATGTGTTCGGTGATGCGGAGGAGTCCGACACCGATAGCTACGAAGATTAAGGAGGCTGAAACATGGCAGATGCCACCTTTGATGCCATTAAAATCGGCATTGCTTCGCCGGAGATGATCCGGCAGTGGTCCTATGGCGAAGTGAAGAAGCCTGAGACCATCAACTACCGTACCCTGAAACCCGAGCGGGACGGCCTGTACTGTGAGCGGATCTTCGGACCGACCAAGGACTGGGAGTGCCACTGCGGTAAATATAAGAAAATCAAGTACAAGGGCAAGATCTGCGACCGCTGCGGCGTGGAAGTCACCAAGGCCAAGGTGCGCCGGGAGCGTATGGGTCACATCGAGCTGGCCGCTCCCTGCAGCCACATCTGGTATTTCAAGGGCATTCCCTCCCGGATGGGTCTGATTCTGGACATTTCCCCCAAGGTGCTGGAGAAGGTTCTGTACTTCGCCGCCTATATCGTCACCGACCCCGGCGACGCGCCTCTGACGCTGAACCAGGTGCTCACCGAGAAGGAATACCGGGACATGCGGGAAAAGTACGAGGACGACTTCAAGGCCGGTATGGGCGCGGAGGCCGTCAAGGAGCTGCTGGAGCAGATCGACCTGGATCAGCTGAGCCATCAGCTCCGGGAGGAGCTGAAAACCGCCTCTTCCCAGAAGAAGCTGCGGATCGTCAAACGGCTGGAGGTCGTGGAGGCCTTCCGGGAATCCGGCAACAAGCCCAGCTGGATGATCATGGACGTGCTGCCCGTCATCCCTCCCGACATCCGTCCCATGATTCAGCTGGACGGCGGCCGGTTCGCCACCTCTGACCTGAACGATCTGTACCGCCGGGTCATCAACCGCAATAACCGCCTGAAGCGGCTGGTGCAGCTCCACGCCCCCGACATCATCATCCGCAACGAGAAGCGGATGCTCCAGGAGGCCGTGGACGCCCTGATCGACAACGGCCGCCGGGGACGCGCCGTCACCGGCGCCAACAACCGGGCGCTGAAATCCCTGTCCGATATGCTCAAGGGCAAGCAGGGACGTTTCCGCCAGAATTTGCTTGGCAAGCGTGTTGACTACTCCGGACGCAGCGTTATCGTCGTCGGCCCCGAGCTGAAGCTGTATCAGTGCGGCGTGCCCAAGGAAATGGCCATTGAGCTGTTCCGCCCCTTCGTTATGAAGAAGCTGGTTTCCGACGGCCTGGCCAACAACATCAAGTCCGCCAAGAAGATGATCGACAAGGGCAAGACCGAGGTCTGGGACGCTCTGGACGAGATCATCAAGGATCGCCCGGTCATGCTGAACCGTGCGCCTACCCTGCACCGTCTGGGCATTCAGGCCTTTGAGCCGATTCTGGTGGAAGGCCGCGCATTGAAGCTGCACCCCCTGTGCTGCACCGCCTTCAACGCCGACTTCGACGGCGACCAGATGGCCATTCACGTGCCTCTGTCTCCCGAGGCGCAGGCGGAGGCCAGAATGCTGATGCTGTCCGCCAACAACCTGCTGCGTCCTCAGGACGGCAAGCCCGTCACCGTGCCTACTCAGGATATGATCCTGGGCGCCTACTACCTGACCTACACCCGTCTTGGCAAGGCCGAGAAGGGCGCGGGGACCGTGTTCGTCACCGACCCCGGCGATACCGACTTCCCCGTGAACGAAATCGTGGACGCGGACGACTTCGTCGCCGCCAACAAGGCCGCCAAGGCCGCGGGCAAGGCCATTGCCAAGTTCCGCCCCATTCACAACTACTCCTCCGTCAACGAGGCCATTGCCGCCTATGCCGACGGTGCCGTGGGTCTGCATGCCCCCATCCGGGTGCGCTACGGCAAGAAAATTGACGGCCAGATGTGCTACCGCATCATCGACGCCACCGTTGGCCGCCTGATCTACAACGAGCCGATTCCTCAGGATCTGGGCTTCGTTGACCGCAGCGTCCCCGGCCATGAGTTCGATCTGGAGGTCAGCTTCCTGGTGGGTAAGAAGCAGCTGGGCAAGATCATCGACAAGTGCATCCGCCGCCACGGCTTCACCATCGCCACCGAGATGCTGGATCGCATCAAGGCTCTGGGCTACAAGTACTCCACCAAGGGCGCTATCTCCGTGTCCATTGCGGACATGGTGGTTCCCAGCGTGAAGTATGAGATGGTCTCCTCCGCAGAGAAGAAGGTCGTGGAGATCGAGCAGTTCTACCGCCAGGGCTATATCACCAACGACGAGCGGTACCGTCTGGTGGTGCAGCAGTGGGAAAAGACCACCGCTGACGTTACCAACGCCCTGCAGGGCAGCATGGACGAGTTCAACCCCATCTACATGATGGCCGACTCCGGCGCCCGTGGTTCCATGGCACAGATCCGTCAGCTGGCCGGTATGCGCGGCCTGATGGCCGATACCGCAGGCCGTACCATTGAGATTCCCGTTAAGGCGAACTTCCGGGAAGGCCTGTCCGTTCTGGAATACTTCATCTCCTCCAGAGGCGCCCGTAAGGGCATGACCGATACCGCTCTGCGTACCGCCGACTCCGGTTACCTGACCCGTCGAATGGTGGACGTTTCTCAGGACGTCATCATCCGGGAGCACAACTGCGGTACCACCAACGGCATCTGGGTGGGCGCGGTGTACGACAAGAACGGCGACGTGATCGACACCTTCGGCAACCGTATCCGCGGACGTTACCCCGTCCACGATGTGGTTGACCCCAAGACCGGCGAAGTGCTGCACTCCAAGGACGTCATGATGATGCCCGAGGATGCGGAGAAGTTCGAGCAGCACGGCATCGACAAAATCTATATCCGCACCATTCTGGGCTGCCGCGCCCGGGTGGGCGTGTGCGCCAAGTGCTACGGCATGAACCTGGCCACCTCCAAGGAGGTCGACCTGGGCGAGGCCGTCGGCATCATTGCCGCCCAGTCCATCGGCGAACCCGGTACCCAGCTGACCATGCGTACCTTCCACTCCGGCGGCGTCGCGGGCGACGATATCACCCAGGGTCTGCCCCGAGTCGAAGAATTGTTTGAGGCCCGCCGTCCCAAGAAGATGGCACAGATCTCCGAGATCACCGGCGTGGTGAGCGTGGACGAGACCCACCGCACCGCCCTGCGTAACATCACCGTGACCGCCGACGACGGCGAGGTGAAGGTCTACCAGGTGCCCTACTCCGTGGGACTGAAGGTTGCCCACGGCAAGGTCGTGGAAAAGGGTCAGCCCATCACCGACGGCGCTCTGTATCCCCAGGATGTTCTGCGTATCTCCGGCGTGGAGGCCGTGCAGGATTATCTGGTGCAGTCCGTCCAGGCGGTGTACCGTCAGCAGGGCGTTGAGATCAACGACAAGCACATTGAGGTCATCATCCGTCAGATGATGCGCAAGGTGCGTGTGGAGGATCCCGGCGATACCGCTCTGCTCACCGGCAGCGCCATTGACAGCTTTGAGTTCGAGGACGCCAACGCCGAAATTCAGCGCCGCATTGACGCCGGCGAGACCGAGCTGCGTCCCGCAACCGCCAGCGCCATGCTGCTGGGCATCACCAAGGCGGCTCTTGCCACCGATTCCTTCCTGTCCGCCGCTTCCTTCCAGGAGACGACCAAGGTGCTTACCGACGCCGCCATCAAGGGCAAGGTTGACCATCTGGTGGGTCTGAAGGAGAACGTGCTGATCGGCAAGCTGATCCCCGCCGGTTCCGGCCTGATGGCCTACCGGGACTACCAGCCCGGCGCGACCCCCGAGCCCAGAATCCCCGAGGAAATGATCGAGAACGCATTGAATTAACAAGAATCCGGCCGCTGCCCGAAAGGGCGGCGGCCGGATTTGCAATATTGAAAATGATAAAAATGACCCTCGCATCAGCCGGATGCGAGGGCGGCTTCGTCTATAACGCCGTGCGCGGCCTCAAATTCCGCAATGCGCTTCTTTATCAGATGTTCAATTTCCTTATTTTTGGTTCGACCCTCGTATTCGGCAATATATCCAATCTTGTCCAGCAGAATCTGAGAAATGCGCAGCGTATACCGGGGGAAATCATCTTTCATATTGGCTCACCTCTGACGCAATTTTGATGCAATTGTAATAAGACGGTGGGGGAATTGCAAGCGGTGAACCGCAAATTGCGATAAAATGAGCGGATTCACCAATTTGCAGAAAAGGGACAACGAAAAAAATCTGGAAAATTTGTTGACAATCCTGAAAAAATGCGTATAATATCATCTTGTATGGATACAAAAAAGGAAAGTAGAATACCCGAGTGCGGCAATGTGCCAGACCTTACCGGCGTTAAGACGGTGGTCGGCGCGAAGCAGCTGAAAAAAGCTGTGGAGGCAGGCCGCGCCAGGTATGTTTTTCTGGCTGAAAATGCCGATCCTGCCGTCATAGAGCCCATCGTGCTGCTGTGCCGGTCGAAGGAAGTCCAGACTGCCTGGGTTCCCAGTATGGCCGTGCTTGGCCGTGCCTGCGGCATCGAGGTGGGCGCGGCGGCTGCCGCCGTCGTGGATTGACTTTGGTTCTATCGGACAACCGTCCGTAGAATATAAGACCCGCCGAAATGGCGAGAACAAAAGAAAGGAGAAAATTGATGCCTACTTTTAATCAGCTCGTAAGAAATGGCCGTCAGCAGGTTACCTACAAGTCCACCGCCCCCGCTCTGCAGAGAGGTCTGAACACTCTGGAGAACAAGGCGACGAATCTGCCTTCCCCTCAGAAGCGCGGTGTATGTACTGCCGTTCGTACCACCACCCCCAAGAAGCCGAACTCCGCTCTGCGTAAGATCGCCCGTGTGCGTCTGACCAACGGTATGGAAGTTTCCGCTTACATT
>URBH01000088.1 GCA_900546075.1 uncultured Eubacteriales bacterium | reverse complement strand
CCGTAAGAGCGAGAACACCTCCATCACCCGGGACGTTTCCGGCGAAGGCGTGCAGCAGGCGCTTCTGAAAATTCTGGAAGGCACCGTTGCCAATGTTCCGCCCCAGGGCGGCCGCAAGCATCCCCAGCAGGAAATGATTCAGGTGGACACCACCAACATCCTCTTTATCTGCGGCGGCGCGTTTGACGGTCTGGACAAGATCATCGAAAAGCGCACCGACAAGAGCGCCATCGGCTTTGATTCCCCCGTACAGAGCAAGAGCAAGCGGGATGTGGGTACATTGTTCACCCAGGTGGAACCCCATGATCTGTTGAAATTCGGAATTATCCCCGAGCTTGTGGGACGTATGCCGGTGATTACTACGCTTCGCAGCCTGTCCCGGGACGATCTGGTTCGGATTCTTGTGGAGCCGAAAAACGCCCTGACGAAGCAGTATCAGAAACTGCTGGAAATGGACGGCGTGGCGCTGGAAATTCAGCCGGAAGCCCTTCAGGCCATTGCCCAGAAGGCGCTTGACCGTCAGATCGGCGCGAGAGGACTCCGGGCGATCATGGAGAAGATCATGACAAAGATCATGTTCCTGATCCCCTCCGATCTGTCCATTCAGAAGATCATCATCACCCCCGAAGCCGTCGAGGGCGCCGACCCCGGCATCGTGAGGGACACCGCCCATCCCCGGGAAAAAATCTCCGGGCGCAAATAATATCTCTATTCTTCCAAGGGGGTAGTTTTTCTACCCCCTTTTTTCAAAAAGGAGGGAAGAACTTTGACTGAAACCATTTTTGCAGGGAAAATGCCCATCCTTGCGTTGCGGGGACTGTGCGTTTTCCCCGAACAGACCGTTCATTTTGAAGTCGGCCGCGGTAAGTCCATTAAGGCGCTGGAAGCGGCCATGCAGGGCGACCAGAATTTGCTGCTGATTCCCCAGAAGGATTTGCTGGTGGACGACCCGACGCTGAAAGACCTGTATGCTGTCGGCTGCATTGCCAAGGTCAAGCAGGTACTGAAAACCCAGGGGGAGAATCTGCGGATTCTGGTCACCGGCATCAGCCGGGGCAGGATCACCGAGCTTTTCCAGAGCGAGCCGTATCTTTCCGGCATTGTGGAGTCGGCGAGCGTGGAGGAACCGGCGGACACCATTCGCGCCCGCGCCCTGCGCCGGGAGGCCAATTCCCTGTACGGCGTGTATCTGGAGCTGTGTGAGCATCCCGCTCAGACCGTTCAGCTGCGGATGCTGGCCAGCGAGAGCAGCGGCTTCATTGCCGACTCCATCGCCCAGAATTCCGGCATCGACTTCCCGGACAAGGCGAAAATGCTTTGCCAGCTGAACAGCGTCCGCCGGTTGGAGACCGCCGTCCAGCTTCTGCGCCGGGAGGTGGAGATGCTCCGGCTGGAAGGGGATATCCAGGAGAAGACCCGCGCCGCCATTGACCAGAACCAGAAGGATTACTTCCTGCGCGAACAGATAAAGGCCATCCGGGAGGAGCTGGGGGAAGAGGACGACGAGGACGAATTTGACACCTATGCCCAGAGCATTCAGAATCTCCACCTGGAAGAGGATACGGAGAAGAAGCTCCTGAAGGACGTGGAGCGGCTGAAAAAGCAGCCCTTCGGTTCTTCTGAAGGAGCGGTGCTGCGGAATTATCTGGACACCGTGCTGGAGCTGCCCTGGAACGTCAAGACCAGGGAGCGGGTGGACGTGGCCGCGGCCCGGAAAATTCTGGAGCATGACCATTTCGGACTGGAAAAGGTGAAGGAGCGAATCTTAGAAACCATCGCCGTCCGGGAAATGGCGCCCCAGATGCCGCCCCAGATTCTGTGCCTGGTGGGGCCTCCCGGCGTGGGCAAGACCTCCATTTCCTATTCCATCGCCCGGAGTCTGAACCGGAAAATGGCGCGAATTTCCCTGGGCGGCATTCACGACGAGGCGGATATCCGGGGACACCGGAAGACCTACGTCGGCGCGATGCCCGGTCGTATCATGACCGCCATGACCCAGGCAGGCAGCTGCAATCCCGTGCTGCTGCTGGACGAGATCGACAAATTGGGTTCCGATTACCGCGGCGACCCCAGCGCCGCCCTTCTGGAAGTGCTGGACGCGGAGCAGAATCACGACTATCGTGACCATTACCTGGAAATCCCCTTTGACCTGTCCGACGTGCTGTTTATCACCACGGCAAACACCCTGGACACCGTGCCCCGGCCGCTGCTGGACCGTATGGAGATCATCGAGCTTGGCTCCTACACGGATGAAGAAAAGTTCATGATCGCCAAGAATCACCTGATTCCCAAGCAGCTGAAAAAGCACGGCCTGAAAAAGGCGCAGCTTCGCATCACCGACGACGCCATCCGGGAGACGATCTCCTGCTACACCCGGGAATCCGGCGTGCGGAATCTGGAGCGCTGCTTCGGCGAGATCTGCCGAAAGGCGGATATGGAGATTCTTTCTCAGGAAGCCCCGAAGAAGATCACCGTCACCGGCAGCAATCTGGAAAACTATCTGGGTGTCCGCAAATTCCTGCCCGACCGGCTGCCCTGCACCGATCAGGTGGGGCTGGTCACGGGGCTTGCCTGGACAAGCGTCGGCGGTGAAACACTGGAAGTAGAGGTCAACGTCATGGACGGCTCCGGCAAGCTGGAGCTGACCGGAAACTTAGGCGATGTGATGAAGGAATCCGCCCATGCGGCGCTGAGCTACATCCGCGCCAACGCCCAGAAGCTGGGGGTTGCTCCGGATTTCTACAAGACCAAGGACATTCACGTTCATTTCCCGGAGGGGGCGGTTCCCAAGGACGGCCCCTCGGCGGGCGTCACCGTCTGCACGGCCATTGTCTCCGCTCTGACGGGGGTCAGCGTGCGGCGGGATATCGCTATGACCGGCGAAATTTCCCTTCGGGGACGGGTTATGCGCATCGGCGGACTGCGGGAAAAGACCATGGCGGCTCTGCGCCACGGCGTGCGCACCGTCATTATCCCCAAGGACAACGAGCGGGATTTGGAGGAAATCGACCAGACCGTCCGGCGTCAGCTGAATTTCATCAGCGCACAGACCATGGACACGGTGCTTTCCGCCGCGTTGAACCGGCCCACTGAGGTCAGCCCCACCATTCTGACGGAGCTTCCCGGGGATGTGCGCACCAGGGTGCAAAAGCCCGGTCTGCGCCAGTAACGGAGGAAGAATTGTGAACTTTCAGAATGTGGAATTTCTGATTTCCGCCGCATCCAAGGAGAATTTTCCCACAAAACGGCTTCCGGAAATTGCCTTTGCCGGGAAGTCCAACGTGGGAAAATCCTCGGTGATCAACCGCCTTTTGCAGCGGAAAAACTTTGCGCGGGTGGGAGACAAGCCGGGAAAAACCGTCCATGTGAATTACTTCACCCTGGACGGCGTCTGCTATCTGGTTGACTTGCCCGGATACGGCTTTGCAAAGGTTTCCGCCGGCGAGAAGGAACGCTGGGGGCGGCTGATGGAGGACTATTTCGCGGCAAACCGCATTGATCTGGGCGTGCTGATTGTGGACTACCGCCATCCGCCCACCAACAACGATATCACCATGGCGCGGTGGTTCTTAGATTCCGGGTGTCCCTTTGTGGTCGTTGCCAACAAGATGGACAAGCTGAAAAAAAGTGAGCTGGAACCGAATATAAAGGTCATCCGGGAGGATTTGGCGCTTCCGGAGAGCTGCCCGGTGATTCCGTTCTCCGCGGAGAAGGGGAACGGCCGGGACGAGCTGGTGAAGTACATTCTTGCCGCTGTAAAAAAATAAAAGACGCAGGAGCGACCAATCGTGGACGCTCCTGCGTTTTGCTATTCTGTGGGGGTTTTCTTGAGGAAACGGACGATGAACGGGATGCTGATGATTCCGGCCAGCACGTCCGCCGTAGGCTGGGCGATCTGAACTCCGGGCAGCCCCAGCAGGGGAACCCCGATCAGCAGCATGGGAATGGTGACCGCGCCGGAACGAATCAGGGACAGAACCGAGGAAATCGTGGGCTGCTGGATGCTCTGATAAAGCATGTTCACCGGCACGGAGAAGGGGACAAACAGCATTCCGATCACCGTATACCGCAGCGCGGTGGAGCCGATGGCAATGACTGCCTCGCTTTTCTGGAAAATCCCGATGATGCCTTCGGCACAGATCATGCTGAGAACGGAAAAGCTGCCGATGAAGACCAGTCCGAAGCACATGGTGAACACCAGACCCTCTTTCACCCGGTCATATTTTCTGGCCTGATAATTGAAGGCCGCCACCGGCTGGAAGCCCTGGCCGATGCCGAGACCGACGCAGATCAGGAAATTGGAATACCGGTTGACCACGCTCATGGCGGCAATGGCCGCGTCACCAAAGGGCTTTGTCATGTTGTTCAGCAGCCCCATGGTCACGGAGGTCAGCCCCTGACGGATGAGGGAGGGCAGACCCACCCGGCAAATGGAAAGATAGGTCTTGAATTTCCGGCTGACGGCGCGGAAGCGGATGGTGCTTTGCGCCATTTTCAGGTACATGATCAGAAGAATTGTAAAGCTCACCAGCTGGGAAGCGGCGGTGGCAAGTCCCGCACCGTAGACGCCCATTCCCAGCTTCATGACCAGAATGTAGTCCCCCAGAATGTTCAGAAGACCACCGGCGGTCAGGCCGAACATGGCATAAAAGGCCTTGCCCTCATAGCGCAGACAGTTGTTGAGAATCAGGGAGCAGATGATCGTTGGCGCTGCCAGAAATACCCAGAAGCCATAGTCCATGGCATAGGGGGCAATGGTGTCGGTGCTGCCGAGAAAATGTACCAGCGGCTTGAGAAACGAAAGGCCAGACACGCTGATTATCACCCCCAGACCAATGCCGGTGAAAAAGGAAGTGGAGACGTACATGGTGGCCTCGTCGGTATTCTTGTCCGCCAGCGCCCGGGAAACGTAGGTGCCGGCGCCATGGCCGAGCATGAAGGCCAGACCCTGCATGATGGCCTGAACGGTGAAGAGAATGCCCGTCGCGGCCTGAGCACTTTCTCCCAGAGTGCCGACAAAGTAGGTGTCCGCCATGTTATAGATGCTGGTGATGAGCATGGAAATAATGGTAGGGATACCGAGATTCAGAATCAGCCGGGAAACCGGGGTTTCCGTCATTTTTTGGTAATGCGCCTCCGAATTGGTCAAGAGATAGCCTTCTTTCTGCTTTTTTTATATTATAACACGGATTTTTTGCCGATTCAATGGCATTATATTTTGATTATGTGCAAAAACCGGCACAGACTGGTTCTTTGGTGGTCGTAAAACAGTAAATGGAGCGTATCGGTACAGCCCCTTGGCTCTCCCTCTGGGAGAGCTGTCACCGAAGGTG
>URBH01000087.1 GCA_900546075.1 uncultured Eubacteriales bacterium | reverse complement strand
TGGGACAAAAATCCTGGCTGAGCCTCCTTGTCAAATTATGCGGTGTTGCCCTAAAAAAGGATTGCCTTTTCCGGTGGAATGGAGTATGATGGAAAACAAAAGAGAAAAGGGGGACGGAAACATGATTTGCAGCGTCCGGACGCTGGGCGTCTCCGGGATTCAGGGCAGCGCCGTCACGGCGGAATGCTACATTTCGCAGGGACTTCCCGGCTTTGATATCGTGGGATTGCCCGACGCGGCGGTGAAGGAAGCGCGGGATCGGGTGCGGGCAGCGGCGAAGAGCAGCGGCCTGTCCTTTCCCGTGAGCCGCATTACGGTGAATTTAGCCCCCGCAGGCCTGAAAAAGGCGGGGACGCATTACGATCTTCCTATTTTGTTGAGTATTCTCGCAGCCTGCGGAAGCGTCCGGCGGCCGAAATCCACCAGCGCATTCCTTGGAGAGCTGAGTCTGGACGGCACCATCCGCCCCATTTCCGGCGTGCTGCCCATGGCGCTTGCCGCCAAGCGGGAGGGAATCCAGGCACTGTTCGTCCCGGCGGAGAATGCCCCGGAGGCGACGCTGGCACGGGGGCCTGCGGTGTATCCCGTCCATACGGTGGCGCAGCTGGCGGCGGGGCTGAACGGGGAGACGACTCTGGAAGAAGAACCGCTGTGGGTACCCTCCCGGGAGGACACCGTCATGCCGGATTTCAAGGACGTGCTGGGGCAGGAAAACGTAAAACGGGCGCTGGAGGTCGCGGCGGCGGGCAGCCACAATGTGCTGCTCATTGGCCCGCCTGGTTCCGGCAAAAGTATGCTCAGCAAGCGTCTGCCCTCCATTCTCCCGGATATGACCTGGGAGGAGTCTTTGGAGGTCAGTCAGATTTATTCCGTCATGGGAATGCTGACGCCTAGCAATCCCCTTGTGACCCAGCGGCCGTCCCGTTCGCCCCACCACACGGTGTCCAACGCCGGGCTCGCTGGCGGCGGCTCCAACCCAAGGCCGGGAGAGATTTCCCTCGCCCACAAGGGCGTGCTGTTTCTGGACGAAATGCCGGAGTTCCGGAAGGACACACTGGACTTGATGCGCCAGCCGTTGGAGGACGGAAAGGTCACCATCTCCCGGGTTTCCGGGGCAGTGACATACCCGGCGGAATTTATGCTGGTGTGCGCCATGAATCCCTGCAAATGCGGCTGGTACGGCGACCCCTCCGGGCGCTGCCGCTGCTCCCAGCGGGATGTGGAAAATTATCGAAGCCGCATTTCCGGGCCGCTTCTGGACAGAATTGACATTGTGGTGGAGGTTCCCTCCGTCCATTTTGAGGATTTGCGGGAACGGGCGGAGGCGGAACCGTCGGCGTCGGTAAAGCAGCGGGTCAACGCTGCCCGGGACATTCAGAACCGGCGCTTCGGCTCCGGCGGAATGTGCAACGCCCGGATGGGGCCGGAGGAAATGCGCCGCTATTGCCATCTCAGCGAGGAATGCGCCGAGCTGATGAAGGGCGCGTTTGAAACCATGGGCTTAACGGCGAGAAGCTACGACCGCATCCTAAGAGTCGCCAGAACCGTAGCAGACATGGACGGAAGCGAAGACATTCAACCCCAGCACATCGCCGAGGCCATTCAGTACCGGGCGGTCAATTTGGGAAACCGATAAACAGGAGAACGAAAATGAAGGAAATTTTTCTACTAAAGCTGGGCGAGATCGTCCTGAAGGGCGCGAATAAGCGCCAGTTTGAGAACAAACTGCGGCAGAACGTCCGCCGCCGCATGAAGAAGTACGGCAATTTTGACGTGTATATTCTCCAATCCACGGTGTACGTGGAGCCGATGGACGAGGAAGCGGACGTGGATGGAGCGTGGGAAGCCTGCCGCTCCATTTTCGGCGTGGTGAGCCTGTGCCGCTGCCGCCCCTGCGAGAAGGATTTGGACGCGATCTTTGCCGCCATCGAAAATTACTTGGGGGACGATCTGGACTGTGCCAAGTCCTTCAAGGTGGAGTCCAAGCGCTCGGACAAGCGCTTCCCCCTGACCTCCATCCAGCTGTCCCAGGAGATCGGCGGACGGCTGGCGGAAGCCCACCCCGGGGTGGAGGTGGACGTCCGTCACCCGGAGTACACCGTGTACGTGGAGGTGCGGGACTTGTCCGCCTATGTCCACGGCCCCGCCGAGTCGGGAGCGGGCGGCCTGCCCACCGGCGTTGGCGGACGGGCGATGGTGCTGCTCTCCGGCGGCATTGATTCCCCGGTGGCGGCCTATATGATGGCAAAGCGGGGCGTGGAGGTGGAAGCCGTCCACTTCTTCTCCTATCCCTACACCTCTCAGCTGGCCAAGGACAAGGTCATCGAGCTTGCCCGGCTGGTGACCAAGTATTCCGGGCGGATGACCGTGAATGTGGTGTCCTTCACGGAGATTCAGGAAGCCATCCGGGACAACTGCCCCGAGGAATTTTTCACTCTCATTATGCGCCGGTTCATGATGGAGATTGCCCAGCGCATTGCCAAGGGCGACGGCTGCGGCGCGTTGATCACCGGCGAAAACCTGGGTCAGGTGGCGTCCCAGACCATGGAAGCCATGACCGTCACCGGCGCCGTTGTAGACATTCCCATTTTCATGCCTTTGGTCGGCATGGACAAGAAGGACATCATCTCCATTGCCCGGGAAATCGGGACACTGGACACGTCGATCCTGCCTTATGAGGATTGCTGCACCGTCTTCACGCCGAAGCATCCCAAGACCAAGCCCACCCTGGGGCAGGTGGAGAACGCGGAAAAGAAGCTGGACAGGGAAGCGCTGATCGCCCGGGCACTGGAAAATGTGGAAAAGATCAAGGTGACGTATCATGACGAGCCTTTGCTGTGACGTTCTGAAAACGCTGCGGGGAAAGACGCTGGTCACCGCCGAAAGCCTCACCGGCGGCGGCATCGGCGCGGCGCTGACACAGGTTCCCGGCAGCAGCGAGGTCTACAAGGGCGGCGTCATCTGCTATACCAACTGGGTCAAGGAGAACATTCTGGGCGTGCCGGGAGAGATTCTGGCACAGGACGGCGCGGTGTCCCGCCCGACGGCGGAGCATCTGGCCTCCGGCGTCCGGGCGCTGCTGAAGGCGGATGTTGCAGTGGCGGTCACAGGTCTGGCCGGCCCCGGCGGGGACGAATTCGGACACAGCGTGGGAACGGTCTTCGTCGGCTATCAGGACGCGGCGCATTCCGACGCAAGGGAGTATCACTTTACCGGCGACCGGGAAGCGGTACGGAATCAGACGATTGAAGCCGCGCTGAAATTGGTTCTGGAATATCAAAAGGAATAATTATGCCCGCTGCTTTGAACAGAGAATGAAGCGTATCGGTACGGATACGCTTCATTTCTTGTGCCAACATATGCAGCCCCTTGGCTCTCCCCCTGGGAGAGCTGTCACCGAAGGTGACTGAGAGGGCTTTACATCCTAGGGCAGCACCGCACAATTGCGTCTTCGAGTCTCAGCCGCCTTTTTGCCCCACTTCCGCAGTTCCGAAAATGGGAAATACATACAGTATTCCACCATTTTTGGAACTTTGAATTGGGGCAAAAATTCTGGCTGATACTTCTCGCCGAATTGTGCGGTGTTGCCCTAGTTTACCCTCTCCGTCCTCACTTCGCTCGGCCACCTATCCCAAAGGGAGAGGCGAGAGAAGTGCGGTGCATCATAGATAAAAATTATGCCCGCTGCTTTCAAAGCAGCGGGCATTTGCTATGCTCAGGTCGGGTCGTAGTTGACGATGATGTCGTGCTCTCTCAGGGCAGCAACGTCGGAAACGGGGTTGCCGAACACATTCACCTGTACCAGGCAGTAGCAGTCGGCAAGGGAATCAATGTTGCTGATCTGGTTGTAATCCATATAGATATAGGTCAGGGATCCCATTTTGCTCAGATTGTCCAGACTGGTCACCGCATTGTAGGCACCGTCGATGACCTGGAGCTTGCAGCCCTCCGGCCATTCGGGCAGCGCCGTGACCTGGTTGGAGGAGAAGACGAACCGCTCCAGATTGACCAGGGTGGAAAGGGCGGAGATATCCGTCAGGGTGTTGTTGGAAATGTCCAGCTCGGTCAGAGTCGTGCAGACGGCCAGGGGAGAGACATCCGTCAGCGTGTTGTGGTTCACGGACAGCCGGGTCAGCATTTGCAGGCCGCTCACGCCGTCCAGACTGGTGAGCTGGTTGTTGTCTGCCAGCAGGGTCGTCAGCCGGACGCAGCTGGCCACGGGGGCAAGAGTGGCCAGGGCGTTGTAGGAAACGTCCAGGGTTTGCAGGTTGGACAGACCTGCCAGCGCGTCGAGACTGGTCACGGCATTGTGCTGGAGGTTCAGCTCGGTCAGGGTGGTCATGGAGGACAGTACGTCCAGATTCCGGATGGTGTTTTCCCCCAGATTCAGATAGGTAAGGCTCTTGGCGCCGGACAGCTTTTCAATGGTACTCAGGCCGCATTCCACCATGGTCAGCTCGGTCAGAGAGGGGAGCCCCGCAATGACGGACAGCTCGTCCGGGCTGAACCGGCTGCCGCTGAGGTCAAGGGTCGTGAGCTTGGTCAGAGAGGACAGGCTCTCCAGAGAATCGATGTTCTGATTGTTGATGACCAGCGTTTCGAGATAGGGCATGAACGTCAGGTCGGTGTAGACCTTCGTGTCCTCGGGAACGGTGAACTCCGTGATCTGCCACAGCTGGCTGGTGTAGACGCTGTCGCCGTCTCTGGTGCCGGTCACCTGCCGCAGAGCCGCTTCCATGGCCGGGTCGGCAAACTTGACCTCTTCGATGACGCCGGTCACGGTGTAGCCCAGAACCGTCAGGGGACTGACAAGGCCGTTGTCGTCCACGGCGATGGCATAAACGGTCGTCTCACCGGCGGGAAGGGTAATGGGGCTTTCGTAAACGGGGTTCTGCACGGAGGGGTATTCGCCGTCGGTGGTGTAGTAGAGTTTTCCGGCGGCGTACAGGGTGACGTCGATATACTGGCTGTAGTAGCCCGGCGCGTAGTTGCTGATGGGAGCGTCAGGGCGCTGCGCCTCGATCTCGGCCTTGATTTCCGGGTTCGTGATTTTGTCCAGCAGAGAGACGGCGTCCAGCAGCTTGTCCTGCTCCACATAGGTCTTGCAAAGAGCGGTGAACAGCTCGGCGCTGGGGTCGGAATTGATGGCGTTGGTCAGGGTGTACTCGGCCTTGGTGTAGTTGCCGTCGGCCTTATACAGGTTCGCCAGCTCGATGGCCACATTCTCGTCGTGATTGGAGAAGTTGTAGGCAAGGTCATAGAACCAGGAGGACAGGCGGGAATTGCCGTGGAGGTCATTGTATCGAGCCTGGGTCAGCAGAAAATCCCGGGTGAACCCTCGGTCATAGGTAAACAGATACCAGCCGATGCTGGCAATGATCAGCACCGCCAGCAGGAGCGGCACCAGAACGCGGATAAACTTCTTCATAAAATTGCTCCATTCCAATGGAATTTCAAGAAATTATACAACAAAACGGCGATAAAGTCAAGCATACGGGGAAAAGTTGCGGTTTTACGGAACTTTCGGGCATATTGAAGCTGAAAATGGACGGTGCAGGACGCTTGACAGGGATGACGAAATATGCTATAGTAGCATGAAGTAATACTTATTGAGCGACGATAAAGCAGAACACGACCATCCGCCTGGCAGACAGACCGGAATATAATACTATTTCTTAATAAAATGATTTCATCATTTTATTCTGCCGTTTCACGG
>URBH01000086.1 GCA_900546075.1 uncultured Eubacteriales bacterium | reverse complement strand
ACCGCGTGATCGGCGGCATCACCTTCCGCGGCCGCACCTATAAGTACATCGGCTATGATTGGATCCAGTATATCGCACAGATAGATGACACGCGCGCCCTTTCCGTCGGCCTTCGGAATATGGACTGCGTCCCGGGAACGATGCCGGACATCATCCTCAGCAACATGTCATTCAGGTAAGGTCGTCGTCCTCCTGAAAACCATATGAAAACCGGCTCCCGCCCCATTTTGGAGCGGGAGAATCCGGCTTTTCGCAAAAAACGGAGGTGGTGCCATGAAACGCAAAGCGCTCCGCATCATGGCAGGTCTGATTGCAGAAAAGCGGATTGCGATCACCCTTGCCAACAGCGACCATGCAGCGGCCGATGTGTGCGTCTTGGACGATTCGGAGGAAAACGTCATAAAGGACACGTACCCGATTTATCATAAGCAGTGAGCCTGCGAACACATCCGAAAAACACAATCATACCTGCGCTTGGCGCTGCAAGCTGCCCTTGCGGACTGTAACGCCTGTCCAGGAAACGAGGATTTTTAGATGGCAACACAAGTAACAAATTATCAATGCCCCGCCTGTATGGGGCCTCTCCATTTTACGGGAGAATCCGGCAGATTGGAGTGCGACTACTGCGGTTCGAGCTTCAATACAGCGGAAATTGAGGCGCTCTATGGGGAAAAAGAAGCGAATGCAGTGGAAGCGGCGCAAAACGCCGCCGAAGCGGAAGAGGCTACCGCAGACGGCTCCGACTGGGACACCTCCGGTCTGAGCGAGGACTGGGGTGCAGACGCAGGCAGCGTAAAAGCGTACTGCTGCCCCTCATGCGGTGCGGAACTGCTCTGCGACGCAGCGACGGCAGCCACGTCCTGCCCATACTGCGGAAATCCGTCGGTGATTCCGGGGCAGTTCTCCGGCGTTCTGAAGCCCGACTTTGTGCTTCCCTTCAAACTGAGCAAGGAGGACGCCATCAAGGCGCTGAAGAAGCATTATCTCAAAAAGCCCCTGCTCCCATCGACCTTCTCCAAAACCAACCATCTGGAGAAAATCAAGGGCGTGTACGTACCCTTCTGGATGTACGACGGCAAGGCCAGCGGAAGCGTCCGGTTCCATGCCACCACGGTACATAAATACACCTCGGGAGATTATGAGATCACGGAGACGAGCCACTATGACGTGCGACGCGCCGGTTCCATTGCCTTTGAAAAAATCCCGGTGGATGCATCCAGCAAAATGCCGGACGATTATATGGATTCCATCGAACCGTACGATTATGCAGAGCTAAAGCCGTTTTCCACGGCGTATCTGCCCGGATTTCTGGCGGACAAATATGATGTTAGTGTGGAAGACAGCCGGGACCGGGCGGACAAGCGCTGCGCAGGCTCGCTGGTGAATGCGCTGGAAAAAACCGTGACCGGCTATGCCTCCTGCAATGAAACGGGCCGGAGCATCCAGTTGAAGCGCGGAAAGGTGCATTACGCGCTGCTTCCCGTCTGGATCCTGAACACAAGATGGGAGGACAAGGACTTCCTCTTTGCCATGAACGGACAGACGGGCAAGCTGGTCGGCAACCTGCCGGTCAGCACAAAGCGGGTGATCGGTCTGTTTGCAGCGATTGCAACGCTGCTTGTTGCCGTCAGCGTGACGGCGATTCTGCTTATGGCACGGTAGGAGGGTGAGAACATGAAGAAACGGCTATTATGCCTCCTGCTGGTGCTCGTGACGGCGCTTGCCCTCTGCGTGAGCGCAGCTGCGGCAGCGCAGACGGGAGCGCAGCTGAACTATGTGACGGATGCCGCCGGACTTCTCAGGGAAGGTGAACGTGCGCGGCTGGAGAAAATGGCGGAAGCGGTTTCTCAGAAATACCGTGTCGGCGTTTACATCGTGACGGTGGAGGATTTCCGGGACTATCACGCCGACGGCGTCTACAAGGCAACCTATACCATCTATCATAACTACACCATGGGCGAGGGGCCGAACCGCGACGGGATCATGCTCCTGCTCAGCATGGATGATCGCGACTGGGCGATGTTCTGCTATGGCAAGCGCTGCGAATACGCATTCAACAGCTATGGGCAGCAGAAGCTGGAAAAGGTCTTTCTGGACGATTTCAGGGAAAATGACTGGTACGGCGGATTTGAGGACTATGTCAAAGAATGCAGCGTCTATCTGGAAAAGGCTTCCGCAGGAAAGCCCGTCCGGGCGAGCTTGTTCTATCCGCTCCTTATCGTGATCGGTCTTTCCCTGCTGGCAGCAGCCGCGGTCGTCGCCGTGATATGGCAGAAAATGGACACTGTATCAGAAAAAGCAACCGCGAACGCCTACGTCTCCGCGGGACTCCGGCTTACGGAGCAAACAGATCATTTCACCCATAAGACGACCTCCAGTCGGAAGATCGAGCGCAGCTCTTCCGGTGGGAGCAGCAGCCAAAGCGAGTCCGGCGGCGGCGGTTCCGGCCGGAGCGGAAAATTCTGAGGGCGCGGCCATGAAAGGAATATGCAAACGGGTAGGTACGCTGCTGCTGGCGACGGCTCTGCTGTTTTCCCTGTGCGCCTGTGCGCAAGGGAGACGGCAGGAAAAAACCAACGACCAGGCAAGCGACGAAGCGGCAACGCTGCCCCCAGGGACGGACAGGGAAGCGCCGGAAACCCAGCCGGCGCAGGATACCCTTTCGCCGGAGGCCGAGACTGCGCTGGGATGGCTGCGAGATCGGATCGACTTTCCGGCGACAATGTTTGGCGCGGCATATCTCGGTTATGCCGGCGGCCTGTTTGAGGAGGGCTTCGAGGCAGGCTTCCCCGCGTGGCTGTGGGAAACCAATGAGGCCATGCTGCGCGTGTATCCCTTTATCGCGGAGATCGACGAGAACCACATCCTTGGCAGAGCCGGACATCTGTACTGCATCGTGCCGGTCGATGAAAACGCGACGGTTGCGGTCAACCGTGTGCAGTGGAACGAAAAAACGCAGACCGACGAGGTCACGGAGGTGCTCTACCGGTCAGAGAGCGGCGAGCCGGTGCTGCTCTTTGCGAACCTGGACGGCGTTGCATATGAGGCCGACACCCAGGTCTTTATCACCGACAGCAACGGGAATACCTGTGAATGGGAGCCGTCCCTCGACGCGACGAGCCATCTTGCGCCCTGCATATCGGAAAGCGGAGACTATCATTCCTTTGACTTTACGGAGTACGCATGGTATTCTGCCCCGCCCGCGTTCGCGGCATGGCTTGCCGACGGCTGGACAGGCATGACGGCGCTCGGTCTGGCGGGGTCAGAGAGTACGGGTATGGGCTGGATCACAGAGACCATGGCAGGGGAAACCAACCGCTATGCCCATTTCTCGCTGCGCTTCTATCCGGAAGACGAGACAGGCGGCACGGTCGATCTGGATTGGGCATACGAAGGCAGCGACGACTTTACGGAAATGTGGAGCGGCTTCTGGGCGATTCAAACCATTCCGGACGGGCCGAGCTATGTGACGCTCAGCTTGTCCCTTGTGGGCGGGGATAGCTACGGCGTCACGGACGGACCGATGTATCTGTGCGAAACCTATCCGTTTCTGATCAGCCCCAGCGGCACGGAGCTGCTGGTCGGCGCGGGTGAGAGCGGCATTTGTCTGCCGTTCATGTCGCAAAGCACAACAGCATGCGTGCTGACACAGGCCGCAGGATAGAAAGCGCGCAGGGCCTGTACCCCGTGACGGCGTCCAGATACACCTCAACGTCGCCGTTCAGAACGAGGTCGGCATAAGCCGGCGGGTCGTTGCAGATGAGGCAATCCGGCTCCAACCGCCGGAAGCAATTGCCCGCCGCCTCGTTCTCCACGGCGGTTCAGTCGATGGAGCTCCTGCTGCCGACCTGAAACCGCAGCTCCACGCAGGCCGTGTCCTTGCTGAATGCACAGGTTTTGATGGTTTTCATATCGAAGAAAACAAATGATCCGAACCCCTCTCCAACTGAGATGAGGTTCGGATTATTCTTTTTTGATACGGGTGTTCTTATAGGACTTTTTGAAAAACCCTGTCATACCAACGTTTTTTTGGATTTCAGAGCATCAAATTTCCTATTTTTTTCACTTCACATAGGCATCTTTTTCAAATCGACCGGGATACAACATGAACCTTGATAATGATGTCCCGCAATCTATCATCGCCAACCATGTATTCCAGCGCCTCATCCGCCGTCTCACATACTTTCTCAGTTTCTGGTTTATTTGCTGCGTAGATTGTTATTTTCCCATCGGTACCATATCTGATGATATTAAACACAGCCCCATTCCACTCAAATTCAATCTCAGCACCCCAGTTGATGCTGCGCTTAAATTCACTGATGGTTTCAAAATTCATACTGCCATATGGAACAATTATTTCCTTCATGCAAAACACCTCGCTGAAGTTCTTAAATTCTGGTGCACCATTCGGATAATTGATCGGCGGACCTGGAACCGGATGTTCATCTGGATTATCCCAGCTAATTCTGTGGTCATGTGGGTTCGTATGCTTATCTCCACGGTTGTGATTTGTCTCATGCCGTTCCATTTCCGCCCGCCCATCAGGCCCCATTTTTGTCTTGTAAACATCACCGTTATTCATTATCGTTCTTTTGATTTCTCCGGGATTTCCCAGATAGCGCTGGTCTTGCAACTTATTGGGATTTGGTCTCCATTTTCCACCATAAGCGCTTCCGCCGCCTTTACCGATCATGTATGCGTCCATTGTATCACAAAACGTGTGATTTGCGCCACCAATTTTATAGCAGTCCAAATCTTCATGGGGCATTGCCTTCTGGTCATAGTCCATGTACCGCCAGGAACTGCGTTCATAATCCACATTGAGGTTCACCAAGCCGAGAAAATCAACGGCGAATGGGTCCAGAAATTGACCATCTACTACAACTGTGTCGGTGCCCTGTTTATCCCGGATACCCCGTCCATGCCCGTGCCTGATGTAACCGTCAACACCCGCAGAAGTGTCTATGTCAGCTATGAACCGGCACAAAATGGACAACAAAAATGACGAGTGTTCTCAAAGGATCAAATCCTATAAGAACACTCGTCATGGTACGCCAGAAGGGACTCGAACCCCCAACCCTCGGAACCGGAATCCGATGCTCTATCCATTGAGCCACTGGCGCATTTCATCGTTAGCCCGTGTATTATACCAATCTTTTTCATTTTTGTAAAGGGGTGCAGGGAAAAATATTTTTTGGTTTTTCGCACTCCTTCGGCGAAAACGGTTGTTTTTCCGGAATATGTGTGGTATAATCCAAGAAAATGTTGACCCCCGTGGCAAAAAAGGGAGGATTTTATCATGGATGCACCCCAGAGTTTCCGTTCCGCGTTCAACGGCTTTAACCGGCAGGACGTGGTTCATTATTTGGAATACATCAATACAAAGCACCAGACCCAGGTCAATGAGCTGACCGCTGAAGCAGATGACCTTCGCCGGCAGCTGGAAGATCTTCAGGCGAAGACCACGCAGGTCGCAGAGCTGGAAGCCCAGCTTGCCGCCATGACCGAGGAGCGGGACGCTCTGCACACCCAGCTGGAGCAGATGCAGGCCGCCGAGGTCGTGCAGGAACCCCGGCCGGAGATGGACGGCGGCAGTCAGGTTGCCGATGAACTGGATTCTTACCGCCGCGCCCAGCAGGTGGAGCGCAGCGCCCGGGAGCGGGCGGAGCTGGTTTACCATCAGGCAAACGGCGTGCTGAACGAGGCCATTGCCAAGGTGGACACCGCCACCGCCGAGATTACCGCCAAAACCGACGAGGCCATGTCCCAGCTGACCCAGCTGCAAATGGCGGTCAGCACCAGCAAGCAGGCGTTACAGGATGCTGCCTCCCTGATGAACACCATCCGCCCGAACTATTGATTCTTTGGAAGCGCATACCGCAGGGTGTGCGCTTCTTTTCTTGGGGAAGCTCTGATGAAATCGTCTGCGGCTGTGAGCGGATCTTTTCCGCCCACTCTTCGGTA
>URBH01000085.1 GCA_900546075.1 uncultured Eubacteriales bacterium | reverse complement strand
AGGACGGTATCGCCGATGCGGATGTCCCGCTCCCGGATGAAATCCTGATTGTGCAGCGTGGCGTTCGTCACCGTCGTTCCCGCAAGACGGACAGGCCGCACCACCGCCTTGGGGGTCAGCACACCGGTTCTTCCCACCTGCACCACAATGTCCTCCACCACGGTGGGCTTGATCTCCGGAGGATATTTGTAGGCCGCGGCCCACTTGGGGAATTTGGCGGTATTGCCCAGCCGTTCCCGCTGAGAAAGATCGTCCACCTTGATAACCGCGCCGTCGATGTCGCAGATCAGCTTCTCCCGGTTTTCGTTGATGGACAGCACTTCTTCGTCAATTTCCGAAACTTTGGACAGCTTTTTATGGGGAATAACCTTGAATTTAAGCCCTTTCAGGTATTCCAGCGATTGGGTGTGTCCGGTAAAATCCACACCCTCCGCAAGCTGGACGTTGAAAATATAGATGTCCAGTCCCCGCTTCGCCGCGATTTTCGGGTCAAGCTGCCGCAGTGACCCGGCGGCGGCGTTTCTGGGGTTGGCGAACAGGGGCTTTCCCAGTTCCTCCTGACGCTGATTCAGCTTTTCAAAGCTCTTTTTCGGCATGAAGACCTCGCCCCGGACGATAAGCCGGGAGGGTGCGCCGGTCAGGGTCATGGGAATGGAGCGGATGGTTTTCAGGTTTTCCGTCACGTCCTCCCCTACCGTACCGTCGCCCCGGGTCGCGCCCCGGACGAATTTCCCGTCCACATATTCCAGCGCCACGGAAAGGCCGTCGATCTTCGGCTCCACGGAAAATTCTACGTTACCCTCGGCGGCGATGGTCTTTTCCAGAAAATCGTTCAGCTCTTCCATGCTGAACACGTCCTGCAAGCTCATCAGGGGCACGGGGTGGGTCACCTTCTCAAACTGGCTCAGCACTTCCCCGCCCACCCGTTTTGTGGGAGAATCCGCCCTGGCCAGCTCAGGATGGGCGCTTTCCAGCTCCTCTAACTCCCGGTAAAGCTGGTCGTATTCGTAGTCCTCCATGGTCGGGTCGTCCAGGACGTAATAGCGGTAGCCCGCTTCCTTCAGCTGATCGGTCAGCCGGTCAATTCTCTCTTTGGCTTCCATAATATCCTCCGGTCTGTAAATAAGTGCTGGGTACCTCGCCGATGATCACCGTCTCCGCCACCACGACCTCCGAATGGATGGTAAAGCTGTCCGTCTCCCCCATGACCAGAACCGACACGTCTACGCTGACGATCATGTTCAGCCGGTGAAGCGTCTGGTTGATGCCGGCCTGAGAAAAGTTGCTTTCAAACGTGGCGTCGCTGTTGCGGATGGACAGGATGTGTACTGGGATCGCCGGGCCCTTCCCGGAGAAAAACTCCGGCAGGAACAGGCTCCCCAGGGGTATGCCGATGTCCGCGGTGTCCAGGGCTAAAATTTCGTCGTTGATAATGTTCAGGATATCCGTTTTCAGGTGGTTGATCTCGCTCATATTGGTTTTCAGAGCGGTGATGCGGCCGTCCAGATTCTTTTCAAAATAGACAATACGGTCGTATTGAATGGTGCCGTTGGCAATCTGCTTGGCAATGGCGTCATTGGTCAAATCCGACGTGGCATTCTTCACCTGTGTTTCCGCCAACTCCGTGACGATCTCCCGGTAGCGGCTGCGAAGCATCAGAAACGCCACCAGAAGAATCACAACCAGAACCAGCAGCGTGTAAAAAAATCTCCGAAGCCGCCAGCGCATACCCATCCCTCCTGTAGAGGATATGCGGGAAAGCAAAAAGCATTACAGCTTTTTCATATGCGCCGAGGCGGTTTTTGCCATAAGCTTTTTGGTGCCGATGTCGTCAAAGGCGATTTCCAGCAGCGCGTCGCCGCCCATTTTTCGCACGGACAGCACAAACCCATGGCCAAAGGCCGCGTGCATGACCTCGTCCCCCTGATTCAGTTCGAGACATGGCGTGGGAGCAGCCTGCGGGGTAGAAAGAATGCTGCTTCTGGGCTTTTTATACTGCGAAGCATGGGAACCATAGGGCGAATAACTGCTATGCTCGCTTGTCGAAACCCGATGGTAGCCGCCCCTTTTCACAATGCACTCCTCCGGGATTTCCCTGAGGAACCGGGAGGGCAGCGCCGACGATGTGCGCCCGTAGATCATACGCTGGCGGGCGTGGGTGATGGTCAGGCTCTGCTTTGCCCGGGTAATCGCCACGTAGCACAGCCGCCGCTCCTCCTCCATTTCCTCCGCGTCGCCGATGGCGCGCATTCCGGGGAACAGCCCGTCCTCAAAGCCCACGAGGAACACGTGGGGAAATTCCAATCCCTTGGCCGAGTGCATGGTCATCATCACCACGGCGTCGTCGTTTTCGTTGTACTGCTCCAGATCGGTATACAGGGCGATTTCTTCCAGAAATCCCGCCAGAGTGGGCGTTTCCGCGTTTTCTACATAGGAGTTTATGCTGGATTTTAGTTCTCGCACGTTTTCCAGCCGGGTCTTGTTTTCCTCGGTGTCCTTGCTTTCCAGCATATCCACATACTCGGTTCGGATGAGCAGCTCGTCGTAGAAGTCCGGCAGGCTCATACCATTCTCCAGAAGCTGCGCCATGCCCTCGATGAGGGCGGAAAACTGCATCATTTTGATGGCAGACTTTTCCAGCGGGGCGTAGGAATAGGGGTCGGAAATCACGCTGTACAGCGGCTTTCCCTCGGCCTCCGCCAGCCGCCGGGCGGTCTCGATGGTCTTCGCCCCCAGCCCCCGGGGAGGATTGTTGATGATGCGCCCCAGACGCAGGTCGTCCGCCCGGTTGTTGATGACGCAGAGATACGACAGCATATCCTTGACTTCCGCCCGGTCAAAGAACCGCGTGCCGCCGATGACCCGGTAGGGAATGCCGTTTCGTTTCAGGGCAAATTCCATTGCGTTGGACTGGGCGTTGGTGCGGTACAGAATGGCGTAGTCCTTGAAGTTTTTCCCCCGGGAACCGGCCAGAATCTGCCCCGCCACGAAATTGCCCTCGCTGCCCTCGTCGGAGGCTTCATATACCAGAACGGGGTCGCCCTGGGCATTGGCCGTCCACAGCTTTTTCCCCTTGCGCCCGAGGTTGTGGGCGATTACCGCGTTTGCGGCGGTGAGGATGGCCTGGGTGGACCGGTAGTTCTGTTCCAGACGAATGACCCGCGCGCCCCGGTACTGCTTTTCAAAGTTCAGAATGTTCTCGATGGTTGCGCCCCGGAAGCGGTAGATGCTCTGGTCGTCGTCACCCACCACGCAGATGTTCTCATGACCGCCGGCAAGCAGGGACGTCAGGAGGTACTGCATATGGTTGGTGTCCTGATACTCGTCCACCAGCACGTACCGGAATTTGCGCTGATAATACTGCAAAACATCCTCGTTCTGCTGCAAAAGCTGAACGGTGATGTAGATGATGTCGTCAAAATCCAGGGCGTTGTTGTCCTTCAACCGGGTCTGATATTTGCCGTAGGCACGGGCGATGTGCTGCGCCCGGATGTCCCCGGTGCGCTCCGCCCTGTCCTGCATCTCCCCGGGGGACACCATTTTGTCCTTCTCCCGGCTGATGGCGCCAAGGACATATTTCGCCGGAAACGTCTTGTCGTCCAGCTCCATGTCCTTGATGATTTCCTTCATGATGCGTTCGGAATCCGAGGAATCGTAAATGGTAAAGCTCCGGGTGAAGCCCATCCGCTCGATGTCCCGCCGCAGGATGCGGCAGCAGGCGGAGTGGAAGGTCATCGCCCAGATGTCCTGCGCCTGAGGGCCGAGAAGATTGGAAAGCCGCTCCTTCATTTCGTTTGCGGCCTTGTTGGTAAAGGTGATGGCGATGATACTCCAGGGCGCGGCGGGTTCCACGGCGCAGAGACTGTCCGCCCTGCGGGTATCGTCGGGGCTGGGGTCGTCCCCAAGACTTTCCAGAAAGGCCACATCGTCCTCCGTGACGGCGTGGGAAATCTCGCAGCAATCGCTGCCCCGGCCGAAGCGCATGAGGTTGGCAATGCGGTTAATGAGGACGGTGGTCTTGCCGCTGCCCGCACCGGCAAGCAGCAGCAGCGGTCCCTCCGTGGTCAGCACGGCCTGACGCTGCATATCGTTCAGCTGAGAAAACTGCCGCTCGATGTAATTTTTCCGGGCGGTCAGAAATCGGGAGTCCATTTGTTCTGTCATAATTGCACCTGTCTTCAACATGATGCCATTATTTTAGCGCATTTTCGGCAAAACGTAAAGAGGGAAAATGCCGTTTTAAGCCATCAGCTCCCGAAGCATGGCGACGGCCTTCTTCTCAATTCTCGACACCTGCACCTGGCTGACGTTCATCACCGCCGCCACCCGCTGCTGGGTCAGGCCGTGGAAATACCGCAGCTGAATGACCATCCGCTCCCGTTCCGGCAGGCCGGAAATCGCCTGCCGCAGAGCGATTTTCTCCACCATCCGTTCTTCCGATTCCGTGTCCGTTAGGACGTTTTCCAAGGTGAAGCCCTCGTCCCCCGTTTCCCGTTGGATGGACTCCGTGGCGGCGGTGGCCGTTTCGGCCAGGGCGATTTCTTCCGGAGTAAGCCCGGTCTGACGGGAAATCTCCTGAATGGTCGGCTCCCTGCCCAGCGCCCCGGTCAGACGGCTGCGGGCGGCCTTGATGGTCGCGGCCTGTTCTTTCAGGCTGCGGGACACCTTTACCGCCCCGTCGTCCCGGAGAAACCGGCGAATCTCCCCTGCGATTTTCGGCACGGCGTAGGTGGAAAACTGGGTTCCGTAGGAAAGGTCGAACCCCTCCACAGCCTTGAGAAAGCCAAGGCACCCCAGCTGATACAGGTCGTCCGCCTCCGTTCCCCGGCCTAAAAACCGCCTGGCAACCGACCAGATCAGGCCGGAATTTTCCTCCACCAGAGCTTCGGACGCTTCCCGGTCGCCCTGCTGTGCCTTGGCGATCAGTTCCTCCGTCCTGCTCATTGCCGCCGCTGCAGCTTCCGGCGCATATGCACCGTGGTTCCCTTTCCGGGCTTGGATGTAATTTCCAGATTGGTCATGAAGCTCTCCATAATGGTAAAGCCCATTCCGCTGCGTTCCGCGCCGCCGGTGGTGTACGCGGGACGTCTGGCCTGCTCTATGTCCGGGATGCCCACGCCCTTGTCCTTGATGACGATGTCCAGCACGTTGTCCTTCAGGATACGGCAGCGCAGGGTGATGTTCCCCAGCTTTTCCGGGTAAGCGTGGACGATGCAATTGGTCACCGCCTCACTCACCGCCGTGCGGATGTCCCCCAGCTCCTCCAGCGTCGGATCCATCTGGGCGGCGAAACAGGCCACCGCCGACCGGGCAAAGGCTTCGTTGGCGGATTTGCTGGGAAAATCCAGAATCATATAGTTGTCGAATTTCATGATACAGCCTCCTTGATCTCCACAAGCTTATCGATTCCCGACGCCCGGAACACCCGCATGGGCTGGGGCGCGATGCCCGTCAGAAGCAGCCGCCCCTCGATCTGGGTCATGCTCCTTAAGGCGTTGATGACCACGGCAATGCCGGAGGAATCCACAAAGGAAACCTCCTGAAAATCCAGCACGCAGACCTCCGGGGTATAAGCTTCGATTTTCGCGGCGATGGCCTGAATGTAGGCCTTTGCGCAGTGGTGGTCAATTTCCCCGGTGAGCGCCACCGTCAGCCGTCCTTCCTCCAAAAAACTGGTAAAGTGCATATTGCTTCCCTCCTTGGTGATTTTTATGTTTTACAGTATAAAATCCCGTTTCCGATTTTTCAGTCGGAAACGGGATTGTGTAAAAATAAAGCTTCTATGCAAACGGCAGGATTAGCCGCTCGTTTGATTTTCCGCTGCAAGGAAAAACCGCAGGGTTTTAATGGGCGTTCGTAAAACAGTCAATGGAGCGTATCAGCGCAGATACGCTCCATTTCTCGTATATAACGAGGCACAACCCCTTGGCTCTCCCTCTGGGAGAGCTGTCACCGCAGGTGACTGAGAGGGTATCGCGCCCTAATTTCCCCTC
>URBH01000084.1 GCA_900546075.1 uncultured Eubacteriales bacterium | reverse complement strand
TTCGGACTCGTCGAATTTCTCTGCATCTTCCGGCTCTTCGAACGACTTGAATTCCTCGGGCGCTTCGACTTCCTCAATTTCCTCTGTCTCGCCCTGCGTGGGATGCTCCGTGTCCGGCGCTTCTGCCGCGTCGAGCGCAAATGCCGTCTGGAGCATCGAGAGCATCAGCACCAGCGCCAGAAGCAGCGCAAGCAGTCTTTTCCTCATGTCCGGATTCCTCTGCTCTCTTTCGTTCTTTGCGGCACCGCATATGCGCAGTTTCGCAAACTTTCAAGCATAGTATACCATATCCGCCCGAAATTTCCAGCCCCGACCAGCTTTTTCCCTGTCGTATTCGTCAAATCGCGCTTCCTTCTGTTTTTTTCATCTTTGTTTCAGTTTTCCGCAAAATCCGCCGCCTAAAATCCGGTTTTTGCGCAAAAAAAGAACGGCCGGAACCGACCGTTCTCTTTTCTTATGCAATTAGCCGAACACTGCCAGCAGGAAGCCTGCCGCGATTGCCGAGCCGATAACACCTGCGACGTTGGGTCCCATGGCGTGCATCAGCAGGAAGTTCGAGGGGTTCGCTTTCTGACCGACCATCTGCGAGACGCGCGCTGCCATCGGGACAGCGGACACGCCGGCGGAGCCGATCAGGGGGTTGACCTTCCGGCCGGTGAGCTTGCACATCACGTTGCCGCCCCACAGACCGCCGGCAGTGGAAATGCCGAAGGCCACGACGCCCAGAACCACGATCTTCAGGGTGCTGGCAGTCAGGAAGGTGGAGCCGACCATGGTGGCGCCCACGGCGGTGGACAGCAGAATGGTGACGATGTTCATCAGGGCGTTCTGCGCGGTGTCGCTGAGACGGTCGGTGGCGCCGGTCTCCTTGAACAGGTTGCCCAGCATCAGGCAGCCGATCAGAGGCGCGGTGTCAGGCAGCAGCAGGGCAACGAAGATCACCACCACGATAGGGAAGATGATCTTCTCGGCCTTGGACACGGTACGGGTCTGCACCATCTTGATCTTGCGATCCTCGGCGGAGGTCAGCAGGTTCATGATGGGGGGCTGAATCAGCGGGATCAGCGCCATGTAGGAGTAAGCGGCCACGGCGATGGCGCCCAGCAGCTCGGGAGCCAGGCGAGTGGTCAGGAAGATGGCGGTGGGGCCGTCCGCGCCGCCGATGATGCCGATGGAAGCGGACTGGGGGCCGGTAAAGCCCAGCAGCACGCCGCCCAGGAAGGCAACGAACACGCCCAGCTGTGCGGCAGCGCCCAGCAGCAGGCTCTTGGGATTGCTAAGCAGGGGGCCAAAGTCGGTCATGGCGCCCACGCCCATGAAGATCAGGCAGGGGTACAGGGAGGTCTTGACGCCGATATAGAAGATATCCAGCAGGCCGCCTTCCCGCATGATGGCGCCGTAGCTGTGATACAGGTCACTTGCGGGATTCATGAAGTTGTCCCACAGCTCCTGGTGGTAAAGACCGCCCAGGGGCAGGTTGGACAGCAGGCAGCCGAAGGCAATGCCCACCAGCAGCAGCGGCTCGAATTTCTTGACGATGCCCAGGTACAGCAGCACACAGGCGATGATCAGCATCACCAGATTCTGCCAGCCGCCGTCGGCAAAGCCGACGAAAATGGCGTTGAAGCCGGACTTCTGCCACAGATTTAACAGGACTTCACCAACATTGATGCTCATGGTGTATCCTCCTTAGCCGAGGACGACCAGAGTAGCGCCGGTGTCAACAGTGGAGCCCTTGGAAACCAGAACCTGCTTCACGGTGCAGGCCTTGGGCGCCAGAATTTCGTTCTCCATCTTCATGGCTTCCAGAACCACCAGAACGTCGCCCTCCTTCACGGCCTGGCCTGGGGTGACGTTCACCTTCAGGATGTTGCCGGGCATGGGAGCGGTGACGGCGTCACCGGCCACGGGAGCGGCAGCGGCGGGGGCGGGAGCAGCCGCGGGAGCGGCCACGGGGGCAGGGGCGGCGGCGGGAGCAGCGACAGGGGCGGCGGCGGGGACAATGGCCTCGTACTCATCCAGCAGCATGGCCTTGCCGGCTTCGACCTCCACCTCGTAGGTGCGGCCGTTCAGAGTCACTTTGTATTTCATGATTATTTGACCTCCTTAATGGAAATGAAGCGCAGCTCGTTCAGGGGCTTGCCCATCTTGTCGGCCACGATGGCCATAAGCATAGCGGCGGTTTTCGGCTCGACATCGTAGAGCTTCAGCTTGCCGGCGGTGCCGGGAGCGGCGGGGGCGTCGGCGGCGGGAGCCTCGGGGGCGGCGGCAATGGCGGCCTTGGCGGCGTCAGAGTGGGCAGCAACCTTCTTCTCCTTGGCGATGAAGATCTTGCCCATGATGATGACGACGCACATCAGCAGAACCAGACCAAAGAATACCACGGCGTAGCCCAGCAGCGCGACGACGGCGGCGTCAACAAAGCCGATATCCGTCAAAGTGGAAGATAACACCATAACGGTACCTCCTTAGCACTCCACGATGGAGTAGGTAGCAACGTTCTCTTCCTTGGCCTTGCGCTCCTCGAAGAACTTCTCGGCCAGATTGGGGAAGGCAATGTAGCTCAGCACGTCCTCGTCGGAGCGGGCCAGATCGCCCAGCTTCTCCCGGGTCTTGTCCACCACAGGCTCCAGGGTATCGGCGTAACGGACGGTCAGAGGCTGCTCGTCGCCCAGGATCTGCTTCTGAATTTCGGGGTCGATGGGAGCGGGAGTACGGCCGTACTCGCCGCGGCAGTAAGCCTTGATCTCCTTGGAGACGGACTTGTAGCGCTGGCCGTCCAGCACGTTGCGCACGGCCTGCACGCCGACCATCTGAGAGGTGGGGGTGACCAGCGGGGGATAACCCATGTCCTTACGAACCTTGGGTGTCTCCACCAGAACCTCGTCGAAGCGGTCGAGGGCGTTGACCTGCTTCAGCTGGCTGAGCAGATTGCTGAGCATGCCGCCGGGAATCTGATAGGTCAGGCACTGGGTATCGGTGGCCATGGACTTGGGCATCAGGGTGCCGTCCTTGATGTAGTCGTCACGGACGACCTTGAAGTAGTCGGCCATCTTCTTGGTGCACTTGTCGTCCAGATCGACCTCGTAGCCCAGCTGACGCAGGGCGTAGGCCAGGGTCTCGGTGGCGGGCTGGGAGGTGCCGCCGGAGAAGGGAGAAATGGCGGTGTCGATAATGTCCACGCCGGCTTCCACGGCCTTCAGGTAGGTCATGAAGGCAAGACCGGTGGTGGAGTGGGTATGCAGGTCGATGGGCAGCTCAGGAGCGGCGTCCTTGATGGCGGAAACCAGATCGTAAGCTTCCTTGGGGCCCATGATACCGGCCATATCCTTGATGCAGATGGTGGAAGCGCCCATTTCCTTCAGTTCCTTCACCATTTCCACGTACTTCTTCTGGGTGTGGACGGGAGAGGTGGTGTAGGACAGGGTGCCGGAGGCGATAGCGCCGGCCTTTACGGTGGCTTCCATGGCGACCTTCAGGTTGTTCGTATCGTTGAGGGCGTCGAAGATACGGATGATGTCAATGCCGTTCTCCACGGACTTCTGCACGAAAAGCTTGACAAAGTCATCGGGGTAGTGGGAGTAACCCAGAACGTTCTGACCGCGCAGCAGCATCTGCAGCTTGGTGTTGGGCACGGCGGCGCGGATCTTGCGCAGACGCTCCCAGGGATCTTCGTTCAGGTAGCGCAGGCAGACGTCAAAGGTAGCGCCGCCCCAGCACTCAACTGCGTAGTAGCCGGTCTTATCGATGGTCTCCAACATGGGAGCAAACTTGTCGTAAGGCAGGCGGGTTGCGATGAGAGACTGATTTGCATCACGCAGCACGGTCTCCACAAACTGAACTTTTTGAGCCATTTGTATGTAACCTCCGTAGATGGAATTTAAGTGGACGCATCGGGGGTGCCGATTTGCCCGTATATTTTTAGACCAAGAGCCGGGAAGCGGATCATGGTTAAAAACACGAAGGGGAAACGGGGGAAGTCCCAACTCCCACCAAGATATATACTAGCACAAGGGGGAAAGGTTGTAAATACATTTTTTTGCTTTTTCGGTATATTTATATCGTTTCTTTGCCGAAGATTAGGGAATGGGGGGCGGTGGGCGGCGCCGTAAATTGCCGACCGCAGTTGCGTTTTCGGCGGAAGTATGCTAGACTGTTGAAAAAAGCAAAAAGGAGAGAACCGACATGCCCACCGAACGGATCGCCCCTGCAAATGCCCGGGTCAGAAATCAGGCTATGGAATGCTTCAAGATGGTGGCAGCTATTTTTGTGGTATTTCTGCATGTCCCCTTCCCGGGAAAGACAGAGGGATGGATGCTTATCCTTGCCAATAGTGCGGTGCCTTTGTTCTTTGCCATTACCGGATATTTTAACTATGGTGCGAGTCAACGGACATTGACACGCCGCATAAAACATCTTCTGCGGCTCTATCTTGTAGCAATGTTGGCCTCGGTGGCTTTTGGGATAATTACCACAGAACTCACCGGCGGCAGTTCTGTAGCATTTCTGATAACCTATTTTCCAAAACGGGAAGAAATTATGAACTGGCTGCTTCTGCATCAGGATCCACGGAATGCACAGCTCTGGTATCTGACATCCGTATGCCTGTGCTACCTGGTTCTGTATCTCTATGTCCGCTTTTTTGGTGACGAGCCGGTGAGTTACCGGCCGTTGTATTGTGCAGCCTTCAGCCTTTTTGCGGTTTTTCTTGCCTTGGGATGTCTGGCTCCCGTGGCTGGATTGAGTGTGCCGTATCTGCTGTACCGCAACGGTTTTTTCTGGGGACTTCCGATGTTTACTCTGGGTATTTTTCTACGGGAATATCAGGAGCGGATCCTTACAAATTTTAACCTCACCTCCGGCAAGCTCCTGGCGCTGGCATTGGCGGGCTTTATTCTTGGAATCATGCAGTATTTTACGGTAGGCATGGGGCAGGCGGCCATGGGTACGTTGCTGGAGATTCCAGCGCTGCTGCTGTTCATGACATACCATCCCACGGTCACAAAGGAGCGGGGGTTCCTTTCTGCCTGCGTGGGGAAATTCGGCGCGTGGTCGACCTACGTCTATATCCTGCATATTCAGATTCTTTCCGTCTACACCAGATTCTGCCGCCCTGCGATGCTGACCGTTTTTTCGGAAAACGCCGAGGCCTGGATTCAGCCCTTTGCGGTGGCGGCGCTGTCGCTGATTGCGGCCATTGTGTTCACCTGGGGTGAACAGCTTTTGAAGCGCCTGCCCCGGCGGAAGTAAAAAATTCACACATTTTATATTGATTTTTTTATATCGATAGTGTATGATACAATCGAAAAATATGGGGAATCAAGCCAGAACAGAAAAAAGGGCTTGGCGTGACCTCCATATCTATATTATAATGAAAGAGGTTACTGTATTATGGCAATCGACTTGAAGCATTATGGTATCTCCGGTACCACCGAGATCGTTCACAACCCCTCTTATGAGGCGCTGTTCGACGCCGAGATGGATCCCACCCTCACCGGCTACGAAAAGGGTCAGCTCACCGAGCTGGGCGCTGTCAACGTCATGACCGGCGTGTACACCGGCCGCTCCCCCAAAGACAAGTACATCGTTATGGACGCCAACTCCAAGGACACCGTGTGGTGGACCAGCGACGGCTACAAGAACGACAACCATCCCATGAGCGAGTCCACCTGGGCGACCGTCAAGGAGCTGGCCATCAAGGAGCTGTCCAACAAGAAGCTGTACGTTGTGGATGCCTTCTGCGGCGCGAACCACGACACCCGCATGGCCGTCCGCTTCATCATGGAAGTGGCATGGCAGGCACACTTCGTCACCAACATGTTCATCCGTCCCTCCGAGGAGGAGCTGAAGAACTTCAAGCCCGACTTCATCGTCTACAACGCTTCCAAGGCGAAGGTCGAGAACTTCAAGGAGCTGGGGTTGAACTCCGAGACCTGCGTGGCCTTCAACATCACCTCCCGTGAGCAGGTCATCATCAACACCTGGTACGGCGGCGAGATGAAGAAGGGCATGTTCTCCATGATGAACTA
>URBH01000083.1 GCA_900546075.1 uncultured Eubacteriales bacterium | reverse complement strand
ATTTCCCGCTTTCAGAACTGCACGGATGGGGCAAAAGATTCGCCGCCAGCCGAAGGCGATTTATTCAGAGGTTCCTTAGAAAAATCAAGGAGGCTATCCTATGCATATCGATTCCGAACACGTGGCCGGCGGCCATGAGCATGCGCACGCCCATACCCACGAGCATACCCATGACGGCGTTGCCCACACCCATGAGCATACCCATGCGCACACCCACGACCACGAGCACCCCCACGATCACGCTCACCTCCACGCCGACGGCGCGGAGCATACCCACTCCCACGAATGCAGCCAGGACTGTGCGTCCTGCGCCGGCACCTGCGAGCATACGCCCATGGAGGAGCTGGTGGCGCTGATGAAGTACATGGTCGGCCACAACGCCGCCCATGCCAGGGAGCTGGCTGACCTCGCCGTCCAGCTGGACAAGGCGGGCGACCACACCGCTTACGAGCAGGTCATGGCCGCCGTATCCGACTTTGAGAAGGGCAACATGCGCCTGAGCGTCGTGCTGTCCAGCCTTGAGGTCAAGTAAAGGAGGGACAAACGATGTGTCTTTCTACCGTTTATAAGAACAAGCTTACCCCGGAAACGGTCATGATGCGCAACGTCATGAAGATCGAGTGCCGGGACGGCATGGTGATCCTCACCGACCTGATGGAGCGTCAGATGGCCGTGGAGGGTACGCTGGAAATGGCAAACCTGGTAGACGGCGTCGCCGTTGTGAAAGAGAACATTCCTGCATGATCTCCGTCCCCAAAGGCCGATGGCCTTTGGGGACGCTTCTCTGTCGGCTTTTGCAAAAATAAGGAATTCTTAACCTCTCCGAAAAGACTTCCTAAAGATGCCGTGGTATAATGGGGACGTCAAAAAGGATGTGGTTATGATGAAAACGAAACAGCGGGCAGTGATCGCCGTGGCCGTTATTGTGCTCCTCGCGGCGGCGATTCTGGGGGCGAAGCCCATGTACAACCTGTACCGGGATATCTCCTTCTACCACGGAGAGCGCACGGAGGCGGAGAAAACGGTGAAAGCCTTTGCCGAGGAAAAGGGCATCTCCTACGGTGAATACCCCCAGAGCCTCATTGACCTTTACGAGCGCAACCCCGAGACGAAGGATTTCGTGCTGAACTACCCCTTCCGGAAGGACACGGGGGTCGATCTCAGTGCCTGGAAGGGCAGCCGGACCGTGCCGCTGTTTTTGCAGTGGAATCCCATGTGGGGCTACGAACGGTACGGAAAGGACTTTCTTGCGGTCACCGGCTGCGGCCCGACCTGCCTTGCCATGGTGGGCTACTACCTTACCGGAGACGAGAACATGAACCCCCGGCAGGTCGCCCAATTTGCTCAGGAAAACGGCTACTATTCCCGGGGCAGCGGCTCCTCCTGGACGCTCATCAGCGAGGGCAGCGGGGGGCTTGGGCTGAAGGCCACGGAAATTCCGCTGGTCAAGAAAAAGATGGTGGACGCGCTGGAAGCGGGCAAGCCCATTATCTGCGCCATGCGGGAGGGTGATTTCACCACCACGGGTCACTACATCGTTCTGCGGGGGGTGGAGGACGGCCAATTTCAGGTCAACGACCCCAACAGCGTGGTCAATTCCGAAAAGCTGTGGAGCTACGAGCAGATCGAGGGACAGATCCGGAACCTCTGGGTCATGGAAAAAGCGTAAAATCATTGAAAAGGCCGTGCCGCAAGGAATTTCCTCAGCGGCACGGCGTTTTTTATTATTGTGCGTCCTTCTGGCGGCAGGCGTAGATGTAGGCATTTTTGTAGTCGCCCATTTCCCGGTAGCAGATTTCCAGCTCCCGGAGGAGGTTGTACGCCCCTTCCGCGGCGAGGAAGCACGTTGCCGCTTCCGGGAATTCTTCCAGCGCCATGTGGCATTTTCCCCGGAGGAAGTTCCAGCGGGGGGATGCGTGGTCTTCCGCCCCGTCCAGAAGATGGGCGGCGCGTTTGACGTCTCCCCCGGCCAGCGCCGACGCGGCCTGCATGATCAGCGCTTCATCCAGACCGGGCAGATGAACGGTCTGCCCCGGAATGCGGCCAAGGAGCAGAAGTCTGCGCTGCTCCAAATCCGCGGAATAATAGGCTGCGGATTTTCCGGAATCAGCAACGGTTTCCAGCAACTCCAAAGCGTATGGCGCCCGCCCGCCTGAGATGGCTTCCTCGGCAAGGTGGAGCCGGACAAGGATTTCCAGCAGCTGCTTTTCCCGGTCGTAGATTTCGTCCGGGGCGCGGTACTGCGCCAGCGCCTGCATTGCCCCGGCGTAGTCCTTCCCGTCGAACAGTCGGCGGGCGGCGGTCATGCTCTCCTGATTGGGGGAGCAGACGGTGTCCTCTTCCAGGAAATAGCTCACGGGCTTACCCAGTCGGGCGGCAAGGAAGCACAGCGTTTTCATGGACGGCCGGGCGGCGCCGTTCTCAATGCGGGAGAGCATGTTCCGGGTGATCTCGTCCCCGCAAAGCGCCCGCTGGGACAGTCCTGCCTCCAGCCGCGCCAAGCGCAGTTTTTCTCCAAGCTCCATAGCAGCCCTCCATTCCGTCTTCACGGTTGAATGGATTATACCATACATTCCTCCGGTTTTCCACTGTTACAAAAATTTCATTTGCTATTTTTCCAAATTTCGTTTATAACAATCATAAAGCCAGTTTTGAAACGGAGACGCGCTTATGGATATCCGAAACACCCGCCAGCTGAAAGAATTTTCCGCCGGACGGCTTGCCAACGCCCGGGATGGGCAGAAAATCATCCTGTATTTTTCTGTGATCACCATTGCCGCAACGGCATTGGCAAACGCGGCCAGCTATGTTCTGAGCCGGCAGATTGCCAAGACCGGGGGCTTAGGAAGCATGGGCGTCCGCTCCGCCCTGACCACCGCCCAGACGCTGCTGCCCCTTGTCCAGGCGGGTTTTCTCATGTGCCTGACGCTGGGGTACCTCGCCGCCATGCTCCGCATTGCCCGGGGGCAGTACGCATCTCCCAACGGGATGCGGCTGGGCTTTGACCGGTTCTGGGTGCTGCTGCGCTGCACACTGCTGAAGGGGCTGATTTTCGGCGGCGTGGCCATGGCCAGTCTGTACGTCGCCATGATGATCTACATGATGACGCCCCTTTCCAATGCGGCGGTGGATATTCTGATGCCCCTTGTCAAAAATGCCGGTGCCTCCGGCATTGCGCTGGACGACGCCACCTATACCCAGCTCATGCGCGCCACCGCGCCCGCCATGGTGATTTTCGGTGTGCTGTTTCTCGCCCTTGCCGCGCCGCTGTTCTACCGGTACCGCATGACGGATTATCTCATCATCGACCGCCCCGCCGCCGGCGCTCTGGCCGCCCTGCGGGACAGCCGGATGATGACAAAGGGCAACCGCTGGAATCTGTTCCGGTTGGATCTGAGCATGTGGTGGTACTACGCCGCCGTGCTGGCGTCCGCCGCGGTCGCCTACGGCGACCAGCTTCTGCCCGCGCTGGGCGTCACGCTCCCCTTCTCCGACACGGCCGCCTACTTTGGATTCCTCGGCGTGTATCTGGCGGTGATTTTCGTCATATATTATTTCCTGCGCAACCGGGTGGAAGTCACCTACGCCCTGGCCTACGATTCCCTCCGCCCCCGGGAGCCGGAGAATAACGGCGCAGTTCTCGGGAACATTTTCCAGATGTAAACGCCTGCTTTACAGCAAAAACCGGCATGACGAATGGGCGGAGTGTATCAGACAGTTAACAGGCACAGCGGGATGATGGACTGCACCCCTTGCCTCTCCCTATGGGAGAGGTGGCTGAGCGAAGCGAAGACGGAGAGGGGAAACCAAGGTGCAATACCCTCTCAGTCACCTGCGGTGACAGCTCTCCCAGAGGGAGAGCCAAGGGGCTGTATCACGTTACATAAAAATGGAGCGTATCTGTACCGATACGCTCCATTCGCTGTTTTACGACTACCATCAAAAATCATGCCGGTTTGTTTTATTCCGTTACGCTGTCATGGAGCAGGTCTGCCAGGGTGATTCCCTCGAAGAACCCGTCGATCATCCTGTCCAGCTTGTCCCACATGGGCTTGGCCTGACAGCACTCCGTCCGGGAGCAGGCCGACGCGCCTACGGAGGTGCAGGACACCGCGCTTAAGCTCCCCTCCGTCAGCTTGAGGATGCTGCCGATGGTGTACTGCTCCGGGGGACGGTTCAGGCGGTAGCCGCCGCCCTTTCCGTGGACGGCGTCCACGAACCCGGCCTTGGACAATGTTGTCATAATGGCTTCCAGGTATTTCTGGGAAATGCCCTCGGACTCCGCGATCTCCTTCAGGGGAATGTACTCGTTCCCGCCCCGCTGGGCAAAGCAGACCATCACCCGCAGAGCATAACGCCCCTTCGTGGATACGATCATACGCTCTCGCAGTGGGCGCAGTGTTCGCAGGCAGGGAAATCCTTCTCGTCGTAGGGAATGCCGTTGCGGTCGAAATAGTCCTGAAGCGCCTTCTTGATGGCTTCCTCTGCCAGAACGGAGCAGTGGAGCTTGTGGGCGGGCAGACCGTCCAGCGCCTCCGCCACGGCCTTGTTGGTCAGCGCCATGGCCTCGTGGATGGACTTGCCCTTGATCATTTCGGTGGCCATGGAGGAAGAGGCGATGGCGCTGCCGCAGCCAAAGGTCTCGAACTTCACGTCCTTGATGATGTCGTCCTCGATTTTCAGGTAAATCTTCATGATATCGCCGCACTTGGCGTTGCCGACTTCGCCGACGCCGTTGGCGTCCTCGATCACGCCTACGTTTCTGGGGTGCTGAAAATGATCCATTACTTTTTCACTGTACAGTGCCATAATTCCATTCTCCTTATCCATTTTTCCCGGGAACAATTACAGGATATACTGCCGTTTGCCGGTCTGCAAATCCCGCCACACAGGGCTCATGTTCCGCAGATATTGAACGACCTCGGGAACGACCTTCAGAATGTGGTCGATCTCCTCGTCGGTGTTATACTCGCTGAGAGACAGCCGCAATGAGCCGTGGGCAACGTCGTGTACCCGGCCGATGGCCAGCAGCACATGACTGGGATCCAGGCTGCCGGAGGTGCAGGCGGAGCCGGAGGAAGCGCACACGCCCTTCATGTCCAGAAGCAGCAGCAGGCTTTCGCCCTCGATGCCCTCAAAGCAGAAGCTGACGTTGCCGGGCAGACGGTTCACCGGGTCACCGTTCAGGGCGCTGTGGGGAATCCTGCTCAGTCCCTCGATCAGCCGGTCCCGCATGGCGGCGACTCTGGGCATGTTCTCGTCCATGTGGTCGCAGGCTTCCTTCAACGCTGCCGCCATGCCGCAGATACCTGGGATGTTCTCCGTACCCGCGCGCTTGCCACGCTCCTGCGCGCCGCCCTCGATGATGCTCACCAGGGGGAAGCCCCGGCGGACATACAGCGCGCCCACGCCCTTGGGGCCGTGGAACTTGTGGCCGGACAGGCTGAGCATGTCGATGTTCTGCTCCTTGACGTTGATGTGCAGATGGCCGACGGCCTGAACGGCGTCGGTGTGGAAGGGTACGCCCGCTTCTTTACAGACGGCGCCGATCTCCCGGATGGGCAGGACGGAGCCGATCTCGTTGTTGGCGTACATGGTGGTGACCAGGCAGGTGTCGGGGCGGATGGCGTCCTTCACCTGCTGAGCGGTGACGTTGTGACCCTTCCGGACGTCCAGATAGGTGACTTCAAAGCCCTCTTTTTCCAGCTTTGCCAGGGTGTGCAGCACGGCGTGATGCTCAAAGGCGGTGGTGATGATGTGCTTCTTGCCCTTCTTCTCGCCGTAGCGGGCGGCGGAGATGATGGCCTGGTTGTCGGCCTCGCTGCCGCCGGAGGTGAAGATGATCTCCCGGGGCTCGCAGCCCAGGCACTGGGCGACCGTCTCACGGGCGGCGTCCAGGGCTTCCTTTGCCCTCTGACCCACGGAGTGCAGGCTGGAGGGGTTGCCGTAGATATTGTCGAGATAGGGCAGCATGGCGTCGATAGCCGTCCGGCTCATGGCCGTTGTTGCCGCGTTATCAGCATAAACTTGCATATTGTTAATTCCTCCCAAGGTATTTACCTAGTAAGTCTATGGGTAATATAGCATCACCAACCTACTTTGTCAATAGGCAAAATAAGAAAGAAAAATCCGCCGCGGCGGTACGGGGCAATTTCCAAATATAATACTATTTCTTAACAAAATGATTTCATCATTTTATTCTGCCATTTCACGGCAGACCGCCTGGGCGGCGGTAAGAAATGTATTGACTTCGTTTTTAGCGGC
>URBH01000082.1 GCA_900546075.1 uncultured Eubacteriales bacterium | reverse complement strand
AAACTTTGAATTGGGACAAAAATCCTGGCTGAGTCTTCTTGTCAAATTGTGCGGTATTGCCCAAGAATATCCACAGCCAAGCAGAAAGAAAAAAGCACGCTGAAAAGCGTGCTTTTTTGTGGCGACCCGGAACGGACTCGAACCGTCGACCTCCAGCGTGACAGGCTGGCGTGCTAACCGACTGCACCACCGGGCCACAGAACAGGTATGATTGTATCAGAAACTGTTGGATTTGTAAAGAGAAAATTTCATTATTTGAGGCGGGGTTCCCGGGAACGATCGGTTTCGTTTCCGGGGTTGCTTTCTTTTGATGGGTGTGATATGATAACAAAAAGTATATTTTCCTGGAATCGTGTCATATTTTGCATAGAGGACGTGTATTATCAATGAGAAAGCTGAGCCGCAGCGCATATGAGGACACCAAGGGACTTGTCCGGGCGGCGGAAACGCTGCTGGAAGTGGTGGTTATGACCCTGCTGTATTACGGCGCGTTCCGAAAGGGATACGAAATCGGGCATTTTGCGTACAAGGGCAAATATGTGCTGATGGGTGTCTATGCGGCGCTGCTGTATGTCCTGTTTTTGAACTCCGACTGCACGCTGTTCGGGCAGCTGCACCGGCTGGATCTGATCATCGGGCAGGTCATTTCCCTGTTTGTGGTGAACTTTCTTACCTATTTCCAGCTGTGCCTGATTGTCAACGCCATGATTCCCGTGGGGCCGATGCTTCTGCTGCTTCTGACGGAGATTGTCGTGGCGGTGGTGCTGATTTATGTGTACACGGAGCTGTATTATAAGCTGTATGCCCCCCATGACATGCTGCTGGTGTACGGCAACAAGCGGGGCATCGGGCTGAAGATCAAGATGGACTCCCGCCGGGATAAGTATAACGTCAGCAAGCTGATGAACATTGACGAGGGGTTGGAAGCGGTGTGCCGGGAGACCCGCAAGCACGACGCGGTCATCCTCACGGACATTCCCGCCCAGACCCGCAACGATATTCTCAAATACTGCTACCGCTACCGCATCCGCACCTACGTCGCCCCCAAGCTCACGGACATCATGCTCCGGGGCGCGAAAAATAATACCCTGTTCGATACCCCGCTGCTGATGGTCAAAGGCACCGGCCTGACTCCTGTGCAGCGCATCATCAAGCGCGCCATGGATTTGGTGCTTTGCGGCATTGCCATGATTCCCGTCGCGCCGGTCATGCTCATTATCGCGGCGGCCATCAAAATCGAGGACGGCGGCCCGGTGTTCTATAAGCAGAAGCGCCTGACCCGGGGCGGCCGGGAATTTGAAATTCTCAAGTTCCGCAGCATGATCGTGGACGCGGAAAAATACGCCGGCGCGGTACTGGCCTCGGAGGACGACCCCAGAATCACGAAGGTGGGCAAGGTCATCCGTGCCGCCCGCTTAGACGAGCTGCCCCAGCTGATCAACATCCTGAAGGGGGACATGAGTATCGTCGGCCCCCGGCCGGAACGCAAGTGCCTGGCGGACGATATTTCCAAGGAAATTCCGGAATTCTGCTACCGCCTGAAGGTGCGGGGCGGCCTGACAGGCTATGCCCAGATTTACGGAAAGTACAACACCAGCGCCTACGACAAGCTGCGGCTGGACATGATGTATATTGAAAACTATTCGCCGCTATTGGATATCCGGCTGATCATTCTGACGCTGCGGATCATTTTCAGCAAGGACAGCACCGAGGGCATCGACGTGGCGATGGAGAACCAGCGGCGGGCAGACGCGCTTTGGCATGAGCTGGATGAGCAGAACGAAGAGAAGGAAAAAGGAAGTGCGGAATGAGCAGGGAGCATAAACGCAAACGCAACAGCATCTCAAGGATTGTGTTCGTTGGTCTGACCATTATCATTCAGGTCGTCTGGCTGATTGAGCTGGCGGTGAAGCTGAATGCCCACTCCGCATGGATATCCGCATGTGTCAGCCTGCTGAGCATCGCTGTGGTGCTGCGCCTGTATGGCAGGCATACCTCCACGGCCATGAAGATGCCCTGGATCATGCTGATTCTGGCGGCTCCGGTGATGGGACTGAGCCTGTTTCTGCTGTTCGACATTCTCGGAGACCCGGGCAGGGCGGGGAAGCGTATCCGCCGTTTCCGGGAGAAAATAAAGGGCTGCCTTCCCCAGGACGAGGCGGTTCTGGCGCGGCTGGAATCGGAAAATCGCGCCGCTGCCAACCAGTTCCGCTATCTTTCCGCCTATGAAAACTGGCCTGTGTACCAAAATACCCGCGTCCGCTATTTTGGCGACGGAGCCGAGACCCTGGAAGCCATGAAAGCGGATCTGGAAAAGGCCGAAAAGTTCATTTTCATGGAATATTTCATCGTGGCGGATAATTCGGCCTTTCAGGAAATTCGGGAAATTCTGGTGCGCAAGGCGCGTCAGGGAGTCGAAGTGCGGCTGATGTACGACGACATCGGCAGCCTGGGCTTTGTGAACATGCGCTTTGCCAGAGGGCTGAGCGAGGACGGCATCCGGTGCCGGGTGTTCAACCCCGCCGTGCCGGTGGTCAATCTGTTTTTGAACCACCGGGATCACCGGAAAACCACGGTCATCGACGGCAAGGTGGGCTACACCGGCGGCTACAATCTGGCGGACGAATATTTTGGCCGCGCCCAGCCCTACGGGGTGTGGAAGGACACCGGCCTTCGGCTGGAGGGCGAGGCAGTCCGGAGTCTGACGGCGTCGTTTTTCGAGCTGTGGAATGTAACCACCAAGGAAGAGGAGAATTTTGCGCACTACCTCAACATCTGCCACAAGGCAGAATCGGAGGGGTTCGTGCAGCCCTTCAACGATAACCCATTGTCTGAGGAGCGCACGGCGGAAAATGTCTATCTGAATCTGATCGCCCAGGCGGAAAAGACGCTGTATATCACCACGCCGTACCTGATCATCACCGACGAAATGAGCCGGGCGCTGCGTCTTGCGGCCAAGCGGGGAGTGGATGTGCGGATCATCACGCCGGGAATCCCGGACAAAAAGGTGGTATTCGCCATCACCCGCTCCTATTATTCCGGCCTTGCCCGGCAGGGTGTGCGGATTTACGAGTATACGCCGGGCTTCTGCCATGCCAAGCAGTGCCTGTGCGACGGGAAAATCGCCTCCATAGGCAGCTCGAATTTTGACTACCGGAGCCTGTATCACCACTTTGAGAACGACGTTCTGCTCTACGGCTGTGACGCGATCGGCGACATGGCGCGGGATTTTGACGCCTTGTTCTCCCAATGCAGCGAGGTCACCCAGCGCTACAGCACCGGCAGCGGGGCGATTCTGCGGATGTGGCAGTGCATTCTGCGGCTGTTTGCGCCGCTGGTCTAAGAATAACGGAAAAAAGCAAGATTTTTTGTGGAGCGTATCGGCAAAGATGCGCTCCATTTCTCGTTCCGTGGCACAATCCCTTGGCTCTCCCTCTGGGAGAGCTGTCACCGCAGGTGACTGAGAGGGCATTGCAGCCTTATTTCCCCTCTCCGTCTTCGCTTCGCTCAGCCACCTCTCCCAAGGGGAGAGGCAAGGGGTGCCCGCCGTTTCCTGCCAGTCGCCGGAGAAATCGGATATTCTGTGAACGTATTTTTATCTTTTTATGAACTTTAGCACTCAAGCCTTGACAGTGCTAAAAATTGTGGTATAGTGTAGTCGTACCAAAAAGAGGGGCGAAAAAAGGAAGCCCCTCCGCAGGGAACATAGAAGATTTGAATGGAGGAATGACTTATGTTGCCCAGCATTTTTGGAGAGAACCTGTTTGATGATTTCTTTAACGATCCCTTTGGCATGATGAACGTATCCGAGGGACACAATCCCCTGTACGGCAAGCACGCCAAGAACCTGATGAAGACCGATATCCGTGAGAAGGAAAACAGCTACGAGTTGGCAGTTGATCTCCCCGGCTTTAAGAAAGATGAGATCAGCATTGACCTGAGCAACGGTTACCTGACCATTGAGGCCGCAAAGGGTCTTGATAAGGACGAGGAGGACAAGAAGGGTCGCTACATCCGCCGGGAGCGTTACGCCGGTTCCATGAGCCGGAGCTTCTACGTGGGGGATGTGAAGCCCGAAGAGGTGTCCGCCAAGTTTGAGAACGGTATCCTGACGCTGGATGTGCCGAAGGCCGGACAGAAGAAGCTGCCCGAGAACAACCGCATCTGCATCGAATAACCAAAAAACGCCGCGCCACGGTTTGCAGAAACCGTGGCGCGTTTTTTTACTTTTCACCAAGAATCAGCGTGCGCAGAACAGGAATGCGCCTGATAAGCGCGATCAGCGGGGGCAGGAGCAGTGCCAGCAGCACCGGCAGGAGCAGATACATGCTCCACACGGGAAAATGCAGCAGCTTATCCATCCCCCACGCCAGCAGCACCAGCAGGGGATTGTGCAGAACGTAGATGCCGAAGCTGCGGCCGGCCATGTACCGGGTGAAGGCGGTCTCCTGATCCAGCCATCGCTTCCCCGCACCCAGCACCCCAAGGCAGGCAAACCAGGCGTAAAGGTTGGTAAGGGGGGCTTTCAGATTGCCGAGAGCCGCGTAATTCTGCCCCCAGAAGTGCATCGTGTAGACGACGGCCAGCACACTGCTCACGGCCAGCAGACAGGGCGCCCACTTGGCAAGCAGGGACTGGATATGTTCATGGGAGAACAGAATGTAGCCCGCGAGGAAGCAGAACAGGTAAAATCCGTTTCGGTAGACCTCGATCACCGGGGTGTTCAGAATATAGGCGCTGCCCCACAGGCCGAGCACCAGAAGACAGATGACAGGAAAGGTTGCCTTGCCGCCCAGCTGCCACAGCCGGCCTTTTTTGTCCAGCCTGCGAATCAGCACCAGCACCACCTCGCACAGCAGCAGCTCGTGCAGGAACCACAGCACCCCAATGCCGGACATGCACCACACAAGATATTTGGCGAACCCCGGAACCTGACCGCCGTTGCCGCCGAAGATGTTTGCGTACTGGTCGGTGACCCAGCCGGTACTCCATCCGATGAGGAAAATAATGGCGACGGAGGGAATGAGCTGGCGGCGAACCTTGCCTTTCAGGTATTGCTTGCCCGTCTGTTTTTCCAGACTGTACCGGGCGCAGATGCCGGAGATCATGAAAAGCGCCGCCATGAACCAGGGGTACAGCACATACAGCGGCGCGTCCAGCGCCGGAATGCCGGGGATGACCACGTTTGTGATGACCCCGACGCTGTTGAAATGATAAAATACGTGATATGCCACAACGGACAGCACGATGCCGTAGCGCAGATTGTCCAGAAACGGTTTTCTCATGATTTTCCTCCCCGCAGATGGCGGTTGATACGGTTGGTTCTGTGCCGGATGGAAAGCAGAATGATTCCCCAGATCAGGGCGTAGCCCACCGCGAAGCACAGGGTAAAGACGCCGATAAACGCCCAGTCCCGGGGAATCCAGTTGTTCAGCAGATAGATCAGCAGATAGTCCAGATACATCGCCCCGGCGTGAATGGCCGTAGCGGAAAGCAGCGGCAGTCGCTCGATCTGATAGACGACGCCGATGCCCGCCGCGATGAAGGCCAGCAGCGTCACCGTCACGATCCCCATGCAGACCTCTCCGGGGGCGAGGGAAGTGACCTGGCCGTTGGCACCCAGAATGCCGTAGATCATGGCGAGGATCAGCGGCCCGCCGGATGCGGCCAGCAGACCCCGCTTCAAAAATGTCAGACAGTATTGCTTCATAGGTTATCGTACCTCCTTTTGATTTCCGCGAAGCACCGCCTGGAAACATATTCCCGGTAGCCGCTTCGGAAGACGGCGTCCACCGCGCCGTTGAAGGAAGCGGTGAAGCGCTCCAAATGGGCTTCGTTGGCAAGCGCCGATTTGTTGATGCGGATGAAGGATGCGGGAAGCATGGCCTCCAGCTCGTACAGCCGCAGCTTTAACCGGAGACGCTCGCCGCTGCAGGCAACGGCATAGGTCTTCCCGTCCAGAACGGTGATACACTCGATATCGGAGAAGGGGAGCATCCGCATACCGTCCTCGGTGTAAGCCGCGACCCGGTCGGAGCCGTCGTGCTGAAGGATCAGCAGCTCCATTTCGTCGGTAAGACGGCTGCGCTCATGGACGGTGGCCACTACCGTTTCTTCCCGGGTTTTATCGATAATCAGCTTGAATTTCATGGGACACCTCCTTGCGATTACACTATATCATAAAGGGAAGCAAAAATGTTAAAAAATCCGTTCATCGGTCAATTTTGGCCGATGAACGGTAGAAGTGTGTTTTATACGAGTTTTTAATAAAACGCTTAAAAGCGTTTTATTAGGCCGCAGGAT
>URBH01000081.1 GCA_900546075.1 uncultured Eubacteriales bacterium | reverse complement strand
ACTATGCCAACGTTTCGCAGCTTGTGTGCTTGTCCAATCTGGAGAACCTGAATGCGGTGTTCATCAACGAAGGAATCCCGCAGGCGGAGCGTCTGGCAAAGCTCAACGCCATCGCCATCAGCCAGATGAAGGTGCTGACGGAGGATCACAGGCTGCTGCAGCTTGAAGAGCACAAGCAAGAAACCTAAACCGCACCGCTTGACCGTGACGATACCAACTGTGCAGTGTTTTCAGGAAAAACTCGAAAATCTACAGTGGTACAGCATGACATTTTATCCACCGCAGTTCCGTTGGAATTGCGGTGGTTTTTCTGCGTCGGCGGCAACCTGTCGGTCAGGCGTTGACAAACGCCCTCCAAACGATTACAATAGACGAAAAATTACATTATGAGGTGATTTCTCATGGATTCCAAGCTGCGTCCCGAAACATTGTGCATTCAGGCCGGTTATACGCCAAAAAACGGCGAACCTCGTCAGATCCCCATCGTCCAAAGTACCACGTTCAAATATGACACCTCCGAGGATATGGGAAAGCTTTTTGACCTGGAAGCTGAGGGCTATTTCTATTCCCGTCTGGCAAACCCCACCTGTGACGCCGTCGCCGCCAAAATCTGCGCTCTGGAGGGCGGCACTGCCGCCATGCTCACCGGCTCCGGACAGGCGGCAAATTTTATGGCGGTGTTCAACATCGCCGGCTGCGGCGACCACATTGTTGCCAGCTCCGCCATCTACGGCGGCAGCTTCAACCTGTTCTCCGTCACCATGAAGAAAATGGGCCTGGAAACCACCTTTATCGACCCAGACTGCACCGAGGAGGAGCTGAACGCCGCCTTCCGCCCCAACACCAAGGCCGTGTTCGGCGAGACCATTGCCAACCCCGCCCTGACGGTGCTGGACATTGCAAAGTTCGCCAGGGCAGCCCACGCCCACGGCGTTCCTCTCATTGTGGACAATACCTTCGCCACCCCCATCAACTGCCGGCCCTTTCAGTGGGGCGCGGACATCGTCACCCACTCCACCACCAAGTACATGGACGGCCACGCCTCCGCTCTGGGCGGCGCCATCGTGGACAGCGGCAAATTTGATTGGACGGCCTACCCGGACAAATTCCCCGGCCTGTGTACCCCCGACGACAGCTACCACGGCGTCACCTACACCCAGCGTTTCGGCCTTGGGGGCGCGTTCATCACCAAGTGTACCGCCCAGCTGATGCGGGACTTTGGCTGCGTCCAGTCTCCCCAGAACGCATTTTTGCTGAATCTGGGTCTGGAAAGCCTGCCCTTCCGCATGAAGCAGCACTGCGCCAACGCCCAGGCCGTGGCGGAATTTTTGCAGGGTCACGAAAAGGTCAAGTGGGTGAAATTCGCCGGATTGAAGGGCGACAAATATTACGATCTTGCCCATAAGTACATGCCGAACGGCACCTGCGGCGTCATTTCCTTCGGTCTCTACGGCGGCCGGAAAGCAGCCGAGACCTTCATGAAGCACCTGAAGCTAGGTGCCATCGAGACCCATGTGGCCGATTCCCACACCTGCTGCCTGCACCCCGCCTCCTCCACCCACCGTCAGATGACCGACGGGGAGCTGGACGCCGCCGGTGTCGGCGCCGACCTTATCCGTCTGAGCTGCGGTCTGGAAAACGCCCAGGATCTCATCGAGGACATCGCCCAGGCATTGGAGAACGTGTAATCAGGAGGAAAGCGTATGCCCATTCAGATTCCCAACGACCTGCCGGCAGCGGGCATTCTGCAGCGGGAAAACATTTTCGTCATGCGAAAGACCCGGGCAGAGACCCAGCACATCCGCCCTCTGGAGATCGTGCTGCTGAATCTCATGCCCACGAAGATCGTCACGGAGACCCAACTCAGCCGTCTGCTGGGCAACACGCCGTTGCAGGTGCATCTGGAGCTGATGATGGTCTCCACCCACCGTTCCAAGAATACCCCCCAGGAGCATCTGCTCAACTTCTATAAAACCTTCGACGAGCTGAAAGACCGGAAATTTGACGGCATGGTGATCACCGGCGCGCCGGTGGAGCAGATGCCCTTTGAGGAGGTGGACTACTGGCCGGAGCTGTGCCAGATCATGGAGTGGAGCAAAACCAACGTCCATTCCACCTTCCACATCTGCTGGGGCGCGCAGGCGGGACTTTACTACCACTATGGCATTCAGAAGAAGCCGCTTCCCGAAAAGCTGTTCGGCGTGTACCCCCACCACGCGGACTACAAGCGCGCCATTCTGCTCCGGGGCTTCGACGATGAATTCTGGATTCCTCACTCCCGGCACACCACCGTGGAGCGTGCCGACATTGAAGCCGTTCCCGGCCTGAAAATTCTGGCTTCCTCCCCGGACGCCGGGGTCTACGCCGCCATGAACAAAGAAGGCCGTCAGATTTTCGTCACCGGCCACGCCGAGTACGACGCGGACACGCTGGAAAAGGAATATCTCCGGGACAAAGCGCAGGGTCTACCCATCCACGTCCCGGCGAACTACTATCCCAACGACGATGACACCCAGCGCCCCGTCGTCCGCTGGCGGGGACACGCCCATCTGCTGTTCAGCAACTGGCTGAACTACTTCGTCTACCAGACGACGCCCTACGACATCATGGCCGTGGGCGTGGAGTCCACTTCCGAATAAAAGTTTACAACACAGCCGCCGTCCCACACTTGAAATGGGACGGCGGCTGCTGTATAATTCTGGTAAAATACGAATTGCGAGGTTAATACGATGCTCACCACAATTCTTTTTGATCTGGACGGCACACTGCTTCCCATGGATCAGGAGGTGTTCGTCAAGGATTACCTGAGCCGTCTGGCAGCCAAAATGGTACCCTACGGCTACGACCCCCAGCAGCTTGTCAAGGCGGTCTGGCGCGGCACCGGCGCCATGGTCGCAAACAGTGGCAGGAAGACCAACGAGGCCGTCTTCTGGGAAACCTTCGTCGCCATGTTCGGTCAGGACGCTTTGGAAGACGTCCCCCTCTACGACGAATTCTACGAAACGGAATTTCAGGAATGCCGCCACAGCTGCGGCTTTCAGCCCGCCGCGGCGGAAACCATTCGCACCCTCCACGCCATGGGGTACCGCACCGTGCTTGCCACCAATCCCCTTTTCCCGCCCACGGCCACCCAAAGCCGGATTCGATGGGCCGGTCTGATACCTGAGGATTTCGAGTTCATTACCACCTACGACAATTCCAGCTTCTGCAAGCCCAATCCGGACTACTACCGGGAAATTCTGGGTAAACTGAATCTGAACGCCGGAGAATGTCTCATGGTAGGCAACGACGTGGGCGAGGACATGATCGCCCGAGCCCTTGGTATGCAGGTATTCCTTCTCACCGACTGCCTGATCAATAAGGAAAACAGGGACATTTCTCAGTATCCATACGGCAGCTTCCCGGAGCTGATGGACTACATCCGGGGTCTATGATATGACGCTTTTTCTGTTTCTTCTGTGCGCCGTCGCAGCCATTCTGCTGATGGGAGGGTACTACACCTACCGCATCGCATTTTACTCCCCCAAAAAGGGACGGGACAAAATCTCCACCTTTGCCAGCCACAAGTATGACCCCTACCGCAAGGAGATCAACCGTCTGTTCTGCCAGCTCAGCGACCGCCCCTACGAGGAAGTATCCATCGTATCCTTTGACGGGCTGACCCTCTTCGGTCGCTATTACCACGTTAAGGACGGCGCGCCGTTGGACATCGGTTTTCACGGCTACCGCAGCAGCGCCCTGACGGACTTCGCCGGAGGCAGCGAGCTGAGCTTTTCCATGGGGCACAATCTTCTGCTCGTCGACGAACGCGCCCACGGAAGAAGCGAAGGCCGCACCATCACCTTCGGCATTCAGGAGCGGTGGGACGCAGACAGCTGGGTGCGCTACGCCGTGGAGCGGTTCGGCGCGGATACCGAAATCATTCTCTATGGCATTTCCATGGGCGCGGCGACGGTGCTGATGGCTGCCGGTCTGGATTTACCGGAGAATGTGAAGGGGATCATCGCCGACTGTCCCTATTCCTCCCCCAAGGACATCATCCGCAAGGTCGCGAAGGATATGCACATGCCCGACCGGTTATCCTGGCCGTTTGTAAAAATCGGCGGGCGGGTCTACGGCGGCTTCGACGTTGATGAAACAGACGCCGCCCGGGCAGTGAAACAGGCAAAGGTTCCCATCCTGATCATCCATGGGGAAAGCGACAGCTTCGTCCCCTGCGAAATGAGCGACATCGTATCAGAAAATCCCACCCTGATAACGCGCTGCACCTTCCCCGGCGCCGACCATGGGTTCAGCTATCTGGTGGACACGCCCCGATACCGGAAAATCGTGACGGAATTTATGGAAAAGGTGCTTGCGCCGAAAGCATAACCACCGCCCCCGCCGGAAAGGGCGGGGCGCACCAGACCGTTAACAGGCACAGCGGGATAATCTGCTGTGTCTGTTTTTAATATGAGCGCCCCTTGCCTCTCCCTTTGGGAGAGGTGGCTGAGCGAAGCAAAGACGGAGAGGGTAAGTCAGGGTGCAATGCCCTCTCAGTCACCTGCGGTGACAGCTCTCCCGGAGGGAGAGCCAAGGGGCAGTGCCGATACTTCGGCGGGGGCGTTTTCGCGGCAGGGACAGCGCAAAGCAACAATTTCTCTTGATTTTTCCAAAAAAACGAATACAATGGACACAGATTGTTTCCCGTGAAAGGATGCCGTTTTATGAACAAGATATACATTCCCGAAAACTATAAGCCGGTGCTGGACGCCTACGATACCCAGCGCGCCATTGCTTACATCAAGGAGACGTTCCAGCAGGAATTTTCCAAGGCGCTGAATCTGAAGCGCGTCTCCGCGCCCCTGTTCGTCACCGAAAGCTCCGGCCTCAACGATAACCTGAACGGCTACGAGCGGCCTGTGGCCTTTGACATCCCCGCCGTGGGCATGGACGCCCAGGTGGTGCATTCTCTGGCAAAATGGAAGCGTCTCGCCCTCAAGCGCTACAATTTTACCGTAGGGAATGGCCTGTACACCGACATGAACGCCATCCGCCGGGACGAGTCGCTGGACAACATCCATTCCATCTACGTCGATCAGTGGGACTGGGAAAAAATCATTACCCGGGAAAACCGGAACCTGGACTTCCTGAAGCTCATCGTCCGCGCCATTGTAGGCGCCATCTGCGACACCAACGACCGGCTGCACGTCCGCTTCCCCCAGCTGCGCACCGAATTGCGCCGGGAGGTCACCTTTATCACCGCCCAGGAGCTGGAGGACATGTATCCCGATCTGGAAACCGGCTCCCAGCGGGAAAACGCCTTTGTCCGGGAGCACAAAACCGCCTGTATCATGCAGATCGGCGGACTTCTCCGCTCCGGCAAGCCCCACGACGGCCGCGCCCCCGACTATGACGACTGGAATCTGAACTGTGACATTTTCTTCTGGGACGAGACCCTGAACCGGGCATTAGAGATTTCCTCCATGGGTATCCGCGTGGACGCAGAATCCCTCGACCGCCAGCTGGCCCTCGCCCACTGCGACGACCGGCGGACGCTGCCCTTCCACAAAATGCTTCTGAACGACGAGCTGCCCCTGACCATCGGCGGCGGCATTGGCCAGAGCCGTCTGTCCATGCTGATGATGGGCTGCGCCCACATCGGCGAAGTACAGTCCAGCGTGTGGGACGGTGAGACCGTGGAAGCCTGCGCAAAGGCCGGGATCCCGCTGCTGTAACCTTCAAGCAATCCCGCAAGGAGCACAATTATGGAGTTTACGCTGAAAACGGAAAGACTGCTCATACAGCCGTTCCGCGATTCCTTTCTGGAAGCATACTACACGGAGTTCACAGACGAAATCGTCAAGTATCAGTATCCAGACAGTTTTCCTGATATGAATACGGCAAATGAAACCGTTTCGATGTTTGTCAAGGATATGGAACGCGGAAATATGCTGGAGCTGGTCATTCTAACCCAGGACGGGGAATTTTTAGGAAGCATGGAAGCCTTCGGCATTACCGAAAAAACGCCAGAGCTTGGTCTATGGCTGAAAAGCTCAGCGCAAGGAAAAGGGTATGGCTACGAAGCTCTGAGGGGTTTGGTTGACTACCTGAATGCAACGGGTAAGTACCAGTACTACGTTTATGAGGTAGATGTGCGGAACGCGGCGAGCATTCATCTGGTTGAGAAGTTCCGTCACGAGAAGTGTGGGTGTGAGAAGGTCACAACCGAATCCGGTAAAATCCTCAATCTGCGGACATATCATATTCTCGGTTAACTGCACAAAGCGGGGTTGGCAGACATTGCCAACCCCACGCTTTTAATAATAGAAGAACTTATAATACTATTTCTTAATAAAATGATTTCATCATTTTATTCTGCCGTTTCACGGCA
>URBH01000080.1 GCA_900546075.1 uncultured Eubacteriales bacterium | reverse complement strand
TTTTGCGGCTACGCCGCTGGCTGCTGAAGCAGCAGCCGAATAAAACGGTTTTTAATCGTTTTATCGAAAACTAGTATCAGGCCGTTATCCATTGGAAACAGTCTGAAGGCCAGCCGCTCCGGCTGGCCTTTTACGCTTTGGGATGACATTTTTCATAGACGGATCTCAGCTTCTGATTGACCATGTGGGTGTACATCTGGGTGGAGGAAATGTCGCTGTGACCCATCAGCTCCTGCAAGGAGCCGAGGTCGGCGCCGTTTTCCAGCAGATGCACCGCGAAGCTGTGCCGCAGGGTGTGGGGCGTGATATCCTTCTCAATGCCCGCCTTTTCCTGGTAGCTCTTGAGGATTTTCCAGAAGCCCTGACGGCTCATCCGCGCGCCGCCGACGTTGACGAACAGCGCCTGCTCCCTGGGATCGTCCACCATGAGCAGCCGGACTTCCTTTAAGTACACGCTCAGCGCCCGGAGGGCAGCCGGATACAGCGGAATAACCCGGGATTTTTTAGCGCTGGCACACTTGAGGATGCCCAGCTCCAGGTTCACGTCCTCCACGTTCAGGTCGATCAGCTCCGTGACACGGATGCCGGTGGCGTACATGACCTCCAGCATGGCCTTGTCCCGCAGACCCTTGGCGTCCATGCCGGAGGGCTGCGCCAGAAGAAGCTCCACTTCCTTACCGGTGAGAATCTGGGGCAGCTTCTTCTCTCCTCTGTCCACGTGAATTTCTCCGCTGACAGGGGATTCCTCCAAAAAGCCGGAGGAAATGACATAGGCATAGAAATTCTTCAGACTTGCCAGCGTCCGGGAGATCGTTGCCCCGGATTTGCCTTCCCCACGCTGATAATTCAGGTAGTCGCTGATATTCAGTTGGGTGGCATCCAGAATGTCCGCATGCTCGCTCGTTTGCAGCCACTCGGTGAACTGCCGAATGTCCCGCATATAGGAGCAAACCGTGTTGGCGGATGCCTGCTTTACCTTCGTCAGGTAAGTTTCATAAGCATGAATCAAGTCCAGCATGAATGCGCGTACCAATATGTCCTTTCTATCCGTGTATCAATCTCGCCAAAAGGGGCGAAACCAAGCGAAAATCAACGCTTCCGATCAGTGCGAATATGCAAACTACGCAAGCAGCCTCAAGGCCGCTGAAACGTCTGTGCCCCGTCAGGTGCCGCAGCCAGTACAGATACTTTAGCGGCGAAGCAAGGCTGGCGCTGAAAACAAGAAGCCACCGGACAAGCCATCCGGCGGAGCCGCTGCACTGCACCACGCCGAGAGAGACAAAGGAAAGCACGAATGCGTCCCCGAAGCTCACGATCAGAAGCAGCCACGGCTCGGAAATATAAACTGCAAAAGCGGAAATCAGGAAAGGAAACATGGTCACGCACAACAGGGAGACGATCGACACAGGCCGCATTACGGCACTGCGCATCAGAGAATTCAGGGAATCCCCTGCCGCGAGATAGACAGAAGCACCGGACAGAAGTCCGGCTATCCAACAGAATGCAAGAAATAAGAAGCTGTACTTGCGCCACCAGGCGGGCTTATTCCGATGGAAATGCTGTGCCATGAGACGGGTTACCTCCTTTGGTATGGAATCAGTAGAGGTGTACATGGCACAGGTATAACTGAACCTCTCTTAAATACACCCATACTATACTCCAGAATTTACAAAAATTCAAGCTATTTTAGCAAAACCAGGAATTTTTGTAGATTATGACAAGATTTATGTTAACATTTTTATGTAAACCACGTAAACCGGGACGCTAATTTTCTTTATCATTTTCAACTATTTGACAACATCTTGAGGAATTATTAAGATTTGCGCACTAAATATTGATTCTGCAATTTTTCCTGCATTCTATCTGTGGTGGGTAAATTTTGTTTACCCACCAGTCCCATTTGTACACATTAACGATGAGGCACCTTAATTTTTGTTCGTTTTGTTCCCCTTCCCTGCCGGAGCCCAAGCAATGCAGCCGTTCCGCTGCCCGCCAGAACCAGCAGGGCGGTCGTCCCCACGGCGCTGTACTGCCCGCCGAAAAACAGCGCGGTCACGGACATGAGCATGGCAAAGTAAATCACCCCGGACACGATACACACCAGCATCCGCTGCCGCTTGATCCGGCCAAAGGCGATCATGGCGCCGGCAAAGGAGGATACGATCAGCAGCGCCATAATGCCGTAGCCGATCTTCTCCACCGGAAGCGTTTCCGATTCCACCAGCTTTGCCAGTATCGCCGTCAGAATCAGCGTCGCGGCAAGACTGCATGTTGCGCCGATGGCAAGTCCGGCGGGCAAGGACGTTGCCCGTCCTGTGATCTTCTTATTTGCAACCATTTCCTTCTCCCCTTTCGCTCAAGCATATTCCCTTCCGAAGAGAAAAAGAACCTGTCCCTTTACCATCATCGGATCAGGGGTCTACCGCCGGACAAACATTTCCCCGGCTTTTTACAAAGCCGGGGATAAAAAACCGGGATGGGCTTTTGCCCATCCCGGTGCAGTTTTTAATTTGAGAAGCCTTACACTTCCACGTCCACGTTGGGGGTCTTGCGCTGCTGCTGCGCCTCGGTGACGGTGCGGAATTTCATCCGCGTCTCCCGAATTTCCGCCAGCGCCTTGGAGACAACCTCCTCCGTCTGACGCAGAGAATCGTCCATATAGGCATTTCCCGCCTTGCGCAGCTGCTCGATCTTCGCCTGGGTCTGCCCCACCAGCTCCTCGCTGCGCTTCTTGGCCTCGGCATAAATGGCCTCCTTGGTGACCATCTGCTTTGACTGCTCCTGCGCCTGACGCACAATGTTCTCCGCCTCCCGGCGTGCCTGGGAGATCAGCTCATTGCGGGATTCCACAATGGTTCTCGACTGCTTCAGCTCGGCGGGCAGCTGGGCAATGATCTCATCCAGCATATCCAGAACCTTGTCCCGTTCCAGAATGCACTTGTCAGCTGCCAGAGGCATGGACCGGGCATCCTGCACCATGTCGTACAATGCGCCAATGATGTCTTCGCTATTACGATCGCTCATGTTCATTTTCCTCCTTGAAAGGATAGTCTTCGTTGCTCAATTCGCCTCTGAAAGTCCGGAATGATCTCTGCGGGCAGGAAATCCGAAAGATCCGCGCCATAGCTGCCCAGCTCCTTCACAAGGCTGGAGCTGAGGTACATATATTCGCTGCAAGCCGTCAGGAACATGGTGTCAAGCTCCGGGTTGATCTTGCGGTTGATCAGCGCCATCTGAAATTCGTTCTCAAAGTCGGAGCCTGCCCGCAGTCCCTTGAGGACAACGCAGCTCCCCCGGCGGCGGGCATAGTCCGCAAGCAGCTCGGCGGAGCAGTCCACCTCCACATTGGGCAGGTCGCTGGTGACCCGGCGGATCAGCTCCACCCGTTCCTCCAGCGTGAACATGGGATTTTTCCCCGCGTTGACCATGACGCATACAATGAGTTTATCAAAAATATTCGCGCCCCGGCGAATGATATTCAGATGACCGCTGGTGACCGGGTCAAAGCTGCCCGGATAAATCGCAACCTTCATATTGTTTCCTGACTGCCGCCGTCTTTCCGATAAAACGTCAGCAGAATCTTTCCATAGGGATAATCCCGCGACCGGGTGTAGCCCGGGTAGTCCCAGGGCAATTCCTTCCCCAGCGGGCGCTCTGCTACTATTATACCACCCGAATGCAAAATGTCAATTTCGGTGATGCGATTTAAGGAATTTTCCAAAAAAACTTCTGCGTACGGCGGGTCAAGGAAGATAATATCATATTGTTCCCGGCATCTGGAAAGATAATCCAGATAATCGCTGCGAATGACCCGGGCGTCCTCCTGAAGACGGGTGCGTTTCAGGTTTTCCCGGATGAGCTTACAGGCGTCCTCCCGGGCGTCCACGAACACGGCGCTTTTCGCGCCCCGGCTCAGTGCCTCGATGCCCAGCTGTCCGGTGCCGCCGAACAGGTCAAGCACCCTTGCCCCCGGAATGTCAAATTGGATGACGCTGAACAGCGCCTCCTTCACCCGGTCGGCGGTGGGGCGGGTCAGCATACCGTCAGGGGTTTTCAGCTGAACCCCCCGGGCTTTTCCTGTGATGACACGCATTATTCTTCCCCCTTTTCACGAAAATGATGATATACCGCAGCGGCGGCGTCTTTTGGGAGCAAACGTTCCAGCTCCGGGAGAGTCGCCTGAGAAATGGCGGAGAGGGATTTGAACTGCCACAGCAGCTCCTGCTTCCGCTTTGCCCCGATGCCGGGAATGCCGTCCAGCTCGGAATACCGCAGACGCTTGCTCCTGAGCTGGCGGTGATAGGTGATTGCGAAGCGGTGGGTCTCCTCCTGGATCTGACCGATGAGGGAGAAAATCGCCTGATTGTTGTCAATGCGGATCTCTTCCCCCTCCGGGGTCACCAGCGCACGGGTGCGGTGCCGGTCGTCCTTCACCATGCCGAACACCGGGAAGGACAGGTTCAGCTCCTGAAGCGCGGCCACGGCCACCTTCGCGTGGGTCACACCGCCGTCGATGAGCAGCAGGTCGGGAGCTTCGTCAAAGCCCTTGTCCCCCGCCTTGTAATGGATGAACCGCCGGGTCACGACCTGACGCATGGAGGCGTAGTCGTCCTGATCGATTAGCCCCTCCACCTTGAAGCGCTTGTAGTCGCTTTTCTTCGGCTTTCCCTCCTGAAATACCACCATGCTGGCAACAATGTCCGTGCCGGAAATGTTGGAAATATCGAAGGATTCCATCCGTTTCGGCGCGGGAATAGCCAGCATTTTCCCGAGCAGCGTCAGCGTCGCGCTGACCCGCTCTTCCCTGCCGGTGACACGCTCAGCTTCCTCAAAGGCGTTTTTGCAGGCCAGCTCCACCAAGCGCAGATTGTCGCCCCGCTGGGGGACGTGGAGCTTCGGCCGCCGCCCGTACTGCTGTTCCAGCAGCTCGGCGAACAGCTCGCCGTCGTCGATCTCAAAGGGCAGCAGCACCCGCCTAGGGGCAATGCCGCGGCTCAGGTAGAACTGCTTAAGCAGGCTGGAAACGGCTTCCAGCTTGTCGTCGGGTCTGGAAAACACCTCGTAGTCCTTGTCCAGCAGATTGCCGCCGGAGAAATGCAGCACGGCAAAGCATGCCTTGGCCTCGGTCTCCCCGTAGCCGACCACGTCGGTGTCCGCCAACGTCCCGGCTGTCACCAGCTGCTTCTGTCCCAAATTTTCTACCGCGTTCAGGCGGTCTCGCAGGCTGGCCGCCAGCTCAAATTCCAGGTTGTCCGCGGCGGTGAGCATCTGCCCGCGAAGCTGCTCGGCCACCGCCTTGTAATTTCCCTTCAAAAGCTCCCGCGCCTGGAGCATGGTTTCCCGGTACTCGGTGCAGCTTTTGCTCTCCTGGCACCACCCGGCGCACTGGTTCATGTGATAGTTCAGGCAGGGGCGCTCCTTGCCGACGTCCCGAGGGAACTGCTTGTGGCAGCCGGGCAGCTTGAGGGTCAGCCGGATGGCCTCCATCACATCGTGGGTCACGGCTCTGCCGCCGTAGGGGCCGTAGTAGTCCGCGCCGTCGTCCGCCGGTTTGCTGACCATGGTGATGACCGGGTAAATGTCCTTCATGTTAAGCCTTAGGTATGGGTAGCCCTTGTCGTCCTTCAAAAGGATGTTGTATTTGGGCATATAGCGCTTGATGAGGGAGCATTCCAGCACCAGCGCTTCAAATTCGGAAGCGGCGACAATGACGTCAAAATGGTGAATTTTGCTCACCATCAGCCGGGTTTTCGGGGTGTGGGACGCCGTGTCCTGAAAATACTGGCTGACCCGGTTTTTCAGCTTCTTCGCCTTGCCCACGTAGATGACCTTGTCCGTCTTGTCCCGCATGATATACACGCCGGGGGCATAGGGCAGAGACAGGGCTTTTTCTTTCAGTTCATCAAAGGTCATTGTCTTCCCCTCACGAGCGCTAAAAAGTACCGCCCCAATGCTTGGGGCATTGAGGCGGCTAAGTAAGCGAATATCTTAATACACGTCCCTCTGGAGCAGTTCATCCAGGGCGTTGACGGCGGACTCCGCATCGGGGCCGGAGGCGCTCAGGGTCACGGTAGTACCGGTCACGACACCCAGAGACATGATACCCAGCAAGCTTTTGGCGTTCATCCTGCGGCTGCCGGATTCCAGCCAGATGCTGCTTTCAAATTCGTTGGCCTTCTGTACGAAGTAGGTCGCCTGTCGGTTATGCAGGCCGGATTCACAACGAACCACCACTTCTTTGTTGAACATATCCATTCACTCCTTTTCATCATATCCACACGGATACGACGGGTCTAGATATATGATAGCTATTTTTACTGAAAATGTCAACTGTTTTTCGTTCTGTTTTCACAATACCTTAGGAAACCCGTCTCCTCGTATTCGAAAAAGCGGGAGGATTTCCTGATACTGGAAATTTTTAAGGCAGCACCGCACAATTCGGCAAGAAGTCTCAGACAGGATTTTTGTCCCA
>URBH01000079.1 GCA_900546075.1 uncultured Eubacteriales bacterium | reverse complement strand
ACCTCGCCCACCATTTCCGGGTCCAGCGCGGAGGTGGGTTCGTCGAACAGCAGCACCTCCGGATCCATGGCCAGCGCCCGGGCAATGGCTACCCGCTGCTTCTGACCGCCGGAGATCTGCCGGGGCTTTGCGTTGATGTAGGGCGCCATGCCCACCTTTTCCAGATAGGTCATGGCGTGAGCCCGGGCTTCCTCCCGGCTCCGCTTCAGAACCTTTATTTGGCCGACCATGCAATTTTCCAGCACCGTCATATTGTTGAACAGGTTAAAGGACTGAAACACCATGCCCACATGGGCGCGGTAGGCCGCCGCGTTGACGCCCCGTCCCGCCACATTTTTGCCATGGTAGCAGACCTCGCCGGAGGTGGGGGTTTCCAGCAGATTGATGCACCGCAGCAGCGTGCTCTTTCCGGAGCCGGAGGCGCCGATGATGGAGGTCACGTCGCCTTTATTAACGGTAAAGTCGATGTCCCGGAGAACCTCATGGCTTCCGAAAGACTTGGAAAGGTGGTTGACCTGTAAAATCACGTCTTCCATATTAGTAATCTCCTTTCGGTCTTCCGGAACCAAACTCGCCGCTGCGCTCGTCGAAGGGCGTCTTGCGGCTGGGATGGGAATAGGTGCCGGCACTCATGGCGAGGGCGTCCGCGCTCACCAGCTCGTAATTGTCGCTGCCGTCCAGCCGTTTTTCCAGCAGGCGCAGCAGGAAGGACGCTGCCAGCGTCAGCATCAGATACCCCGCCATCTCAATGACCGCCGAGGGAAAATACAGCAGATTGACGCCCACAATGTTCCGGTGGGTGGCGAAAAATTCCACGAAGCCGATGACGAACATCACGGAGGTATCCTTGATATTGATAATAAAGTTGTTGCCGATCTGGGGGATGATGTTCCGCAGCGCCTGGGGCATGATGACGTTCACCATGGTCTGCACATGGGTCATACCGATGGCCTTCGCGCCCTCGGTCTGGCCGGGGTCGATGGAGATGATGCCGCCCCGGACGGACTCGGCCATGTATGCGCCGGTGTTGATGGACACCACGATGATGGCCGCCACCCAGATGCCGCTCATCCCCCTGAAGGCCACCGCGCCGTCGGTGAAGTAAGGCAGACCGTAGAAAATGAACACCGCCTGCAGCACCATGGGCGTTCCCCGGAACACCTCCACGTAAATGCGGATCAGCGCCCGCAGCAGCTTCAGAAAGAAGCGCTTGACCGGCGGATCCTGCCGGGTGTAGGGAATGGTGTTGAGAATGCCGCACATCAGGCCGATCACGCAGCCGATCAGGGTGGCAACCACCGCCAACACCAACGTGTTCCGGATGCCGGTAAAGTAAGCGCCGGAGTAGGTTTCCCAGAGCCTGCCGATGTCGGCTGTCAGCTTTGCAAGCTTATCCATGAGGCACCTCAGATTGCGGGCTGAACGGCAATCGCGTCATTCATGATCTGGTTCATGTCATCCACGGTCATTTCGCTTAAAACCGCGTTCATGGCGTCCAGCAGAGTGGTGTTGCCCTTGACCACGGAGATGCCGATGTTGATCTCACCGGCGTCCACCTTAAAATTGTCCTCGCTTCCGGAGAAGTCCAGAATCACCAGATTGTCGTAGGTGGCGCAGGCGCCCATGGCGGTGGGCATGTCGGTGCAGATAAAGTCCACGGTGCCGGAGGTGACGGCCATGACCATGGCGGGAGCCGTCTCGGACGCGGGCATCAGCTGAGCGCCCTCGATCTGGGGCAGGCAGCTGTCATACCAGATGGTGCCGGTCTGGGCGGTGCAGGAGCCGGAAAGCTGGGAAATGCCGGTGGCGGACGCCAGGGGGCTATCCTTCCGGGTGACGCAGACGATGGAAGCGTAGAAATAGGGGCCGGCCATGTCAACTTCCTGGAGCCGCGTCTCGGTCATGGACTGACCGGCGATGACGGCGTCCAGCTGCCCGGCGTTCAGGGCGGGAACCAGACCGTCCCAGCCAATGGCCATGATCTCCAGCTCCCAGCCGTTGGCCTCGCAGATCTTCTTGGCGATCATGACGTCATAGCCGTTGGCGTAAGTGCCGGGGTTGTTGGCGATGGGAACGGCGCCGTTGGAGTCGTCCATCTGGGTCCAGTTGTAGGGGGCGTAGGCACATTCCATGCCCACGGTAAGCACGCCATCCTCCACACCGGTGAGCACCGCGGAACCGGCCAAAGTGGGAGCGTCAGACGCGGCGGGGGCGGTGGAGCCGGAGCTTGCGCAGGCGGTCATGGACAGAATCATGATCAGGGACAGGATAACGGATACAAGCTTCTTCATTTTGAGATCAACCTTTCTTTTTGCATTTTCGCATTTTGGAATAAAAAATGAACCGCTTTGGAAAGCGGTCCATGGAAATGCGGAAAACCCAAACAAGAAAAAGGATAATCCGAACAGCCAATGATAGCGCTTCACAAAGATTTTTGTGACAGTCCGGCAGATATTCTCTGACGACCCAGCATGAAAAACCCGGGCAGATTTCCCACACTTCGGCGGTGATCCCTTTCCCCTTCGGCGGCTGCACGACCTTGCCGGAGGGTACTGATGAGTACCGCGCCTCTATCAAGCGATTCAATTTTGAGTGTATCCTAGCATTGCGCTCCCGGGTTGTCAATAGCTTTTTCAGGGCATCCGGGTTTTTTGTATAATCTTCCAAAATAGAGCCTGTTTCCGCTGCTGCGTTTCGGTAAATTCAGCACCTGTCGCCGTCAAAAAGCACGGCTGTTGCCTGTTCGCGGACAAACCCCGACTTGACATTTGCCGCTTCTCCCGGTAAACTGGTAGTATCATACGATTTCCCGATAAAATGGTTCGCACCATTTTATCCTGCGAATCCTTCGCAGGCCGCCGACAGCGGCGAGAAATGTATGGACTTACGTTTTTGCGGCTGCGCCGCCGGCTGCTGAAACAGCAGCCGAATAAAACGGTTAAAAACCAGTATCAACAATACGGAGGAATCGGCAATGGATCACAGAGAATTGGCAGCGGAACTCTTTTTATCCGACAGCAACTGCGCCCAGGCGGTGCTGGAGGCCTTCGGCGACGTAACGGGGCTTGAAAAGAGCCTCGCGGCGAAGCTCGCCTCCTCCTTTGGCGGCGGCATGGGGCGGATGCGGGAGGTCTGCGGCGCGGTCAGCGGGATGCTGATGGTGGCGGGGCTTCTGTACGGCTACGACGACCCCGGCGAGAACGACGTGAACAAGAAAGCCCATTACCGGCTGGTGCAGACCCTGGCAGGGCAGTTCCGGGAGGAGATCGGCAGCATTATCTGCCGGGAAATTCTGAGCAACCCGCCCTCCGACCCCAACCCCACGCCCCGCACGGCGGAATTTTACAAAACCCGCCCCTGCGCCCGGATGGTCATGACGGCGGCGGGCATTCTGGACGATTACATTGCGGAGCATCCGGTCGGCACGCCGACAAAGCCGGATATGGAACAGCTATGAACGAGTTTATCTACAACCAGCACGATATCCCCAAGGAGCGGTACCGCTACGGCCTGCGCGCCTCGGCGGACGTGGGCTGCGGATGGGTCGCCACCTGGAATGCTCTGCAAATTCTGGGGTACAAAACGGACATCCCGGCGCTGATCCGCTATTACGAATGGCAGCTGCCCCTGATCCACGGCAATACCGGCACCTCCTTCTGGGGGCCTGCTGTGTGCTTCCGGAAATGGGGCTTCCCCGTGAAGATCGTCGTGGATGTCCGCCGCTTTGACGAAGCGGCCAAAAACGCGGACGCCTGCATCCTGTTCTACCACTGGCGGAGCAAGTGCCGATTGGGCGCCCATTTCGCAGCGCTGCACCACACGGAGAAAGGCTTCATCGGCTACAACACCTACCGCAACTCCACCGGCGCGGACAATTACGGCAGCAGCCTTGCGGAGTTCCTCCGCAAACGCAAGTATTTTGGCGCCGTCCTGCTGGCCATCAACCGAAAATGAGCAGAAGCACCTGGGCAAAACGTAGAAAAAACCGGCGAAAATTTGTGAACATTTCACAGTTCACCCCGAACATCCCATGGGACTTCCCTTTTCCCGGAAATCCGCCGCTTGCATTCGGCGGGAAAGTGTGATATCCTTATCAAAAGGAGATGAGCCGAATGACTGTCCGGGAATCGGGTGAAATGTATCTTGAGGCCATACTGGTGCTGGCGAAGAAAAGCGGGTATGTCCGCTCCATTGACGTCAGCGAATATCTGGGGTATTCCAAGCCCAGCGTTTCCCGCGCGATGGGCATTCTCCGGGAGGGCGGGTATATCCTGGTGGAAAAAGACGGCGCCATCACGCTGACGGATTCCGGAAAAAAGCTGGCGGAAACCATCTACGAGCGCCACATGGTGCTCTCGGAGCTGCTGATCCGTCTGGGCGTGGACGAAAAGACCGCCACCGACGACGCATGCCGGATCGAACACGTCATCAGCGACGAGTCCTTCCAGGCCATCAAGCAGTACTATTACCAGCACAAAACGTAAAAATCCAGGCGGCGCTTTCAAGCGCCGCCTGCGTTCTTTTATCCCAGCAGTTCCTCGATCTCCGCCTTCGGCATGTAGCCGATGGCCTTGTTCATGACCTTGCCGTGTTCCACGACCACCAGCGTGGGGATGCTGGCGACGCCGAATTCCATGGCAAGCTCCACTTCCTCGTCCACGTTGATCTTGCCCACGGCAATGTCCTCCCGCTCCTGGGCGATCTCCTCCACAATGGGGCCGACCATCCGGCACGGGCCGCACCAGGGCGCCCAGAAATCCAGCAGCACGGGCTTATCGCTGTTTTTCACCAGCTCGTCGTAATTGGCCTTCGTAATGTGCATGACGGACATAATAATTCCTCCTTGGTATTTTTCTGTGCCTCTAGTATACCCTAATTTCGGAAAAAGCGCAAGGGAAAACGCATTTTGCGTCGAATGGGCAGAAATTTTCAGACGGGTCGCAATTTGACATTTTGCCGCCCATCTGCTATGATACCCTGAAAGAAACGGGAGGACACCGATTATGAGCAAATGGGAATCCTGCGGCGGATGCAGCGGGGGCTGCGGCGGCTGCTCCGGGTGCGGCCTGGAGCTGGAGCTTACGGAAGAAGAGATCGGCTTTCTGCGGCGGTTGGGCGAATGCGCCTTTTTGCCGGTGATTCGGGAAGCGGAAGCGCCGGTTTTCCCGGAGGAGCCGGGAAAAGAGCTTCTGTTGCAATGCCTGGAGAAAAAGGGTCTCATCTCCCTGGACTATGACAAGCCCCTGAAGGAGTATCATACCCCCGCCTACGACGCCAGCTCCGTCCGGGGCAGCATGGCGCTGACCAAGCGGGGACAGGACGTTCTGGAGCTGATGGAATATCAGGGCGTCCGCAGCTGACCGTCCGGCGGTCTTCGCCGGAAAAAGAGACATAGAGAAGTGTTATTTATGGACAAAAATGAATACCGCGTAGGCGTCAACCGGGGACTGCCTGTTGGGATGGGATATTTTTCGGTGAGCTTCGGCTTCGGCGCCATGGCCGTGTCCCAGGGTGTAAAAACGCTGGACGCGGTGCTGATTTCCGCTACGAACCTGACCAGCGCGGGGCAGTTCGCGGGGCTGACCCTCATCGTCGCCGCCGCCACATTGTGGGAAATGGTGCTGACCCAGCTGGTCATCAACAGCCGCTACGCCCTGATGAGCCTGGCGCTGAGCCAGCGGATGGGAGAAAAAATCGGTCTGCTGCCCCGGCTGCTGATTGCGTTTTTCAATACGGACGAAATTTTCGCCCTGGCCATGGCGCGGGAAGCGCCCCTGACGGTGCCGTTCCTGCTGGGGCTGGGGACGCTGCCCTTTATCGGCTGGACGCTGGGGACGCTGTGCGGCGCGCTGGCCGGGTCGATTCTGCCGCTCTCCATCCGGACGGCGCTGGGGGTCATGCTCTACGGCATGTTCGTCGCCATCGTGGTACCCCCCGCGAAGAAGAACCGGGATGTTTTCGTGGCGGTGGTGCTGGCGCTGATTTTCAGCAGCCTGTTTTCCTGGACGCCCGAGCTGAAAACCGTTTCCCCGGGACTGTCCATCGTGGTCTGCACCGTGGCGGCTGCCGCCATCTGCGCCGGGCTGTTCCCGGTGAAGGAAGAGAGGGAAGCGGCATGAACATGTATCTGTACATCCTTGCCATGGCGCTGACGACCTATCTCATCCGCGTCCTGCCCATGACGATTTTCCGCAAGCCCATCAAGAGCCGCTTTCTGCGCTCGTTTTTGTACTACGTTCCCTATTGCTGCCTGACGGCCATGACGTTTCCCTCCATTCTCAGCAGCACCGCCTCGATCCTAAGCGGCGCGGCGGCGCTGGCGGTGGCGGTGGTTCTGGCCTACCGGGGCAAGAGCCTGATCGTGGTCGCCTTAAGCAGCAGCGCCGCGGTGCTGATTGTGGAATGGGCGATGACCCATTTGTAAAATAACTGTGTATTCCTCCGCTTCGCCTTGACGAGCGGGGGAATCCTTGCTATAATGCGCCGTGAAGAGGGAGTAGTCGGCGCGCAGCGCGGGACTGAATCGACATACTGGGGAAACCCCGGTTCAGCCTGAAATGACGAGACTTTTGCAGGCCGGCACAGTCTCTTCGCGTCTTCTGTGCTGACCTATAGCAACACCGCACAATTGCGTCTGCGAGTCTCAGCCGTCTTTTTGCCCCACTTCCGCAGTTCCGGAAATGGGAAATACATACAGTATTCCTCCATTTCCGGAACTTTGAATTGGGACAAAAATCCTGTCTGAGACTTCTTGCCGAATTGTGCGGTGCTGCC
>URBH01000078.1 GCA_900546075.1 uncultured Eubacteriales bacterium | reverse complement strand
TTTTTTGCGGCTGCGCCGCCGGCTGCTGAAACAGCAGCCGGATAAAACGGTTTTTGACCGTTTTATTAAAAAGTTGTATCAGATTATTGTAGCACCGAACGCGGATTTGAACAATAGAAACATTTGCCTTTCCGCACGTTCCGCATTGAAAAGCAGCTTTGGCTGACCAGGAAAATGGCCGCATTCCCCGTTTTGGAATTGCGGCCTTGAAATTTACTTGCTGTCAGAGAGGCAAGCCAGGATTGCCGACCCTCGCGGATCGCGGCGTGGAAGAAAAGACAGCTCATTTTCGCCGGAATGGCCGCTCAATTTGAGCGGTCGAGGTGCGCAATCTCCCGCGGAATACCCATACGTGGGAATTTCTACCACTTATTTTCCTTTTTATCCTTGACATTCCCTCCCAATGCGAGTAAAATAAATTCGGTATGGTGTACGCTGCGCCTTTTTCCGGGCGCGCGTTTCATTGATAACCGGCGGTGGAGCCGGGGTATGCGTTTGCGCCTCATGGCGTCTGATTTTGCACGAAAAGTTGCCGGCCGGTGTTTCCGGCTGGCTGTTATGCTTAATTTCACATGGGGATCAATGCGCCACCCCTTCTGCGCCTATTTTTTAAGAAGGAGGTGTGCTGCAAATTTATGGAATGGTATCATTTTCTCATTATCGCCGTTGGCATTCTGGTGGTACTGGGCGCCGGCTTTGGCCTTGGCGTCGGTTACCGCAAGAAGGTCGCTGAGCGGGAGATCGGCTCTGCCGAGGCAGAGGCTACCCGCCTGATCAACGAAGCCATCCGTTCCGGTGAAAACCGTAAGAAGGAAATGCTTCTGGAAGCCAAGGACGAAATCCATAAATCTCGCACAGAACACGACAAGGAAGTCAAAGAGCGCCGCGCCGAGCTGAGTAAGCAGGAGCGCCGTCTGGAACAGAAGGAAGCCACCCTGGATAAGAAGACCGAAGCCTTTGAACGCAAGGAAGAGGAGCTTGCCAAGCGGCTCCAGAAGGTCTCCGAGACCCAGGCGCAGGCCGATCAGCTCAAGCAGCAGCAGCTGACCGAGCTGGAAAAGATTTCCGGTCTGACACAGGATCAGGCAAAGGATTTCCTGCTGCACAGCATCGAGGACGAGGTTCGTCATGAGGCCGCCATGAAGATCAAGGAGATCGAGGCGCAGCTGAAGGACGAGGCCGAGGAAAAGGGACGCGAGATCATCGCTACCGCCATCCAGCGCTGCGCCGCCGATCACGCCGCCGAGACCACCGTCTCCGTGGTCACGCTGCCCAACGACGAGATGAAGGGCCGCATCATCGGCCGGGAAGGCCGGAACATCCGCACCCTGGAGACCATTACCGGCGTCGACCTGATCATCGACGACACCCCCGAAACCATCACCGTTTCCAGCTTTGACCCCGTTCGCCGGGAAATTGCCCGGCTGGCGCTGGAGAAGCTCATTGTGGACGGCCGCATTCATCCCACCCGCATTGAGGACATGGTGGAAAAGGCGCGCAAGGAAGTTGACCGCACCATCCGCGAGGAGGGCGAGCGCGCCTGCTACGAGACCGGCGTTCACAACCTGAACCCCGAGCTTGTTAAGATTCTGGGTCGTCAGAAGTACCGTACCTCTTACGGTCAGAACGTTCTGAACCACTCTATCGAGGTTGCCCATATCGCCGGTCTGATGGCCGCGGAGCTTGGCGTTGACGTGGCCATGGCGAAGCGCGCCGGCTTGCTCCATGATCTGGGCAAGTCCATCGACCACGAGGTGGAAGGCAGCCATGTGCAGCTGGGCGCCGATCTTGCCCGGAAGTACAAGGAAAATCCCGTTATCGTCAACGCCATCGAAGCCCACCACGGCGACGTGGAGCCCAAGACCGTCATCGCGGTTCTGGTGCAGGCAGCCGATGCCATTTCCGCCGCCCGTCCCGGCGCACGCCGCGAGAACGTGGAGAACTATATCCGCCGCCTGCAAAAGCTGGAAGAGCTGACCGGTTCTTATCCCGGTGTTGATAAGGCCTACGCCATCCAGGCCGGCAGGGAAGTGCGGATCATGGTCAAGCCCGAGGTTGTGACCGAGGACAACATGATTCTTCTGGCGCGGGACGTTGCCAAGAAGATCGAGTCCGAGCTGGAATATCCCGGACAGATCAAGGTCAACGTCATCCGGGAAACCAAGGCCGTGGAATACGCAAAATAATCAAATCGATCATCCGCCTCCGGAGTTAAACTCCGGAGGCTTTTTTACGGCTGTTTCCGGAGGTTTGAGACAGGCGGCTCTTTTTCCAAAAACGGTTTCTAAATTCTTCGGTTTCTTGGTTTACTTTCCTCTTTACGAACAGGGAAAAGTGGTGTACAATATTCGTATCGTTTATTTGGAGGTGAGAGACGTGAATTGTTTGAAGTGCGGCCGTGAGATCGATGAGGGGCAGGTTTTCTGCAACGACTGTCTTGTGCAGATGGCGAAGTACCCGGTCAAGCCCGGTACTGCCGTTCAGCTTCCGTCCCGTGGGAGTGCGGCCGCTGCAAAGAAGGTTCACGCCCGCCGCCGGGGCAAGACTGCACTGGAGGAACAGCTGAAGGCGCTGAAGGCTCGCGTCCGTGTCCTGTCTGTGCTGCTTGCTGTCTGTGTGGTGCTGCTGATCGTTCTTTCCGTCGTCATGCTCCGTTATATGAGTACAAATCGTCTCCTGCCGGGGCAGAATTACTCCGCCGTCACCGCTACTACGCCTGCCGAGGGAAGCTGATGTTTCACGTGAAACATTTCTCTCCGGACATATCAGAAAGATAGAGGATGAAAACATGGGGAAAATAATTGCCGTGGTGAATCAGAAGGGCGGCGTTGGGAAAACCACCACCGCCGTGAATCTGACCGCCGCACTGCATGATCTGGGGCTGCGCGTGCTTCTGTGCGACTTTGACCCCCAGGCAAACGCCACCTCCGGGCTGGGGCTGGACAAGCGGAAGTGCAAATACTCTGTCTACGATGTGCTGATCAACGACGTTCCGGCGGCGGACGCCATCGTCTCCACGCCCTACGGAGACGTGCTGCCGTCCGCGTCCGATCTGGCTGGCGCCACCGTGGAGCTGATCTCCGCCCAGCACCGGGAAAGGCAGCTGGACATGGCGCTGAACGGGGTCAAGGAACGCTACGACCTGATTTTCGTGGACTGTCCGCCGTCGCTGGAGCTGCTGACACTGAACGCCCTGTGTGCGGCGGACGGAATCTTGGTGCCGGTGCAGTGCGAATACTTCGCGCTGGAGGGACTCAGCGACCTGATGGCGACGCTGCGCACGGTAAAACGCCGGATGAACCCCCGGCTGGAGGTCTTCGGCGTGGCGCTGACTATGTTCGACGGGCGAACGAACTTCTCGGCGCAGGTTTCCCAGGAGGTTCGGCGGCATTTCCCCGGAAAGGTGTTCTCCACGGTCATTCCCCGGAATATCCGGCTGGCGGAGGCGCCCAGCCACGGCGTTCCCATCACCGCCTATGACCGGATCAGCCGGGGAGCCGCCGCCTACCGGGCGATGGCGGAAGAAATTCAGCAAAAGTTGTAACAACAGAAAGGCCGCATCCGGAGGCTGGCAGAATGACCAACAGCGAGGAATTCTTGTCCTGCGCAAGCCATTTTCCCGTGGGAATACCGGAGATGTATTTCAAGGGGAATGGTGCGGCGCAGGGGAAAAAGAGCCGCTGGTGGGCGTTCTGGCAGCTTCCGGATGTGGCCCCACGGAAAGGAGAAGAAATGGCATCACAGAAAGGACTTGGCAAGGGTCTGGGTGCGCTTTTGGGGGATTTCAGTGAAGAGCCCCTGGAAAAAAGCGCGTATCAGCAATTGCCGATCTACAAGGTAGAACCCAACCCCGATCAGCCCCGGCAGGACTTCGACGAGGAAGAATTGCAGGCGCTGGCGGATTCCATCGCCGTTCACGGCATCATTCAGCCCCTGACGGTGCGGGAAATGCCCAACGGTTATTATCAGATCATTGCCGGTGAGCGGCGCTGGCGTGCCGCCCGGATGGCGAACCTGAGCGACGTACCCGCGGTGATCATCGAGGCCGACGACAAGAAGGCCATGGAGCTGGCGCTGATCGAGAATTTGCAGCGTCAGGACCTGAACCCTCTGGAAGAAGCGCTGGGATATCAGACGCTGATGAACGATTACGGCCTGACCCAGGAGGAAGCCGCCGGCCGGGTAGGGAAGTCCCGTCCCGCCGTGGCAAACGCTCTGCGGCTGCTGGGGCTGTGTCCCGAGGTGCAGGAGCGCGTCCGGAAGGGCGAACTGTCCGCCGGTCACGCCCGGGCGATCTTGCAGCTGAAATCCGAGAAGAAGCAGCAGGAGGCCGCCCAGAAAATCGTTGCGCTGGGGCTGTCCGTCCGTCAGGCGGAGCTGCTGTGCAAAAACATGAGCAAGGAGCCTGCGCCCCAGAAAAAGGAAGTTTTCGCGGTGGATTACGTGGCCGAATGTGAAAAATCCCTGAGCAAGCACCTTGGTCGGGGCGTCAAGATTGTCAACGGCAAGCGCAAGGGGCGCTTTGAACTGGAATTCTATGGGCAGGAAGATTTGCAGAATCTGCTGGACGCCCTGATGAAAATACAAAAATAAATTTCCGATTTAAGGAGAGGTAAACATCATGCTGGACATCAAGAAAATCAAGGAAAATCCCGACGCCGTCAAGGCCGGTCTGCGGGCAAAGGAAGTGGACTGCGACGCCACCGTCGACCGCATTCTGGAGCTGGACGGCAAAATCCGCGCTCTGAAAACCAACACCGAAACCCAGACCGCTCAGAAGAACAAGCTGGCAAAGGAAAACGGCAAGCTCTTCGGCATGAAGAAGAAGGCCGAGAAGGAGGGCAAGGACGTATCCGAGCTGGACGCCGCCATTGCCGCCAACAACGCCCAGTCCGTGCAGATCGCCGAGGCGATCGAGCAGGAGCTGACCGAACTGAAAACCCTCAGCGACGAATACCGCGTCGCCATGCTGAGCCTGCCCAACCTGCCCGACCCCGACCTGAAGCCCGGTGGAAAGGAAAACAACGAGCCGCTGCGCTACTTTGGCGAGCCTCACAAGTTTGACTTCACCCCCAAGCACCATGTTGACCTGTGCGAGGGTCTGGGTCTTATCGACTACGACCGGGGCGTCAAGCTGGCGGGTTCCGGCTTCTGGATGTATAAGGACATGGGCGCACGGCTGGAGTGGGCGCTGCTGAACTACTTCATCGACTGCCACATTGCCGACGGCTACGAGTTCATCCTGCCGCCCCACATGCTGGAGTACCAGTGCGGCGAGACTGCCGGTCAGTTCCCCAAGTTTGCGGACGAGGTCTATAAGATTGCCAATCCCACCGACGACCGCGTCCACTATATGCTGCCCACCGCGGAAGCCGCTCTTTGCTCCATCTACCGGGACGAGATTCTCACCGAAGCCGAGCTGCCCCGGAAGTTCTTCGCCTACACCCCCTGCTTCCGCCGGGAAGCCGGTTCCGGCCACGCCGACGAGCGGGGCATGGTGCGCGGCCACCAGTTCAACAAGGTGGAAATGTTCCAGTTCACCCGCCCCGAGGATTCCGACGCGGCCTTTGAGGAACTGGTGCGCAAGGCCGAGAATCTGGTGAAGGGTCTGGGCTTCCACTTCCGCACCGTGAAGCTGGCTGCGGGGGACTGCTCTGCTTCCATGGCCCGCACCTACGATATTGAAATTCAGATTCCCTCCATGAACGGCTATAAGGAGGTTTCCTCCGTGTCCAACGCCCGGGATTATCAGGCGCGCCGGGGCAACATCCGCTTCCGCCGGGAGGCCACCGGCAAGCCCGAGTTCGTCCACACCCTGAACGGCTCCGGTCTCGCTACCTCCCGTATCTTCCCCGCCATGGTGGAGCAGAACCAGAGAGCCGACGGCTCCATCGTGGTTCCCGAGGTCCTGCGCAAGTACCTGGGCGGCATTGAGGTCATTGAGAAGAAATAAGGGAGACGCAAAATGGAAAATCCCGTGAAAAAGCCCTCCTGGTGGGACGAATTTGCCGCCTTCGCCATTAAGGGCAACGCCATGGCGCTGGCCGTCGGCACCATCATCGGCGCGGCGTTCTCCACCATCACCAAGAGCCTGACCGACGACATCATCATGCCCATCGTGTCCATCTTCCTGGGCGGCGTCGATTTTTCGGAAATGAAGCTCGTCCTGCCCCGGCTGTTTGGGGAGCCTGTGGTGGACGACGCCGGGAACGTGATTCTCAATACCCTGAACTACGGCAACTTCATCTCCGCCGTGATCAATTTTCTGATTCTGGCGCTGGTTGTGTTTTTCCTGGTGAAAAGCCTGACCAAGCTGACCGAGCTTGGCAAGAAGAAGGAAGAAGCCGCCCCCGCCGAGCCGCCCAAGCCCAGCAGCGAGGAAGTGCTTCTTACCGAAATCCGCGACCTACTGAAGGAGCAGAAATAATGGAATACACGATTGAAAATGAGTATCTGATCGTCACCGTCACCACCTGGGGCGCCCAGGTGAAAAGCGTCATCCGGAAATATGACGACGTGGAGCATATGTGGCAGGCGGACGAAAGCGTCTGGGGCTATCACGCGCCCATCCTGTTTCCCCACGCCGGAAAGGTCGTGGACGGTCTGATCGAAGCCAAGGGCGAGGTGTACCAGGCGAAGCCGCACGGCTTTGCCCGGCTGATGGAGCATACCCTGGTGCGTCAGACGGAAGACACCATCGTGCTGGAGTTGTGCAGTAATGAGGAAACATTGCGGATGTTCCCCTATGCGTTCCGGCTGATTTCCACCTTCACCCTGGAGGGCGACACCCTGCACCACAAGCTGACGGTGGAAAACCGGGACGCAGACAAGCTGTACTTTGGCATCGGCTATCATCCCGCCTTCGCCGTTCCCTTTGATGAGGAGCATACGCTGTCGGACTACGAGCTTCGGTTCAGCGAGCCGGAGTCTCCCATCTGCCTGGACTGTCAGCCGCTGGGGCTGATTCACGGGGATTTCTACACCCTGGGCAACAACATCCGCGCCCTTCCCATCACCCGGGAGCTGTTCGCCAACGACAGCCACTGCATGGTGAACCTCAGATCCCACAAGCTGGGGATTTACGAAAAAGACACCGGCCGCGCCGTTGTTTGCGACATTTCGGAGTTCCCCTATACGCTCCTTTGGTCGATGCCGGGAGGAGAGCCAAGGTTCGTGTGCATCGAGCCGTGGCACAGTCTGCCAAGCCCGGAGGACGGCTCCATCCGCTGGGAGGAAAAGCCCGCCGCCGCCATTCTGGAGCCGGGGGAAAGCTGGAGCTGCAATTTGAGTACATCCTTCGTAAGATAAGCAATGCCCCCACTGCTTTTCAGCAGCGGGGGTCATTTTCTGGGGTACATCCTCTTGGCTCTCCCTCTGGGAGAGCTGTCACCGCAGGTGACTGATACTATTTCTTAATAAAACATTTCAAATAATTGCAGTGATATGATATACTATATCTGGGTGATAAATATGGCTTCCAGATATCAATTCAGCGGTGAAGAAATAAAAGCGAT
>URBH01000077.1 GCA_900546075.1 uncultured Eubacteriales bacterium | reverse complement strand
TTAGGCGATGCCTTCCTGATTAAAATCAAAGATTTTAATCAGGAAATAGTATCAGAGGTTCCCTGGGTCAGGTACCCAATTCCAGCCGCATAAGAACCAATTCCTGCCAGAGGCCGTCCTTTGTGCGGAATCCCCGGGGATTTCGGCCATATTCCCGGAAGCCAACGCTCTCATAAAGGGAGATCGCGGGAAGGTTGCTGGCTACGACCTCAAGCTCCATCTGGAGAAAACCGACCTGACGGGCACATTCAATACAGGCGTCCGTCATTGCGCGCCCGATGCCCTTTCCCCAGTAAGATTGTTCCACGGAAATGCCGAATTCCGCACGGTGTTTGACCTTACATTTTTGCCCGATTGGGTCAAATCCGGCGGTCCCCACCAGAATGCCGTCCACAAAGGCGCACAATTCAATGGCGTTTTTGCTGGAAGCTCTGTCGGCGAGAAATTGACGCTCCTGCTCTAAGTCCTTTCCGCATTCGTCCGGATAGCTCAGAAGATAATCCGTCTGGCCGTGTGACAGGATAAAGAAGTCCCAGACGGCTTCGGCGTCATCGGCGGTGGCGCCGCGGAGAAGGCAGTCCTTTCCGTCCTTCGTCAAAATATTTTTTCGATAGTGCATATGTGAATCCTCCTTAAAATGAGAGTCGGGCGTCCATCCGGGACACAAGAACCATGTTTTCCCCGGTCAGCGGATGGGTGAATTCCAGCCGATGGGCGCAGAGCATTTGATAAGACAGTCCCAGTCCGTCAGAAAATCGGCAGGATTCCTCCGTGCCGTACTGCGGGTCGCCCAGAATGGGGAAGCCCATATAGGCGCAGTGTACCCGCAGCTGGTGGGTGCGGCCTGTCACCGGGCGCAGCGCAAGCTTGCAGATTTGTCCGTCCCGGTGAAGCACCTCAAATTCCGTCACGGAGGGCTTACCCTCGGGGCTGACCTGCCGCAGAAGGCTGGGAAGGGGCAGGCGGGCAATAGGGGCGTCGATTATGCCGGTATCCGTGTCGGGGCCGCCGAAGGTGAGAGCGTGGTAGGTTTTCTTCACCGCCGCGTCCTGAAGCAGGGCGTGGAGATGGGCGTTCTTTGCCAGCAGGACAATGCCGAAGGTGTCCCTGTCCAGCCGGGTCACGGGGTGAAAGGCGGATTTTTCACCGCTTCTGCGGTAGTAACCGGCCACGAGATTGGCAAGGGTTCCCTGATTCGTCGCCCGGGAGGGATGAATCAGCATACCGGCGGGCTTATCCACCACCAGAATGCCCTCGTCCTCGTAAAGAACCGTCAGTTCGCCATCCTCGGCGGGGTATTCCGGCTCCGGCTCGTCTAACAGGACGGTAATGACATCCCCGGGCCGGACGGGGTAGTTCGTGTGCTGAGGCAGTCCGTTCACGCAAATCCCGCCGCTCCATTTCAGCCGGTTCATCAGGCCGGAGGACATTTTCAGCTCCCGACGCAGAAAGGAGGAGAGCCGCCCGCTCCGGGCGGCAGTGCAGGTTAAATTCATGGGCGCGTTCTCCTTTGCCATCTTAAGGCAACACCGCACAATTGTGCCTGCGAGCCTCAGCCGTCTTTTTGCCCCACTTCTTCAGTTTGAAAAATGGGAAATACATACAGTATTCCTCCATTTTTCAAACTTTGAATTGGAACAAAAATCCTGGCTGAGTCTTCTTGTCAAATTATGCGGTGTTGCCTTAAACAAGTGTTTACAAATCCGTCACACCTGCGGGGGAAATAAATGGTATGATATGCAAAATCCATGGAGGTGATTGTATGCGGAAAATGCTTGCCTGTATTTTGCTCTGCGCTTTGGTGCTGAGCCTTTCCGGCTGCGGCGGAAACGCAGAGAAGGCTGCCGTCATTGACATGACTTCCGAAATCTACACGCAGGAGGACTATCTTGCGGCCGTTCAGGCTGTGAAGACCGGCTTCCGGGATTTTCAGGGATGCACGCTGACAGAAATCTCCTATGCCGGAGACGAAACCGTCCAAAAGGAACAGGCGTACATCCTGAGCTTCGGGGACTACGACGAGGGAATTGTCCTGCTGTCCTCCTTCACCGTGGATGAACACGGCGGCGACGGCTCTTTTGAGCCGAACGGCACCTACACCGGCTGGGGCTGGTATCTCGCCAGAAAGAACGGCGGAAAGTGGCACATCGTAACCTGCGGTTACGGCTGAGCACGATCGTAAAAAGCCCGCTTCATCAAGAAGCGGGCTTTTATACTCAGTTCAGAGCGGCCTTGGCCTTATCTACAACGGCGGCAAACGCGGCGTTGTCCTGAATCGCCATCTCGGACAGGCTCTTGCGGTTCATCTCAATACCGGCCTTCTTCACACCGTTCATGAAGGTGGAGTAGTTCATGCCGTAGGGAGCGACAGCAGCGCTGATCCGGGTGATCCACAGGCGGCGGTAGTCACGCTTCTTCTGCTTGCGGCCGGCAAAAGCGTAGTTACCGGACTTCATGACCTGCTGCTTGGCCATCTTGAAATGCTTGGACTTGGAGCCCCAGTAGCCCTTTGCCAGCTTCAGGGTAGCGTTTCTTCTCTTGCGCGTCATCATCGCGCCTTTTACTCTAGCCATTTCTCAGTATCCTCCTTCTGCCTTACTTGTAGGGAATCATTTTCTTGATTGCGTCCACATTGGTCATATCGGCATAAGCGGTCGCACGCAGATGGCGGGTACGCTTGGTAGTCTTCTTGGTCAGAATGTGGCTCTTGTAAGCGCGGGCTCTTTTCACCTTACCGGTCTTGGTCAGGTTGAATCTCTTCTTCGCACCGCTGTGGGTTTTCAGCTTGGGCATAGGTAGGTTCTCCTTCCGTAATCTAGTATATCGTGGTTGCGTTATTTGCTGTTCTTGGGGGTCAGGAACATTGCCATAAAGCGGCCTTCCAGCTTGGGGTTTTTCTCCATGCCGGCAATTTCAGAGCAGCTCGCGGCGAAGTCCATCAGCAGCTTCTCGCCCAGGTTGGTGTGCGCCATTTCACGGCCGCGGAAGCGGACGCTGACCTTGACGCGGTTGCCGTCGTTCAGGAATTTCTGAGCGGCCTTGACCTTGGTGTTGAAGTCGTTGGTGTCGATGCTGGGACTCATGCGGATTTCCTTGATCTCCACGACCCGCTGGTTCTTCTTGGCTTCCTTCTCCCGCTTCTTCTGATCGAAGCAGAATTTGGAATAGTCCATGATCTTACAGACGGGAGGGGTCGCGTTGGGAGAGATCTTCACTAAGTCCATGCCCTGTTCTTCTGCCATGGCATTGGCCTGAGCGGAGGACATAATCCCCAGCTGCGCGCCGTCGGCGCCGATAAGCCGGATCTCCTTGTCCCGGATTTCCTCGTTGAGCTGATGATCTAATTTTGCGATGGTAAGCACCTCCATTAACAACAAAAAGCGGATGCCAAAGCACCCGCACCAACCCCACCTGCCCCTCGCGGGAAAAGTGGAATATGAACCGTTTCGCGTCTGCTGACGGTGAGGCGGATGTTCAGCCTTCTTTATCACCCGGATATTCTAGCATGGTTCAGGGCGGTTGTCAAGAGAAATTTTCTCCCCGGAAAAGACAGATTGTTTTCATAAAATAATCTAAAGAACACTATTGACAATCAAATGACCATATGATACAATCAAAGAACGGAAGAGAGGAGGAAAACATCATGCAGTGGACAATTCCCGGCACGACCCTTCCGGGGCAGCGGGAGGACGCCGACCGGGTGGACAGCGTGTTTGGGGCGCTTTTTCTGGCAGGCGGGCTGACCCTCAGTCAGGTGTCCAATATTGCCGGATTGGAGCCTTACACCGTCCAGAACTGGGTCAAGCGGGGCTACCTTCAGCCGCCCCGGGGCAAGCGGTACGATATGGAGCAGGTCTGCCGCATCCTGAATATCAATCTGCTCAAGGGCGCGCTGACGCTGGAGCAGAGCTGCCAGCTGATCTCCTACATCAACGGCGACCTGACCGACGAAAGCGACGATCTGATTGACGATACCCTTTTGTATTTCTACTTCGTCCGTCTGGCAGGCCGGGCGCAGGACTTAGGGGACAAGGATATCTGGGACGCCGCCCTGAAAGAGGTGACGGCGGGCTACCGCGAGCCGATTCCCGGCGCCGGAGAGAAGCTGGAAAAAGTGTTAAAGGTGATGCTCACCGCCTGGCTGGCCGGCCGGCTGAAAGCCCAGGCGGAGCAGATGCTGTCGGAACTATCAATTTAAAAGGAGAATAAAGCAATGGATGAAAACGGAACCTACAGCTGGCCGGGCGGCCAGAATACAAGGCCAAAGAAAAAGCCGGACTTTAAGCGAGCCGGACGCACCGTGATTGCCGTTATAGCGGCGCTGCTGGTGCTGGCCGTCGCGCTGACTTGCTTCTACACCGTGGATGACAAGCAGCAGGCGGTGGTCACGACCTTCGGCAAGGTCACGGACGTCACCGAGGCGGGCGTCCACTTCAAGCTCCCCCTGGGTATCCAGAAAGTGGAGAAGGTGGACGTGAACGTCTACCAGAAAATTGAGCTGGGCTATTCCAGCAGCGGAAACAGCTACGAGGTCAACGACAGCGAAAGCACCATGATCACCGGCGACTACAACATCGTCAACGTGGATTTCTTCGTGGAGTACAAGATTTCCGACCCGGTGCAGTACCTGTATTCCTCCAACAAGCCGGAGCTGATCCTGCGCAATCTGATTCAGAGCCAGATCCGCAACGTGGTGGGCTCCTCCAGCGTGGACGCCGTGCTCACCGACGGCAAGGAGGGGATTCAGATGCAGGTCAAGGAGCTGGTCACGGAGATTCTGAAGGAATACGACATCGGCCTGACGCTGGTGGACGTAAAGATTCAGGACGCCGAGCCGCCCACCCAGGAGGTCATAGAGGCCTTCAAGGCCGTGGAGACCGCCAAGCAGCAGGCGGAGACGGTCATCAACGACGCCAAGGCCTACCAGAACGCCCAGCTGCCCCAGGCACAGGCCCAGGCCGACAAGCTGACCCAGAACGCGGAATACCTGAAACAGAAGCGCATCAACGAAGCCGTTGAGAAGGTGGCCATGTTTGAGGCCATGTATTCCGAGTATGCCCAGAATCCCGCCATTACCCGCACGAGAATGTATTACGAGACCATTTCCCAGGTGCTGCCCGGGGTGAAGCTCTACATCAACACCGGCGCCCAGGGCGGCGATGTCCAGATGCTCCTGCCGCTGGAATCCCTGGCGGGAACCGAAGGAGGTAACACAAAATGAAGAAAACGGGAATTTTGATCGTGCTGCTGGTGCTGGTGGTGATTCTGGCCGCCGGTTCCGTGTTTACCGTGGCCGAGGACGAGTATGCCTGCACGGTACGGTTTTCCAAGATCATCGACACCACCAGCGAAGCGGGGTTGCACTTCAAGATGCCATTTGTGGACAGCGTAAAGTATTTCACCGACGCCACCCAGCTCTATGACATTCCGCCCTCCGAGGTGCTGACCTCCGACAAGCAGAATATGACCGTGGACTGCTACATTCTGTGGAGAATTTCCGACCCCAAGCTGTTCTACCAGACGCTCGGCTCCACGGCCAAGGCGGAGGAACGGCTGGACGCCATCACCTACAGCGCCCTGAAAACCGACATGGGCACGCTGGCTCAGGCGGACATCATCAACATGAACGACGGCGCCGAGCGCAACACCATCTATGACGACATCACCGTCAAGGTGGACGCCGCGGCCAAGTCCTACGGCATCCACGTGGAGGACGTGAAGATCAAGCGCTTCGACCTGCCGGAAAGCAACCTGAACGCGGTCTACGGCCGGATGATCTCCGAGCGGAACCAGATGGCGGAGAAGTACACCGCCGACGGCAACTATGATGCCTCCATCATCCGCAACGATGTGGACAAGCAGGTGAACATCATCGTCTCCGACGCCGAGGCATCCGCCGCCAAGCTGGAGGCCGAGGGGGAGCAGGAGTACATGCGTCTGCTGGCGGAGGCCTACGACACCCAGGACAAGAAGGACTTCTACGAGTTCTCCCTGGCACTGGACGCCCTGAAGGCCAGCCTGAACGGCGACGAAAAGACCGTCATTCTGGACGCCAATTCCGAGCTTGCCAGGATCCTTATGGGGGAAAAGTAGGAAAGAATTGCAAAACCCGCACATCGGTCTTTTGATGGGCGATCGTAAAACAGTGTATGGAGCGTATCGGTACCGATACGCTCCGTTTCTCGTGCCGGGGCGCAGCCCCTTGGCTCTCCCTCTGGGAGAGCTGTCACCGCAGGTGACTGAGAGGGCTTTTCATCCTTGTTTCCCCTCTCCGTCTTCGCTTCGCTCAGCCACCTCTCCCAAAGGGCGAGGCAAGGGGTGCTTGCGTCAAATCAAACAGGCACAGCAGGTTATCCCACTGTGCCTGTTCCTATTCTGTTATTTCCACAGTCCGTTGGGGTACTTGCCCTCGTCGGTCATCCGGCGCAGGGCGGCTACTACCGCGGGCTTGTCGGCGGCGTAGGTCACGCCGTACCACTTGTCGGGGGAGGTCAGCACCGTGACCGTGGCCTTCTTCTCCCCGATCAGCTGGGACACCGCCAGGGGCAGGAAGAATTCGCCCTTGATGGGATTCTCCGCCAGCGCCTTGTCCAGGAAGGCCGGGAAACGGGCTTCCAGCTCCTTCAGGAAGCCGGGGGTGTAGCCCCACAGGTTCATGGACACGGTGGTGTCGGCGGGGACGTCCACCCAATGTTCGCCGTCCTCGGTGAAGTGGATGCCGCCGGGGTACTTTTCAATGCGGGTGCGCTCGTCAATGCCGGCGAGATGACCCTTGCCGTCGGTGACGCAGATGCCGCGCGCCACGCTGCCGTGATCCGTCACGGTCTTGCCCAGCTCGTAGCCCACCATGTAGTAGTCGTAGGTGTCCGTATCCTGGGCGTGGCAGAGGGCGTCGTAAATCACCCGATAGGCGGAGGTGCCGTAATAGTCGTCGGAATTGATGACCGCGAAGGGGGCGTCGCCGATGGCCTCCCGGGCGCACAGCACCGCGTGGCAGGTGCCCCAGGGCTTGGTGCGTCCCTCCGGGACGGTGTAGCCGGCGGGGATATCGTCCAGCTCCTGATAGGCGTAGCGGATCTCCATGGGACATTTTTTCAGCCGCTCGCCGACGGTCTCCATGAAGTCCTTGCGGATGGCTTCCTTGATGATGATAACAGCGGTATCGAAACCGGCTTTGTGGGCGTCATAAAGGGAATAGTCCAGAATCGCTTCGCCCTGACTTCCCACAGGGTCGATCTGTTTCAGTCCGCCGTAGCGGCTGCCCATACCGGCGGCCATGACGACGAGAATAGGTTTGCGTACCATTCAAATTCTCCTTTTTTGTATTTCGGCGGCGCTGTGGAGTCGGGAAATGCCGCCTGCTTCATTGGGACGAGTTCATTATAACCTGAAAGCGCCTGTAAAGCAAGGGAAAAGGGGATTTTTTGTGCATAGTGTCGAGAAAATCGGCTTTCCGGCGGAAAGCCGACGGGAAGGTCTTATACGAGTTTTTAATAAAACGCTTAAAAGCGTTTTATTAGGCCGCAGGATT
>URBH01000076.1 GCA_900546075.1 uncultured Eubacteriales bacterium | reverse complement strand
GCGAAGAATTCGCAGGATAAAATGGTGTTAACCATTTTATCGAGAAATAGTATGAGACCCGTACCCGACGCAGTGCTGAATGCTGATACGATTTTCGGATGAAAAGTTCAAAGGCGGGATCACACATGAAAAAAATTTTTCTTCGCGCCGCGGCACTTCTGCTGGCCTTGGTGCTGGCAGGGTGCGGCACGGCCTCTCCGGCGGAGACCGTGCCCATGGAGACCGACAAAACGGACGACAACTACCGGGTGTTCTATGAGATTTTTGTCGGCTCCTTTGCCGACTCCGACGGGGACGGAACGGGAGACCTGAACGGGATTCTCCGGCACCTGGACTATCTGAACGACGGGAATCTCCTGTCGGATACCAGTCTCGGGGTACAGGGGCTGTGGCTGACGCCGATTTTTGCCAGCCCCTCCTATCACAAATACGACGCAACGGATTACTACCGGATCGACTCGGACTTCGGCACCGAGGACGATCTCCGGGCGCTTCTCGACGCCTGCCATGCCCGGAACGTGAAGGTGATTCTCGATCTTGTCATCAACCACACTGCCCGGAACCACGAATGGTTTCAGTCCTTCTGCCAGTCCCACGTCGACGCCAATCCCGACGATCCCTACTACGATTACTACAGCTGGTACACCGGCGAGACACTTCCGGCCGGGATCACCTGCGAAAAGATTCCCGGAACGGCGGACGAATATTACGAGTGCAACTTCTCCCCGGACATGCCGGAGCTGAACTATGACAATCCCGCCGTCCGGGAGGAAATGCTGAACGTGGCAAAGTACTATCTGGAGCTGGGCGTGGACGGATTCCGGTTTGACGCCGTCAAGTATCTTTACTATGGAGAAACCGGCCGCAGCGCGGCGTTCTGGAAGTGGTACACCGATCAGCTCCGGGCCGTGAAGCCGGAGGTCTATCTTGTGGGCGAGTGCTGGTCCGGCGAGTCGGAGATCCTTGCCTACTATCCGGCCATGAACTGCTTCAATTTCTCCGCCGCCCAGGCCGAGGGCGTCATTGCCTCCGCTGCCAAGGATCAGGACATCAACCGGTTCACGGGCTACATGTGCGCTTTTCAGGACAAGATTTCTCAGGCGAACCCCGACGGCATGATGGTCTGCTTCCTTTCCAACCACGACATGGATCGCTCCGCCGGGTATCTGATGCTGGCGAACCACTTTCCCCAGATGGCAGCCAATCTCTATCTGCTGTGCAGCGGCTCGCCGTTCCTGTACTACGGGGAGGAGATCGGCATGAAGGGCGTCCGAGGCTCCGCCAATACCGATGCCAACCGGCGGCTTGCCATGCTCTGGGGAGACGACAGCAGTCCTCAGGATCCGGAGGGCAGTACCTATCCCTCTTCCAAGCAGACCAACGGAACCGTAGAGTCTCAGCTGGCACAGGAGGGGAGCCTGCTGCGCTACTACTGCCGCCTGATCTCTATAAGAAACCGCTACCCGGCGATTCCCCGGGGCACCTATACACAGGTGAATCTTGGCAGCGCCAAGTGCGGCGGCTTTCTCGTGGAATACGAGGGAAGCACCCTGTGTATTCTTCACAACATCAGCACGGACATTCCCTTTACGGTAGATCTTGCGGATACGGACATTCCCTGCCGCTTCATTCTGGAGGTCATCGGCATGGGCGAAGCGTCTCTGGAAGGCACCGTCCTGAGCCTTGCCCCCCAGACCTCTCTGATCCTCGGCTCCGCCGCTCCCTGACCGCCATCGCCATTCAAAACCGCTCCGGATACCATCGTCATCGCAAATCTCCCCCGGCTGTGCCGATTTTTTCGGTACAGCCGGGGGAGATTAAACATGTATTCTTTTCCCGCGCTCGCGGGGTTTCCTGGTATGCAAACGCATAGCAAAATGGATAACGTGCCATTTTCCAGCCCCTGCGGGGGCTGGAAAATGATGCACAAACTCTTCATGCACCGGCTTTTGCGCAGTTTTGGGGTGCGGTGCTTACCCGTGAAGCCTTATCCGTAGATCAGATTCCGCTCGGTTTCGGGATCGAACAGGTGCATGACTTCGCCGGGGAAGCTCACATGGATCTTCGCGCCATTGACCAGCTCCGCCCGTTCCTGTCTGCGCAGGCCGAGGGTGGGTACCCGAACCACCAGCTGGGCGCCGTCCTCCGTCTCCGCGTGAATGTGCAGCTCGCTGCCCATCATTTCATTTACGATAATGGTGCAGGGAATCGCATGAGGACCCGGCTGGGACAGGGTGATGTGCTCCGGACGGACGCCCAGAACCACACTGCGGCCGTCCACCGCCTTTGCCGCCAGATTTTCACCGGTCTCACCGTCCACCTCAATCCGGCTTCCGAGGGGCGTCACATAGTACTTGCCGTTCTCCCGCACCAGCTCCGTGCGGAAGGTGTTCATCTGGGGCGCGCCGATGAAGCCCGCCACGAACAGATTCACGGGATGCTCAAATACCTCCGTGGGGGTGCCGACCTGCTGGATGAAGCCGTCCTTCATGATGACGATCCGGTCGCCGAGTGTCATGGCTTCGGTCTGGTCATGGGTTACATAGATAAAGGTCGTGTTGATCTTTTCCCGCAGGAGAATGATTTCGGCACGCATCTGATTGCGGAGCTTGGCGTCCAGGTTGGACAGCGGCTCATCCATCAGAAACACCTTGGAATCCCGAACCATGGCACGGCCGATGGCCACACGCTGCCGCTGGCCGCCGGACAGCGCCCGGGGCTTCCGGGTCAGATACTCGGTAATGCCCAGCACCTTCGCCGCTTCCGTGACGCGCCTGAACACCTCATCGTTGGGAACCTTCTTCAAACGAAGGCTGAAGGCCATGTTCTCAAACACCGTCAGGTGGGGGTACAGGGCGTAGTTCTGGAACACCATGGCGATGTCCCGATCCTTGGGCTGGAGGTCGTTGACCACCACACCGTCGATCTCCACGGTACCCTCGGAGATCTCCTCCAGACCCGCGATCATCCGCAGGGTCGTGGATTTGCCGCAGCCGGAGGGGCCGACGAAGACCACAAATTCCTTATCCTTGATGTCCAGGTTGAAATCGTGAACGGCCACGACCTTCTTGTCGTAGACCTTCTTGACGTTGGCTAATTTTACAGATGCCATAGCTTTCCTCTCTCCTTATACAAGTTTTTAATAAAACGCTTAAAAGCGTTTTATTAGGCCGCAGGATTGCGGCCAGCGGCCACTGCCGCTAAAAAACGAAGTCAATACATTTCTTACCGCCGCCCAGGCGGTCTGCCGTGAAACGGCTTAAGTAAAATGATGAAATCATTTTATTAAGAAATAGTATTATCCTTTCACGGCGCCGCCGGTGACGCCTTCCACATAGTACCTCTGCAGGAGCATGAACAGGATGGTGACGGGAAGCGCCACCACCACGCCGCCCGCGCAGAACATGGTATAGTTGGTGGCAATCAGGGTCTTCGAGGAGATCCAGTATTGCAGACCCACCGCCACATTCATGCCCACCTCCGTATTGTGGGAGATATACTTGGCAAACATGAAGTCGCCCCACGGAGCCATGAACGCAGTGAGAACGGTATAAATGACAATGGGCTTGGACAGAGGCATGATCACCTTGTAGAACACCTGAAAGCGGGAAGCGCCGTCCACCCGAGCCGCTTCGTCCAGGCTCTTGGGGATGGTGTCGAAGAAGCCCTTGGACACATAGTATCCCATGCCGGAGCTGGCGCAGTAGACGAGAATCAGTCCCGGCACGGAGTTGGCTCCCGTCAGCCCCATGCCGCTGAGAACCTTATACAGCACGATCATGGTGACGAAGCCCGGGAACATGCCCAGAACCAGGCAGGTGTTCATCATCAGCTTTCTGCCCTTGAAGCGAAGCCGGGAGAGAACATAGCTGACGCTCAGCACCATAAGGGTTTGCAGCACCGCCGTAGCCAGGGCGGTGATCAGCGTGTTGCGGAACCAAATGGGGAAGCTCGTTTTGGTCCACAGATTGATGTAGTTATCAAAGCCCCACTGCTTGGGGATGATGTAGCCCACACGTCCGGTGGATTCAGTCCGGAAGGACTCCAGCAAGATGCACGCAAAGGGCGTTAGCCAGATAATGGACATGAGGACAAGGATCACATAGATCACAGTATTGGAAACGGTACTTTTCGTCCGGATTCCCATGTGAGATCGATTCCTGCTCATTACGAATAATCCTCCTCATTTCTGGTAGACGGGATCACGTTGTAGACGATCAGGGAAAGAACCGCGACAACAACGAAGATCATGATGGCAATCACGGCGGCCAGCTTATAGTTGCTGGTGGCGCCGGTGGTAATATTGAACAGCCAGGTGATCAGAAGATCCGTAGTTGTGGCACTGCCGCCGCTGGTTACAAGATCCGGACTTGCCGGGCGGCCGTTGGTCAGCAGATAGATTACGTTGAAGTTGTTGATATTGCCGATGAACTGGGTCAGCAGGTAGGGACCCGTGACGAAGAGCATGTACGGAAGCGTGATCTTCACATACTGCTGCCAGACACTGGCACCGTCAATTTTGGACGACTCGTACAGATCCTGCGGAATATTCATCAGAATGCCGGTGCTCACCAGCATCAGATAGGGGATACCGACCCAGATGTTGATTACGATGACGAGGATTCGGGCGGAGGTGGTATTCTCCCAGAAGCGGATGGCCTGATCGATAAAGCCCAGCTTCAGGAGCATGGCATTCACGACGCCGTTGGTATCGAAGAGCTTGGAGACATACAGCAGGGAAATGAACTGAGGCACCGCGATGGTCAGAACCAGAATGCCGCGCCAGAGCTTTTTGAAATGGATTCCCTTCTTGTTGATGAGGATTGCCACCAGCATTCCCAGGAAATAATTGGTGAATGTGGCAAAGAACGCCCACATCAGCGTCCACGAAAGAATCTCGCCGAAGGTGTAGCTGAGGTTCGCGTCCGCGCTGCTGGAGCTGATCAGCTCGTTGAAATTGCTCAGCCCCACCCATGTAAAGAGGTTGCTGTAGCCGTCGTGAGCGCCGTCATAGTTGGTGAAGGCAACGAGGATCATGAACAGAATCGGGATTACCGTGAAGACAAGGATGCCCGTGATGGGCAGTGCCAGCAGCGTCTTGTGGAACTGATCGTCCAGGACGGAACGAAGGTCGTCCTTTCCGCTTTTGAGCTTCTTGCCCGTGGCAAGGATTTCCTCCGAGATCCGGTTCTGCTTCACGTTCAGCCGCCATGTGTAGACAAAAGCGATGATGAAGAGAATGGTCAGGAGGCCGTACAGCAGAATTTTAAAAGAGTCGTCGCCGTTGACCCGGACGTAGGTGTCCAGCACCTCGTTGTATACCTCTCCGGGGGGCACGTCGCCCAGGGTGCGGAACTTGCCCAGCCAGTAGCTGCCGGTTGTGACCATATATACGATGAACACAGATTCAAAGACAAGGAACAGCAGTCCCCGCAGCACCTGACCCCGGGCAATATTGCCGAAGCCCATCACAAGGTAGGATACCTTCGTTTTCCAGCTGCCCCTTGTAAAGGTGGTGGCGCAATCCGTCAGCTCGTTTCGGATGCCCCTGAAAGCGCCTGCGATCCCGTTCCAGACGGCTTTGACCAAAGAGGCCAGCCAGCCGGGGATGCCGAGAACGAACAGGACAATGTTGTACCACAGACGCTGAAACGTGTTCAGCCTGAGGTATTCCAGATCCGTCAGTTTCTTCATGATCAATCGGGATAAACCTGCGTTTATCCGCCTACCTCCATTCTTTTTGGATTTGGCTGTCTCCGGGAACCGTTTTTCGCTTTGGCGGGAAATGCTGCCCGCCCAAAAGCCGGCTGCGGAGGCGTCCATTTGTTTCCGGTGTTCCGCCCAGAAAGGAAGCCGGCGGTGCCGGGGCTCCTCCTTCTTCGGCGGGACACCGGGCCGGAACAGGGAGCACGCTCCGAATCCCGTCGGGACTCGGAAGGCGCGGCAGAGGGACCTCAAAAGAGCCGCTCGGGCAAACCCGAGCGGCTCCCCCTCTCAGAACTCTATGTCACTGCGTTTGTGGATGGAAGCCTGCCTTATTCGGCGGGAACCAGCTCCACGGTGCCTTCTTCGCCGTTGAGGGTCAAACGGACTTTGTAGGTACCGGCGGTCTCGACCACAAAGTTATTGCCGTCGGTGCCGTAGGCAACGTCCCAGGCCTTGCCTTGACGAACCTTGAACTCAACGCCGGCATCCATCTGGTAGGCCTCGTCGGTCAGCCAGCTGCCGTCGTCCTGCTTGGTCATGGGAAGATCCACGGACCAGCTGTCGCCGTTGATGGAGCCGATGACCGTAAAGGCCTCCCGCTCCTCGGCGGACATGGAGAACAGACTCTTAATGGAGGTCTCATAGCTCTCCAGCGCGGCCTTCAGCTCTTCATCGGTGGTAGCCTCCTTGGCAGCGGTGGCATAAACCTTGGCAATATCCCACCAAGAACCGTCAATCTGCCCCTGAGGCGTAGCATAGGCACTCTGAGCAGCCAGAGCGGCCAGAGCAGGATCACCGGCAACCTTTTCGGACTGCTGGGCAGCCTTGTTGGAGGGACCCCAGCCCACGGCGTCGAACCGGGCAAGCTGGCACTTCTCGTTGGTCAGGTACAGGGCGAGCTTCTGCAGAACGGCGGTCTTCACGGGATCGGTCTGGGGCTTGACACCCACCAGCTTGTTGCCGGAGAAGGAGCCAAGGTGGTAAGAGTTGCCGTCCACGGTGAAGCTGGGCAGATCGGTGCAGGCGTAGTTGTCGCCCAGAGCGGCCTTGGCGGAGCTGGTGCCCCAGGTGCCGACGATGACGACGGCGGCGGGGATGGCGGCGGAGAAGTCATCGGCAGAGCTGGAGGACTTGTAAGCGGTGGAGTTCAGCAGCTTCTTCATGCCCTTCAGGGCGATAACGCCGTTGTCGGAGTTGAAGTCGTCGTCAACGCTCTCGAAGCTCTTGCCGTCGGCGGACATGGTCCAGTTGGAGTGGCAGCCGGTAGCGAAGAAGAAGGCGACATTGTACCACGCGGAGGTCTCAAGCTCCATGGAGAAGCCGCGGCCGGCGGCCTCGCAGTCGGCAATGATGTCTTCCAGGCTGTCCACGTGCTCAGCGGGAATCACGCTGCTGTCGTAAATCATGAAGTAGCCGTTATCGGAGGTCATGGGATAGCACCATATATCGGAGCCAATGGTGGCGGCCGCAACGGCGCCGCTGTCGTTCAGCTCGGTGACTTCCGCGGCAGCCTTGGTGCCAAGCTTGGTCAGGGCACCGGCCTGCACCAGACGAGCCAGCTGATCCTGCGCGAAGCAGAACAGGTCGGCGCCGTCCTCGACGGAGGTGATCATCTGGGTGGCGGACTCGGACTCGGTGACGCCCTCAATGGTGGCGTTGATGACGATGCCGGGGTTCTCTTCCATAAAGTCCTTGATCTGCTGCTCGGTCAGTTCCTTTACACCGGCCATCTCGGAGACCCAGACGGTGATGTCATAGGTGCCGTCCAGAGAATCGGCCACGGCAGCGGGGGTGGTAGCGGCGGCAGTGCCGGCGGGGGTTGTGTTGCTGTTACCGCAGCCGGCAAACAGGCCAAGAACCATGCCGACAGTCAGAAGCAGCGCGAGAATCTTCTTCATTTTACGTTTCCTCCTTGATATGATAAATTCGCTGGCTGATCCCGCAGACCGGAAAGCGCTTTCCATAGGACGGACGGAACGGGAGAATACCCGGGTATGTTCCCGTGTCCTCCGATTGGAATCGTTTCCAGAAAGCCGGGAAAAAACGGGGGGAGTGCTTAAAGGATTATTTTCTTCACACTTCCCTTTAAAAAAAGAATACTCGATTTTTCGTAACAAGTCAACCGCGCAGTATGTATAAAAAGTTGCATCAGAAATTGTTGAAAATGCCAATGCCCTGGGGAAATGCCGCCGGCAACGCCCTCCCATGCGCTTCCCGGCTTGATTTCTTTCTGGTTTTCTCTTGGGCAACACCGCACAATTGTGTCTGCGAGTCTCAGCCGCCTTTTTGCCCCACTTCTTCAGTTTGAAAAAAGAGAAATATAGCGCAGCCGTTGCCAGCGCAAGCTGGCTTACGGATGCGGCATACC
>URBH01000075.1 GCA_900546075.1 uncultured Eubacteriales bacterium | reverse complement strand
ACGGCCACCATGGTGACGGCCTCGCACTGGGTGGGGTTGACCTTGCCGGGCATGATGGAGGAGCCGGGTTCGTTCTCCGGGATGAAAATTTCCCCCAGACCGTCCCGGGGGCCGGAGGCCAGCCAGCGGACGTCGTTGGCAATCTTCATCATGTCCGCCGCCAGCGCCTTCAGTGCGCCGTGGGCAAAGACCAGCTCATCCTTGCTGGTGAGGGCGTGGAACTTGTTGGGGGCGGTGACGAACCGCTTCCCGGTGAGACTGGAAACCTCCTCGGCCACCCGTTCCCCGAAGCCCTTCGGGGCGTTCAGCCCGGTGCCGACGGCCGTACCCCCCAGCGCCAGCTCCCGCAGGCCGGGGAGCGACAGCTCCAGCATCTGACGATCCCGCTGCAGGCTGGAACGCCAGCCGGAAATCTCCTGGGCGAAGGAAATCGGGACGGCGTCCTGCAAGTGGGTTCTGCCGGACTTCACCGCGTCGCCGCTTTCCGCCTCCAGACGCAGGAAGGTCTCCACCAGAGCGTCCACGGCGGGGATCACCCGATCCTCAATGGCGTATACGGCGGCAATGTGCATGGCGGTGGGGAAGGTGTCGTTGGAGGACTGGCTCATGTTGACGTCGTCGTTGGGATGCACCAGTTTTCTCCCCGCCAGCGCGTTGGCGCGGTTTGCGATCACCTCATTGGCATTCATGTTGGACTGGGTGCCGGAGCCGGTCTGCCAGACCACCAGGGGGAAGTGGGCATTCAGCGCCCCGGAAATGACCTCGCCCGCCGCCTGTTCTATGGCGCCGAGCTTTTCGGCGGTCATTTTCTCGGGCTTCATGGCATGGTTGGCTCTGGCCGCCGCCAGCTTGAGAATCCCAAAGGCGTGTATGATCTCCGCCGGCATGGTTTCCAGCCCCACGCCGATGGGGAAATTTTCATGGCTGCGCTGGGTCTGGGCGCCCCAGTATTTATCGGCGGGAACCCGGACCTCCCCCATAGAGTCATGCTCGATACGGTACTCCATATTTTTCTCCTTCCTGTTGGTTCGCCCCCATGCGGTAGAGCAAAATGTACGGAACTGCAATTGTTTTCATTATAAACAACGTTCCGGAAGGTGTCAATCCGCAAAACCGGGGGCGCAGGTTCCGGCAGGCGGCCACAGTGGTAATTTTACATAAAAAAGTATATTGAAATTCGTCAATTCGCCAAAAATCCGAAATTTATCCATGAAGAATCCATCTGTTAATTGTCAATTCACTTGACAAAATGCCGGACGAATGGTACAGTAAAATCAAAGCGAAACCGGGTTTCCCGGATTCCTATTTAACAAAGGAGAGACTGCCATGAAGCGTTCCGAAGTCAACAAAGCGCTGCGGGAGCTGGAGGCCATGTGCGAAAAGTACCGCTGCTATCTGCCCCCCTTCTGCCATTTTACCCCGGAGGAGTGGAAAACCAAGGGTCACGAATACGACGAGGTTCGGGACTGCTGCCTGGGCTGGGATATCACGGACTACGGCCAGGGAAATTTCGACAAGATCGGCTTCTCCCTCATCACCATCCGCAACGGCAGCCAGACCATGCGGGAAAAATACCCCAAGGTCTACGCCGAGAAGCTGCTGTTCCTGAAGGAGGGGCAGTATTCCCCCAACCATTTCCACTGGTACAAGACCGAGGATATCATCAACCGGGGCGGCGGAAACGTGCTGATCCGGGTGTATAATTCCCACCCCGACGAGTCCATTGACTACGAAAGCGACGTCACCGTCCATACCGACGGCAGAACCTACACCGTCCCCGCCGGAACCCAGATCCGCCTGACTCCCGGCGAAAGCATCTACATCCAGCAGTACCTGTACCACGATTTCGAGGTGGAGCCGGGTACGGGGGACGTGCTGCTGGGGGAGGTCAGCCAGTGCAACGACGACGCCAAGGACAACCGCTTCAACCCGCCCATGGGCCGCTTCCCGGCCATCGAGGAGGACGAAGCGCCTTACCGCCTGCTCTGCACCGAGTACCCCGCGGCCAAGGATTGAGGAGGACACGGGATGATCGACGTAGTAGCATTGGGCGAACTGCTCATTGATTTTGCGGCAAAGTCCACGGACAGCGCCGGATACCCCACCATGGCCGCCAATCCCGGCGGCGCCCCTGGCAATTTTCTGGCCGCGCTGAACGCCTACGGCAGAAAGACCGCGTTTTTGGGCAAGGTGGGAAACGACGCCTTCGGCAATCTGCTGCTGGGGACGCTGAATGCCGCCGGGATCGAAACCAAGGGAATCCTGGTGGACGACAGCGTGTTTACCACGCTGGCCTTCGTGACCTTCGACGAAAGCGGCGACCGCTCCTTCTCCTTCGCCCGGAAGCCCGGCGCGGACACCCAGCTGCGGTGGGACGAGGTGGACAAATCCCTCATTGACGAGGCCAAGGTGTTCCACTTCGGCACCCTGAGTCTGACGGACGAGCCTGTCCGCACGGCGACCCAGAAGGCGGTGGCCTACGCAAAGGTGCAGGGAAAGCTCGTCAGCTGCGACCCCAATCTGCGCCTTCCCCTGTGGCCGGACGGGGACGCCGCAAAGGCGCAGATGCTTTGGAGCCTGCATCAGGCGGATGTGGTAAAGATCAGCGACAACGAGGTGGAATTCCTCTGGAACTGCACCCCGGAAGAGGGTGCGGACAAGCTGCTGACGGAATTCGGCGTGTCCCTCGCCATGGTGACGCTGGGGCCTGACGGCTGCCTGCTGAAAACGAAGAGGGCGGCTTTCCGCGCCGCCTGCCCCAAGGTGCGTCCCGTGGACACCACCGGCGCAGGGGACATCTTCGGCGGCAGCGCCATGGCAAGGCTGCTGGAGCTGGACAAGCAGGTCGGCGAGCTGACGGAAGACGACCTGAAATTCATCGGCAGCTTCGCCGCCACGGCGGCCAGCCTGTCTACGGAGCATTCCGGCGGCATTCCCAGCATTCCGGAAATGGACGCGGTTCTGAAGGCAATGGGATAAAATCATGACCCGGGGCGACACGTCCCGGGTCATGATCGCTATGGGATTGAGGGGATTCAAATGACGCAGAAGCCGCGCAATGCCGACTACACAAAAGAATACAACCGCAAGGCGGTTCTCCGAATCTTGCGCCGTCAGGCCATGAGCCGGGCAGAGCTGGCCCGCGCCACGGGGCTGACCCGGGCGGCAGCGTCTTTGATCGCGGAGGAGCTTCTGAACGCGGGCGTGGTGACGGAGCTTGCCCCCCAGTCCGCCGGACGGGGACGCAGCGCAACGCCACTGGTACTGCGGCCGGACAGCTATTACGCCCTCGCGGTAGACTTGGCGAGAAAAGGCTGCACCGTGGGACTGTGCGACATCGGCGGCAAGCTGCTGCAATGCCGGGAGCTTCCGGAGCAGGGCGACATGGTGGCCGCCATTATTGAGGCGCTTGCAGCCCTGCTGGAAACCGTGGACAAAAGCAAGGTTCTGGGAATCGGCATCAGCGCCCCGGGGCCGCTGGACTGCGAAAGCGGGCGCATCCTCAATCCGCCCCGGTTTGAGCGCTGGCACGGCGTGGACATTGGCAAGCGTCTGTCGAGTGCTCTGGGGCTGCCCGCCTATCTGGAACACGACGTGTGCGCCATGGCGCTGCATCAGCGAAACACAGGATGCAGCCGGAACTTTATGCTGCTGTTCATCGACATCGGCATCGGCGCGGCCATCGTGTCCGACGGGGAGCTGCTGGGAAACTTTACCGGCGAGCTGGGTCACACCACCATCCGTTTCGACGGGCGGCTGTGCGAGTGCGGCAACCGGGGGTGTCTGGAAACCTATGCGTCCATCCCGGCGCTGCTGGAGGGTTCCGGCTTCCGGGATTGGTTCGACCTCGTTAACCATGCGGACGCGCCGGAAGCGCAAAAACTTCTCGATCAGGAGGCGGTCTACCTGTCAGCGGGCTTAATCAACCTGCTGAATCTGATCCCCGTGGACAGCATCTACCTGGCCGGGGACATCTGCTGCCGGCACGAGCTTCTGGCCGAGCGTCTCCGGCGGGAGATCGGCGGAAAAGCGCTGTACCGGGGCAGAAATGAGACCCGTATTTTCCCGGTGGCGGATACCCCCAATATGGGCGTTCTGTCGGCAGCGGAAGTGGTCTTTTCCCGGTTTTTTACGGTGTGACCAGGGAAATGACCAGATTGGCCGCTCCCGCCATCAGCATGATCAGAATGGGGCTGAGCTTCGTCTTCCGCAGAAGCAGAAACGCCGCGGCGAACAGAGCGACCATATTCCAGTTCGTTCCGGAAAGGCGAATCGTGCCGCTCCAAAAGGCGTTGCGCAGGATCAGCATCCCCGCCGAAGCGATCATGGCCACCACCGCCGGACGCAGGGAGCCGAGAACGCTCTGCAATACCGCGATATTGCGGTACTTTAGGTAGAGCTTCGCAATCAGCGTCACCAGAATGCAGGCGGGGAGAATGCAGCCCGCGGTAGCCACCAGCGCCCCCGGAACACCGGCGATTTTCGTTCCCACGAAGGTTGCGGAGTTGACAGCGATGGGGCCGGGGGTCATTTCCGCGATGGTCACAAGATCGGTAAATTCGCTCATGGACAGCCACTGGTGTTCGGTGACGATCTGCGCCTGAATCAGCGGCATGGCGGCGTACCCGCCGCCGAAACTCAGCGCGCCGATTTGCAGGAAGCTGAGGAACAGCTGTAAGTAGATCATTTGGCGTTCCTCCTTTGGGAAATCACGGTGCGGATAATGCCGATGGCGATACAGGACAGAATGACGTATACCACATTGATTCGGAAAACGTAGGTGGCTGCAAACGCGGTTAACATAATAACGGCGGAGATCACGGATTTCTGCTTCAGGACGCCGCTGCCCATGTCGATTACCACGGAGGCGATGACCGCGCCCACACCGGCCTGCATACCGGAAAGGACGTTGCTGACGATGTAGTTGTCCCGGAACAGCTCGTAAAAAAAGGAGATCACCGTAATAATGAGAAACGGCGGGATGATGGTTGCGATAATGGCGGTGACGGCGCCCAGGATCCCAGCCAGCTTGAATCCCACCACGATCGCCCCGTTAACGGCGATGGCGCCGGGAGCGGACTGGGCAATGGCAATGAGATCCAGCATCTCGTCCTCCTGGATCCAGTGCAGCTCATCCACAAATTTCTGCTTCATCAGCGTGACGATGACGTAGCCGCCACCGAAGGTAAACGCGCTTAAATACAGCGTGGAGAAAAATAATTTCGCCAGAATTTTCTTTTTGTCAGTCATACTTCTACCTCCTCATGCCCCCAGTTTACCAGCACTTGACTTATTTGTAAAATAGAATTATTATATGAAATATATAATAAAAACGATATGAATGGAGGAAACGCCATGACGCTGCGGCACATGAAGATTCTGGTGGAGGTTTACCGTCAGAACAGCGTGACCAAGGCTGCCCAGGCGCTGCACCTGTCCCAGCCTTCGGTAAGTCTGGCGCTGCGGGAATTGGAGGATTACTACGGTGTGACGCTGTTCGAGCGGGTGGGACGCCGGATATCCCCCACGGAGTGCGGTCGGGAATTTTACGGCTACGCCGTCCACGTGGTGTCGCTGATGGATGAGCTGGAAACCCGGATGCGGAACTGGGACGCCATCGGCACCGTCCGCATCGGGGCGACGGTCACCATCGGCACCTATCTTCTGCCGGAGCTGGTGCGGCGGTATCAGGCGGAATTTCCGGCGCTGCATGTAGACGTGCAGATTTGCCGCGCCAGTCAGGTGGAACAGCTGGTTCTGGATAACCGTATTGACCTGGGGCTGATCGAAACCCAGCCGGAGCACGAGGAGCTGGTAGCCGTCCCCTTTTCCCGGGATGAATTGCAGGCCATCGTGCCGCCAAGCTCCCCGCTCGCGGGGCGGGGGGAGGTGGCCATTCAGGAGCTGGCGCAGTTTCCCTTTCTGATGCGGGAGCCGGGGAGCGCCGGGAGAAAGGCGCTGGACGGGTATCTGGCGCTGCACCGGCTTTCGGTGCAGCCCGCCTGGGAAAGCGTCAGCACCCAGGCGCTGATCAAGGCGGTCGTGGAGGGGCTTGGCGTGGCGGTGCTGCCGAAACTCCTGATTCAGCAGGATGTTGCCAGCGGCAACGTGGTGCCGCTGACGCTGCAGGAGCCGCTGCGGCGAACCCTGAATATCGTGTACCACAAGCGGAAATACCTCTCCGAGAGTATGCAGCGCTTCATCGCGCTGTGCCGGGAGACGGGGGAACAGTAGAAAATAGCACGGTGCAGTCCCGGTAAAAGGGGCTGCACCGTGTTTCATTTAGTGCATTTCTTCGATATGGTAGATGTAATCCAGCGAGGACAGCGCCTCGATGATCTCCACGTGGGTCTTGTATTTTTTCAGCTCCTGGGAGCAGATGGTCAGGGAAATGGAATACACGCTCAGCCCGGAACCGGCGTAGGCCTGGTTGGCTTCGATATCGTCGATGCGCAGACCTAATCGGCGGCTCACCGTGACGAAATCCCGGAGATAGGAGCTGCTTTTCAGCTCCATGTGGACTTCAAAATGGTTGGAGCGGTTTTTCAGGTACGCTTCAAAGGCAGGGAAGCCCGCGAGGATACAGAGCAGGAAAACGTACACGATCAGCGTCAGGGCATACAGCCCCGCGCCGGTGGCGAAGCCCAGAATGCAGCAGCTCACCAGTCCCGCCGAGGTGGTCAGTCCCTTGATCTGCCCCCGGGAGGAATAGAGAATGGAATTGGCACTGACGGAGGTGACGGCCAGCAGCGTCGCCGCCGACAGCAGCGGCAGCTTGCAGCCCAGAAGCACGTATACGTATTGATCCAGCAGCATGGACACCGTGGCGGAGAAGGCCGCAAGCACAAAGGTGCGCAGACCGGCGCTGTGCCGCTTGCTGGAGCGCTCACAGCCGATGGAGGCCGCCAGCGCCACGATCAGCGCGATGCGCAGGAGTGCCGAGCCGAGATTCAGACCCGCGCTCCAGGCACCAAGCAGACCCGCAATGGGATCCTCTATGGACAGTAGTTCCTTCATTTCCGTTTCCTCCCCGGCATGGCGGTGTTGGCTTTCCCCGGCGTCCCGAAGAACGCCTCCATCTGGGCGGAATGCTCCGCCGCGGCTTCGGTGAATGCCTGTTCGTCCTCGTAATAGGGGTTGTTGTGCTTGGGCAGCTCCTGCTGAATGGCCTGAATCCGGGCAATCAGCAGCTCCACCTCAGACTTTGGCGGCTGCCCCGGCTCCGTAGCCGGAATGGGTGCCAGGTCTTCCAGCTTGTTGGAGTAGGAGCCGGACAGGTACAGCGACAGCTTGGCGCAGGCGGGGCCGATCAGCTCGTAAAGCACGCTGGACGCCAGAATGATGGTTTCCAGGGCGTTGCCCACCTCGCCGCCCAGCGTCCGGGCGCCGGTGGCCGCCAGACCGATGGCCACGCCCGCCTGGGGAATCAGGGCAAGTCCCAGGAAATTACGAACCTTTTTGTCCTTTTTCGTCATAAGGCAGCCCAGGAACGCACCGACATATTTGCCCACGATGCGCACCAGGAAATAGAGAATGCCGACCACCACCAGGGGCGTTGTACCGATGCTCTCGGAGTTGTCCACCAGGGCATCCAGGTCAAAGTTCAGACCGGAACGCACGAAGAACAGCAGCAGAATGGGGGGACTGAAATAGTTGAGCTGCTGGAACAGCCGCTTGTCGTCGGTGAGGTTCATGTAGACCATGCCCATGGACATGCACCCCAGCAGCGGGGAAACGTCCAGCATGGCGCAGATGCCGCAGAAGGCGAACAGCAGGGCAATGGAGACGATGAGCCGGTTATCCGTGGAGCGCTTGTGGAGCAGCAGCTTCAGGAAGAAGCCGAAGCCGCCGCCCAGCAGAAGCACCAGCGCGTTGACAGCCAGGGGTTTCAGCACAGCACCGGCATGGAACGCGCCGGTGGCCGAAGCCAGCGCCACGGAGATGGCGATGCTGTAGGCAACCAACCCCACCACGTCGTCCAGCGCCACCACCTGCAACAGGGTGTCCACGAAGTCGCCCTTGGCGTGGGTCTGGCGGATGGTCATAACGGTGGAGGCCGGCGCGGTGGCCGAAGCCAGGGCGGCAAGGACGATGGAGAAATTCAGCTCCAGTCCCAGTACGAAGAAGGTGATGATAAACACCAGCACCGAGGCAAGGATCGCCTCAAACACCGTGATGATCATGACCTTTGCGCCGCTTTTTTTCAGCGTGTCGAATTTGAAGAATTCGCCGGTGCTGAAGGCGATAAAGGCCAGCGCGATATCGGCGATGAAATCCATGCCGCCGATCACGTTTCCCGGCACCAGATTCAGGCAGTAGGGGCCGATGA
>URBH01000074.1 GCA_900546075.1 uncultured Eubacteriales bacterium | reverse complement strand
GTAAATTTTTCTACCCCTCAGAATTAAAATGTCCTTGACATGGGGTACACTTCAGAGCGAAGACGGAGAGGGGAACGAGGGTGCAAAACCCTCTCAGTCACCTTCGGTGACAGCTCTCCCAAGGGGAGAGCCAAGGGGCTGCGTATGGCGTCACGGGAAATGGAGCGTATCTGCACGGATACGCTCCATCAACTGTTTTACAACCAGCCAGCAAACAAGTCTCTTTGCTGCTTGACAAAACCAGGAAAGAATGCTATATTACAAATACTTAGCAATACTAAATAGGAGGGAAGCCGATGGAGGACAGATTTGCCCAGCAATTGAAAAAGGGCGTGTTGGAAATGCTGGTGCTGAAGCTGATCTGCGAGAAGCCGGCCTACGGCTATGAGCTGCTGTCGGAGCTGAAACTGTCCTCCCAGGGGCGTTTTTCCCTGAAGGAAGGGACACTGTACCCGATTTTGTACCGCCTGGAGGACGACGGCATGATCCGCTCCCAATGGTCAACCGGGGAGGGGCGCGCGTCGCCGAAGAAAATTTACGAAGCCACAGAGGCCGGACGGGCGGAGAATCTCCGCCGTCAGCGCGTCTGGCGGGAATTTAAGAATACGGTAAACGCTATTTTGCAGGGAGGACAAGAACCATGACCCAGGCGGAAAAGAAAATGAAGAAATATGTGAACGCGGTGGAGCGGCGGCTGAACCTGCCCCTGGAGATAAAGGCCAGGGTCATGAGCGACTTCCAAAGCTCCATAGCCGCCCGCCGGGAGGCAGGCCAGACCGACGAGGAAATCTACGCCGAGCTTGGCACCCCGGCGAAAGCGGCCGCCGACCTGAACGAGCAGATGAAGGACTATGCCTACCGGAAAAGCCCGTGGCGCTTTCTGTTTCTGGGAATCGCGGCGATCGGGGGCGTGCGGCTGCTGTACGACGGCGTCGTTTCCCTGATCGGCTATTTCATTCTGCACCGCGAGCTTGTGCAGAGCGGGAGTGCGGCAGCCATTGGCATCATCGGCGGCGCGGACGGCCCCACGGCCATTTTCGTCACCACTCCCGCCTGGACAAGACCGGCGTGGATGGCGGCGCTGCTGATCGTCGGCGTAGTGGGATACCTGCTCCTGCGGCGGTGCAAGGCGAGATCAAAATAAATCTTGCAGAAAACATAAACGTGTGCTATAATATAGCACGCGTTTTGTGCAATTTGTGCAATTTCCCCAAGGAGGTAACAGTTATGGATTTGACAATGGATGGACGGAAGGTGCTGCCCCAGCCGGGACAGAGCCTGTTGGAGCTGGTGAAGCAGCTGGGGCTGGACGGAAGCGCCCTGACAAAAAGACCCCTTGCCGCGAAAATCGCCGGTGAGGTCTTTACATTAAATTATATTCCCGTGCGGCAAAAAGAAGCGGAGGCCGACCGCCAGTCCATGCGCCGGGCAATGGCGGCGTCCAACGGCGAAATCCGTCTGCTCCGCTACGCCGACCCGGCGGGCAAGGAGTGCTATATCCGCACGGCGCAGTTTGCCATTTTCCTGGCCATGGGGCAGCTGTGGCCGGAGGCAACGGCAAAAATGACCTGCACCCTTGGCTCCAGTGTGTACATCAGCGTTGCGGGGGCAAGGGATTTTTCCGCTTCGACCCTGAAAGCGCGGGTCAGTGAGCTGGTGGGGCAGGACATTCCCCTGATCCGCCGCCGGGTAAAACTGCAAAAGGCCATTGACCGGTTCCGGGAAGAAGGGCAGACCGACAAGGCAAGGCTCCTGTCCTGGCGGACGGCTGACTATTTCGACGAGTACGCCTACGCATGTTTCGCCGACTATTACTACGGCGAGATGATGCCCTCCACCGGGTATCTGACGGTGTGGGACATTCTCCCGGCGGACGGCGGCTTCGTGTTCGTCTACCCGGACGACGGCAATCCGGAAATCTGCGCCAAGGTGCCGCCCATGCCCAACTTTTTCAGCGTTTATAACGAGGGCGAGCGCTGGGGCGAGCTGATGGAGTGCCAGACGGTGGCCGACCTCAACGACCTGACGAATTCCGGACGCATCCGGGAGCTGATCCGGGTCAACGAAGCCCTGCACGAGAAGCGGTTTTCCCAGGTGGCCGACCAGGTGTGCCAGCGGGGGGCAAAGGCCGTGCTGCTGGCAGGCCCCAGTTCCTCGGGCAAGACGACCTCGGCGAACCGCCTTGCCACCCAGCTCCGCGTCCATGGGAAAAAGCCCATTCTCATGAGTCTGGACGACTATTACATAGATCGGGACAAAATTGCCCCCGGCCCCGACGGCAAGCTGGATTTGGAGCACATCAACACCATTGACTGCGCCCTGTTCCGGGAGGACATGGCGACGCTGTTGGCGGGCGGGGAGGTGGAGCTTCCATCCTTCAACTTCCTCACCGGGAAGCGGGAGTGGCGGGGCAAACGGCTGCGTCTGGAAGCGGATTCCGTCATCATTGTGGAGGGGCTTCACGGCCTGAACCCCGCTATGCTCCCGGAAAGCGTGGACAAAAAGCTGATTTTCCGCCTTTACGTCAGCCCGCTGCTGCCACTGAACCTGGACAATCACAACCGCATTCCCACCAGCTATCTGCGGCTCCTGCGGCGCATTGTCCGGGACTACGAAACCCGGGGGGCGTCGGTGCAGCATACGCTCTCCATGTGGGACAGCGTCCAGCGGGGGGAAAAGCGGTGGATTTTCCCCTATCAGGAGAATGCCGACGTGATTTTCAACAGCTCCACGCTGTATGAGCTTGCGGTGCTGAAAAAGCACATTTTCCCCCTGCTCACCGCGGTTCAGCCGGAGGACGAGTGCTACGACGAGGTGCGCAACATCGTCAAAATCCTCAACTACATCCAGGAAGCGGACGTGGACGACGAAATCCCCCCCACCAGTCTGGTGCGGGAGTTTATCGGGGGGAACACGTTCTATAGATAAAAGGAGGTAACCGGTATGGCAATTCTGAACTTTTCCGATGTTTTGAAGAAAGTGGGACTTGACCCCAAGCGGGTGAAGCTGATACGGCATTCGCTGACAGACAGGGAATTCAGAAAATGTTATGAAAAGAACATGGTTATGGAATATACCTGCGTCCAGAGCGACAGTTTTACCAACGGGTACGACTACTGGTGTGTTTTCGTCAGCGACAAGAGTACAACAGCAAAATTCTTTGCCTGCTACAAGGTAAACGGCTGTGTTCCTGATACGCAGGATGTGAAGCCGGACGGTTTTCCGCTGGAGGACTGGTTTCAAGGCCAGCGAATGTTTTACGAATTGGAACACGTTGAATTGCTGAAGGAGTATGAAGGCAGGCTCATAATTGACTGGGGTAAGGGTACGCTCGCGTGGGCACAGAAAGGCACAAATGAGAAACCCATTGTTGCCATTCGGGATAAGCGGGTCTTTTCTGGGTATGAAGATTTTGTCCTCACCTATGATGAACTCCGGGAAATCGTGAAAGACCCCACGGCATATGAATCGTGGCACACTGCGCTTTCCTCTGTCAACGCGGTATATCTCATTGTTGACAGAGAAAATGGGCGGCAGTATGTTGGCTCTGCGTACGGCAAAGGCGGACTGCTGGGGCGTTGGGCGCACTATGTTGACTCGCTGCACGGAGGGAATAAGCTGATGAAGGAGCTGCTTTGCAGCTATCCCGAACGATATACACATTTCCAGTTCTCCATTTTGCAGCTTCTTCCGAAGGCTGTGACGCCTGAGGATGTGATTCATACGGAAACACTCTGGAAGAAAAAGCTGCTGAGTTACGAGCCGCTTGGCATGAACGCAAACTGACAGATACACAACAGAAAGTAAAAGGGTATGTACCATCAAGGCACATACCCCTTTTATCAAATCTTAAATTACACAGTAGGTGCGGGACCGGGATAGCCCAGAAGCAGGGACACCAGCACGCACAGAACAATTGCGATAAAGCCCGTTACCATCCACAGACTCCGGCGGCGGGAGAACTCGCCGGTGATGACCAGCCAGCCCAGGCCTAAAAGGGAACCAAGAATGGCGATAATGGCGGTAGCCACCTTCACCACGGTCAAGCCAAGACCGGCGAAAAGCAAATACAGCACAAATACCAGTGCGTCGCCAACAATGACCTTGGTCATCAAGCTTTCCATCTCACGATAACGATTCCGTTTTGCCACTTCTCATCCCTCCGAATTCCGGTTACAAACATGATACCACATAAAATCGAAAATTGCAATATTTTCTGAAAGAAAGTTCGTGAAAGTTAATGGAATATTAGGGTTGCGAACGGGGGAAAAGAATGCTATAATGTTTACAAGTTTGTGTTTTAGCAAAGGAAGCCGCTATGGGAGAACCGCAATACCGTCTGGAGGGCATCGTCCATACCAAGTCCGACGTGCTGGAGGATTTTGAGGGGCCGCTGGATGTTATTTTTGAGCTGCTGAGCAAGAATAAAATCGAAATTCAGGATGTGTCCATTTCCGCGATCCTGGAGCAGTATCTGGGCTATCTGGACGAAATGAAGCGGATGGATATGGAAATTGCCAGCGAGTTCATCACCATGGCGTCCCACCTGATGCTGATCAAGACCAAAATGCTCCTGTCGGCGGCGGAACAGGCCGAGGCGGAAAGCGAGCTGGACCTGCTGCGCCAGTCGCTGGTGGAGCGCAAGCGCAAGGAAGCCATGGAGCAGATCCGGCAGGCCGTGACGGTGCTGGAGCTGAGAAACGAGATCGGCCGGTGCCTGTTCACCAAGGAGCCGGAGCCTCTGCGCAGAGAGCAGGGATACCGCTATCAGCACGACGTGATCGACTTGCTTCGGGCGCTGGACATCATCGCCGAGCGCAGTCAGCGCCAGTTGCCCCCGCCCACGGCAAATTTCCGGGGCATCGTGGGCAAGGAGCCGTACCCCATCGGCCGGAAAACCGGCGAGGTGCTGCGTCAGCTGCTGCTGCGGGGCGTAGAGCGATTAAAGAATCTGTTCCGGGGCAGCCGGAGCCGCTCCGAGGTCGTAGCCACGTTTCTTGCCATTCTGGATTTGTGTAAGACGAACTCCGTGACGCTGGAGGACGACCCCGGCGGGGAGAACCCCAACGTCCGTCTGCTGGACAAGCACCCGAGAGAGGAGATGACCTGATGGAATCGGAACAGCTGCAGCGTGCCATTGAAGCCATTCTCTTTGCCGCGGGCGAGCGTATCGATATCGGAAGACTCGCCGCCGCGCTGGAAACGGATGCGTCGGATGTGGAAAAGGCAGCCGACGATCTGGCGGACAAGTACGCCTTTGAGCGCCGGGGAATCCGCATTCTCAAGCTGGAAAAGGGCTACCAGATGGTGTCCTCCGGAGAAATGGCGGACTATGTGACGAAGGCGCTGGAAACAAGAAAGCCCCCGAAGCTGTCTTCCTCCCAGCTGGAAACCCTGACCATCGTCGCCTACTACCAGCCGGCGACAAAGGCCATGGTGGAACAGATTCGCGGTGTGGACAGCGCCTATTCCGTGGCGGCGCTGCTCAATAAGAAACTCATCGAGGAGGCGGGACGTCTGAACGTTCCGGGACGTCCGATTCAGTATAAAACGACGCCGGATTTCCTGCGCACCTTCGGCCTCAGCTCCCTGGAGGAACTGCCTCCCATCGAAAAGATCACCTTCGGCGAGCCGGTGGAGCTGCCCGAACAGCCCCCCGCCGGGGAGGAAGCATAATGGGCTGGTGGATTGCGCTGGGCGTGGTATTCCTTCTGGGAATCCTGCCTCTTGGCGTCAGCGCCCGGTACGGCGGGGAGGGGGCGCTGCTGCGGGTCATTGCAGGCCCTGTCCGGCTGACCCTGTTCCCCCGAAAAAAGAAAGAGAAAAAGCCGAAGCCTCCTCCAAAAACGGACAAGCAGCCCGGAAGCGAGGAAGAATCCCTCCCAAAGCCGCCACACCCCCCAAAACAGGAACCTCCGGCGGACAGGAAAGAAAAAGGCGGCAGTTTGGGGGACTTTTTGCCGTTGGTGAAGGTCGCGCTGAACTTTCTGGGAGCTTTCCGGCGGAAGCTGCGGGTGAACCGCCTGGAGCTGAAGCTGATACTGGCAGGGGGCGACCCCTGCGACCTTGCGGTCAGTTACGGAAGAGCCTGGGCAGCGGTGGGCAATCTGATACCCCGGCTGGAACGGCTGTTCGTGATAAAAAAACGGGATGTGGAGGTCGAGTGCGACTTTACCGTGTCCGAAACACTGGTCACTGCGCGGCTGGACTTGACCGTTACCCTGGGAAGGCTTCTGGGTCTTGCCATCGTGTACGGCATCCGGGCGCTGAGAGAATTCCTAAAACTTCAGAAAAAACGAAAAGGCGGTGCTACCCATGAGCCAGATTCCCAATATGCTTGAAAGTACCATTCAGAAGATTCGTGAGATGGTGGATGTGAATTCCGTTATCGGCGAACCCATCTCCACGCCCGACGGCGTGACCATCATCCCCGTGTCCAAGGTCAGTGTCGGCTTTGGCGGCGGCGGATCCGACTTCACCAAGAAGACAGCGGCCGGCGACAATCCCTTTGGCGGCGGCGTGGGCGGCGGCGTCAAGGTGACGCCCATCTGCTTCCTCATTGTCAAGGACGGCAACGTGCGCATGATGCCCGTGGCGGAGCCTGCCAGCTCCACGGCTGACCGCATTGTGGAAATGGTGCCGGACACGCTGGACAAGCTTACCGCCTATCTGGATTCCAAAAAGAAAGACTGATTTGCGCGGACGTCCGTGGTGCATAGTTTCCCCATAATGGGACACAATAGCCACGGGTGAGAAGAAATGAGACGATTTTTCGCCGGGACGGCGGCTGCATTGCTGGCCGCCGTCCTGTTTTTGCCGGTGAGGGCGGGCGCCGTGTCCGCCCGGCGGGCGTATGCGGTGGACGCCGTCAGCGGCCGGGTGCTTTATGAGAAAAATCCCACGGAGCGCAGCCTGATTGCCAGCACCACCAAAATCATGACGGCGCTGATCGTTTGCGAGCAGTGCAATGTCCTGGACAGAATGCGCATCCCCAAGGAAGCGGTGGGCATCGAGGGCTCCTCCATGTACCTCAAGGAGGGGGAGATTCTTACCTTGCAGGAGCTGCTTTACGGGATGATGCTGTCCTCCGGCAACGACGCCGCCGTAGCGCTGGCCATTTACTGCGGCGGCACCGTGGAGGGGTTCGCGGCGCTGATGAACGACAAGGCGCGCAGTCTCGGCCTGACCGGCACGCACTTTGAAAATCCCAACGGTCTGGACAGTCCCGGCCACTATTCCACGGCAAAGGATTTGGGAACACTGGCGGCCTACGCCATGGAAAATCCCATTTTTTACAAGACCGTTTCCGCCAAAAATGTCAAGGTGGGGGAGCGGTATCTGACAAACCACAATAAGCTATTGTGGCGGGTAGCGGGCGCCGACGGGGTGAAAACCGGCTTCACCAAGGCTGCGGGGCGGATCCTGGTGTCCAGCGCCACGCGGGACGGGCGGCGGGTCATCGTCGTGACCATCGACGACCCCGGCGACTGGTCTGACCATGCCGCGCTGATGGAGGAGGGCTTCTCCCGATACGCAATTCAGCGGATCGTGAATCAGGGCGACCGGGTGGGGGCTGTGGAGGTCGTGGGCGGCGAAAAACGGCGGGTAGAAGTGCTGGCGGCGGAGGATTTTGACTATTCCGTCGCGCCGGAGGAACGCCCTTGTCTGGCACTGCCCGGCCCGGGATTCGTCTATGCCCCGGCGGTGGAGGGGGCGGACGCGGGAGTCGTGTACGTGCTGATCGAGGGCAAGGCCGTGGGAAAAGTTCCTACCGTCTACGGCGCGACCATCGAACAGACCCAGCCGGAGGAAAAGAGCTTCTGGCAGAGAATCTTTCACAGAGGGAGCGGCAATTCAGCCGCTCCCGGATGACCATGCGGAGAGGAAGAACCATGAAAGAACGTTTGCAGAAAATACTCTCCGCCCGGGGCGTGGCCTCCCGGCGGAAGGCGGAAGAGCTGATCCGGGCGGGGCAGGTGAGTGTCAACGGCGTCCCCGCTTCCCTGGGAGACGGCGCCGACCCGGAAACCGACGATATCCGGGTGGCGGGACAGCCCCTGGCCGTCCGGGAAAGGAACGTGTACATCTTACTCAATAAGCCCCGGGGCTATGTCACCACCCTGTCCGACGAAAAGGGGCGGCCGGACGTGGCCGGCCTTGTGGCGGACTGCGGCGCACGGGTGTACCCTGTCGGGCGGCTGGACATGGATTCCGAAGGGCTTCTGCTTCTGACCAATGACGGTGCGTTTGCCAACGCCCTGATGCACCCCAGGCATGAGGTGGAGAAGACCTATGACGTCTGGGCCACCGGCTATACCCCCGGCGGGGAACGCCGCCTGGCGAAGCCCATCCCCCTGGACGGCTACACCATCCGCCCGCCGAAAGTGAAGCTCCTGAAAGCGGAGGGACAGTCGGCAAAATTCCGGGTAACCATCCACGAAGGCCGTAACCGGCAGGTGCGGCGGATGTGCGACGCCGCCGGAATGCACTGCACCCGTCTGCGCCGCATTCAGGAGGGGAGTCTCCGCCTGGGAGATCTCCCGGTGGGAAAATGGCGGTATTTAACGGAGGCGGAGGTTGCAGAACTGACACAGACACCGGATGCTCCCGGCTCTATTTAAGGCAACACCGCACAATTGCGTCTGCGAGTCTCAGCCGTCTTTTTGCTCCACTTCCGCAGT
>URBH01000073.1 GCA_900546075.1 uncultured Eubacteriales bacterium | reverse complement strand
GAATTACACGCAGGGGGGTTCACCGCCCCTCTTGGGGGGTTCAACCGCGCTTTGGGGGGTTCATTTCCCAAAGGGGGTTCATTTTGAACGATAGGGTGCTCGTCAGAAAAACCTTGCCACTCTGATTCCGGTTTCCTTCTCTATGAAATACAGCGTACTTGAGTAGTTTCCATGATCCTCATATTCATACCAATAGCGGGTATAGTCTTTCATTATCGATCTCGGCGCGCCAATCAGCATCGTTAAGGGATCAAAGCCGTTACAGTTTTTCCCTCCGTAAGCCACGCTTAAAAGCAGACCATAAAAGGAGTTTGGTCCCAAATCCGGCCCGTTTACAAACTCGTCGTCAACATAGAACTGGAATACGTTTTCATCGTATTCGCCATCGGAGCCCTCAAAACCGTATCTCGTATTTGGATCGCCGCCGTGTTCGAACAATAGACTTAAGGACTCTGCTGCCGCTGGATTATCCTCATACCGTGTTACGGAGATCAAGGGTATGTGGTAGAAATTCTCCTCTCGATTTTCGCTCGGAAGCTCCTCGGTTACCAGTTCATTAGGGTCCATGCCGTGGTCGAGCATCGCTTTCGTAACGGCAGTCAAATTCTCTGGATCAGTAAGCAAACCGCACCATTCCATAGCGCAGCAGTATATCCAAGCAAGTTCATATGGCGTAAAGTCATTACTCGAAATACAGCGTATCCATTCTTCTGCTGTCATGGGATCAAAATGCCTATCCCTGATATCCATCTGTAGCCCTCCTACCTTCGGTAGCGTTATTGGATGGGACGCGGGTGATGATGGCCTGCTTGTCACTGTATGTGATATAGAGGGCATTCCCATCATCAAAGGATATGGTAATAGAAACAGGGCGATTATCTTCATAGCCCTGTGGCGTGATAATTACGTCCGTAATGGTCCGTCCAAGACACCATGTCAGAATTGGCGAAACCGCCGCAGATCTCTCCGGGATTTCTGATGCAACTACATGGCCAACGTACAACTCAACGTACTTATTGTGCAAGCAGAGCGGGAGCCCCTCGCAATCAAAAATGAGAGGCGAAGGCGGACAGTAACTATCCAGCGGATCGGCTTCAAGTGAGTGTTCCGTTGCCGCACAGCACAGTTCTATACCCTGTACCTTCTTCCCGATGCATTGGTAGCAATTGAAAACGGCGTGATAATCTTTTCCTTTGATGGCAGCATCCATGATGTCGTACATAACGCAGAATCGATTGGATGATTCATAATCATCGTTTGCCGCAATCTCACCGCTGCATTTTGTGCCGACCCATGAAATCACGTTTTCACAAAATCCGAATTGCTCCGTCTCCTCTGGATTAGGATCACCTTCGGGGTTAGCCCCTGCATCGAGGAGCAGCTTTGTCCCTTCGAGGATAAAATCGTCATAGGATGCCCATGTAAGATTTTCCAGACATTTTGCGCCAGCAGAGCCATTCTCCTTGTTAACATCAAAACCATGATCCAAACAGAACTGTATTATTTGGGGAAGGTATCGCCCATCCGTCGGGGCATAGAGGCTGCAGCCCTCACAACTATTGTCCTCACAGCTATCACACGCAGTGTCCCGGAGGGAACGACTTTCGGGATACCCCAGTATCAGGCTGGAAAGAATGTTCTGATCATCTTCCTCCGGCGAGACGGCATTGATATCCATGCCTTGGAGCAGGAGCTGCTCGGCCTTAGTGAAATCCGGAGGTATTTCTCGCAGCGCGTCAATAAACAGCTGCGCTATAGGTTTGTTATCCATTTTTGTTCTCCACGTTCAATTCTTTTCGGATCTGCCTCTTAGATTCATTTATGAGGGCTTCTACGTTGCCAGCCGCTTTCATAATCTTATCTACGCTTATTTCGGGTATTTCATCATTGGCATCGAGATAACCGCTGAGATACCTGTCAGAACAGTTTTCAATACCAAGGCGTTGGCATATCAGCCAGTTAACTGTTTCTGCCTCAAATTCCATCTCATTTTCCGCGAGGTGGTATCGTGCGGGGAGCCATTTGGCCTCTGGTTTATACAGATGCCCACAGAACAGATGGCCAAGCTCATGTACGATTGTGGTATAGCGGGACGTCACCGTATGGTTGCCATTTAGGACGATGGCAAACAGAGCCCTAACCTTCTTTCCATCAGGTCTGCAGACTATGCGTGGGGCATCCAGAGTGGTGATGTATCCTCCAAGGTTTGCACCATAATCGCCCGTTTCAAGCACAATCCCCTCTGACAAGAGATTTGAGGTCAGGCGAGACAGCATTTCCTTTGTGATTGCCGTACTTTGAGTAAACGGATGGAGCAGCTCATCAGGCACATCCCGTCCCTCCGTGTCCTCCAGTTCATAGACGAATGAAACGGGGCCAAAAGGCATGAGTATAACAAGTGGACGAGCTCCCAGTTTAGGACGGCGGTCAAATCGCATTATCCAGTCTTCCGCAGAAGCTACATAAACACTACCCGGCTTCTGCATCTCAACAAGCATGGCGTTATATGGCGCAATATCGCGGAATTTGCTGACAAAGGCCAGCAGCTTTTTGAAGTGGTCAGTTGTCCTATAAGAAAGGACCTGCTGATATAGCTTATCAATTTCCGGGGTGCGTTGTTTTTTGCCTTGTTCCATCTCTATCCCTCAAAGCCATTTACGACATAATCCTGTCTTGCTTAAAACTTTACTTTCGCTGGCCCCAAAGAAACCTGCCCCTCTTCGTCAATCTTGAGGCTATATCCACTATATGGTCCAAGATTCGCATCTTCTACCAACACGAGAGCTGTACGATGCAGGGCTCTGAGATAATCTTCGTCCCTGTCATTTGCAAAGCACTCGTTCATAAAATGAATATCTATATCATCGAGGTAGTAATTGCCTTCCCCCAATGAAGGCTCCTCGCCCATTTCCGGCCACGAATTTGCATCAGCGCCGTGTTGAATGAGGAAGTGGGCCATCGGCGCGTCACCTTCGCCAACAGCAAGCATAAGCGCATTGAAACCACCCTGCGGCACGTCAACGTCATACTCTAAATCCAGTAGCCGCTTCAACGCAGCTCCGATCCCACTCTTCCTATCCTCCACAGGGTGGAGGAATTCATCCGGGAACGGGAGATCTTCATATTCACGCTCGTCATCGGCATCCATCTCATCGATTTTGCCGATAACACATTGATAGTAAATGTCGATTAGTTCGTATACACAGGCAGTTTTGAGCTCATCGCTTTCGATTCTGCCCATAAAAGCTTCAAGTTTAGGATTCATGTTGCTCCTCCCATATCGGGTGCCAATAAAACCGCTCCATTACATCCCTGTTGTATTGCTCAAGGGCTTCCTTGTCTCCAGCCTGAACACGTTTAAGGATTTCGGCATATTCAGCAGCCCCGGTTTTATCTTCGTCCTTATAACGCCACCACATGTCGGGGAATTCGTCTGTGTTTATCATGAGCTCAAGTACTTTGGGGTCAAAGGTTTTCGAGAATCGGATGTTCTCAATCAACGCCAGTGGGACCCTTTCAGTCACATACCTGCTCTTAAATCTATTCAGGCCCATAACGGTAACTTCATCGCCCCATAAGCGGCGGCTGATATAAACTTTTCTCCCGCCCGGAAAAGAGGCGGTCCCGTATAGGGTTTTTCCCTCATCGTTCTGGTGTTCCATGACTATATTACCGATCACGCAGTATTTCATCATTCCCGGCTTAATACCAGTATCCATTCGAGCTACCCTCCCTCATAGAAATCCATTTTCCATTCCCGCTGCCCACTTAAAGAGTATCATATAAGGTGTCCAAAAAAACGGACTCTATTATGAAAAATATGTGTTGCCTTATTATAGCACAGCAGAGGCATCAAGAGAAGAGTAAGAAATGCCCACAAGCCGTGAAGCCTGTGGGCATTACTGTTCTCCGGGGTTATAGCCGGACCTCTTTGCCGTTCTGGAACTTGAAGGTCAGGCCGCTGTCCCGGTGAACGGTCACGCTGTCGATGACTTCAAGCCAGAGCCGCTCGTCGAAATGCTCCAGCGGCTGGTCCAGCTCCCGGAGCCGGAACATGAATGCGCCGATGGCGTCTGCTTTAGCCATCCGCTCGGTGCGCTGCTTCTCCAGCTCCCGGACCCGGCTCTCTGCCTTCTCGTAGCGATCCACCAGCCCGTTGTACCGGACAAGGTACTCGTCCTGATCCAGCGCGGTGCTGCTGTTCTCATCGACGCAGCGTTTGATGAGCTCCGACACCACTTCCAGCTCTTGGATCTGCTCCTTCGTCTCCCGGTCGATATCGGTCACATCCGTCAGGGCCGCTTGCATGATCCGGCAGTCCTCAATCAGGCGGTCCCGCTCCGGGAGAAGCTGGCTGTAGGCTTCGAGGAACTTGGCCTTGATGACCTCCTCCGTCAGGTGCGGGGTGCCGCACTTGCACTCGCCCTTGAATTTGTAATTGCACTGCCAGATCACGCGGCGGTATTTGCTGGTGCTGTTCCAGACCTTCGAGCCGAGGTAGTGGCCGCAATCGCCGCAGATCAGGCGGCAGGAAAAAATACTCTTGCCGCTGTAGCTCCGGCCCAGCGTCTTTCGCCGCGCCAGCTCCTCCTGCACCCGGTCGAACAGGAGCGGGTCGATGATGGCCTCATGGCTGTTCTCCACATAGTATTGCGGGACCTCACCCTCGTTGACCTTCATTTTCTTCTGCAGGAAATCCACGGTGAAGCGCTTCTGCAGCCGAGCGTCGCCCTTGTACTTCTCGTTGGTCAGAATGCTCTCGACCGTCCTGCCGACCCACTTTTCTTTACGTCCCGGTGTGAGGACGCCCTCGGCAGTGAGCTGCTTGGTAATCGCCGTGATGGTCTTGCCGCTCATGAACAGATCGTAGATGTAGCGGACCGTTTCGGCCTGCTCCGGCACCACCTTCGGGAGCCCGTCCGGGCCTTTCTCATAGCCGAGGAACTGCTTGTAGGGCATGGACACCTTGCCGTCTGCAAAGCGTTTCCGCTGGCCCCATGTGACGTTTTCGGAAATGGAGCGGCTCTCTTCCTGCGCCAGCGAGGACATGATTGTCAGCAGCAGCTCACCCTTCCCGTCAAAGGTCCAGATGTTTTCCTTCTCGAAATAGACCTCTACGCCGTGTTCCTTGAGCTGCCGGATGGTGGTCAGGCTGTCCACGGTGTTCCGTGCAAAGCGGCTCACGCTCTTCGTGACGATCAGGTCCAGCTTCCCGGCCAGCGCATCAGCGATCATCTCATTGAAGCCGTCGCGCTTTTTGGTGTTCAGGCCGGAGATGCCTTCGTCGGTGTACACCTTCACGAACTCCCAATCATCATGGGCCTTGATGTACTGCGTGTAGTAGTCGATCTGCGCCTCGTAGCTGCTGAACTGCTCGTCGCTGTCCGTGGACACTCTGGCGTAGCCTGCGGCCCTGCGCTTCACCGCCGCCACGAAGGACTGCCGCGTCAGCGGATTGATTGTCGGCGGGATCATGGTCACCGACCGTACTGCCTTTGCCATTATGATTTCCTCCTTTGCCGTCTCGTGCGCTCCGCAGCCGCCGCTTTCATCTCCGGGGTCCAGCTTCCGGCGCGGGACGGGGTTTCCCATTTGACCTCGGCGGTGCGGCCATCCCGGAAGCGGAATGTCAGGATGTGGTCAGCCCCGGCGATCACCGAAGCGATGCGGTCCCGGAAAACCTCCTCGTCGTAGGCGGCAAGGCCCAAGGCGTCAGCCGCTGCCTGCTGGAGCACGTCCTCTCGGATCTGCAGGCCAGCGCAGCCTGCCTTGCCTAACTGCGCGTAGGCTCCGCAGTTCCAAGCGTGGTATTTATGATTCTTGATCCGCTTGTAGGTCCCGCCGCACTGACCGCAGGTGATGATCCCGGAAAAGGCGCATCGCGTAGGCCGGGAGCGCTGTGCGGTCATGGCGGCGATTTCGTCCAGCCGGGCCTTTGCCGCTGCGAAGGTGGCGGCGTCAATAATCGCGGGGTGCGTCTCCTCTGCATAGAACATGGGGAGCTCCCCGCGATTGACCGTTTTCTTCTTCTCGATGTGGTTATTGCGGAAGTGCTTCCAGAGCAGCGCGTTCCCGGTGTACTTCTCGTTGGAGAGGAGCTGCCGGAGCTGCTGGGGAGACCAGCGCCCGTCAAAAACACCTGTGACGCCGCGTCCGTTCATGTCGGCGGCAATGGCGTTCATGCTCTCACCGTCGATGAATCGCCGGAAGACCTCGCGGACTATTTCCGCTTCCTCCGGGTTGACCGTGATGCCGTCCCTCGTAATGTTGTAGCCCAGCATGAAACGCCAGTTGAGAAGCTCTCCCTTTTCAAAGCCCTTGCGGACCCGCCACTTCTGATTCTCGCTGGCCGAGCGGCTCTCTTCCTGCGCGTAGGACGCGAGGATCGTCAGCATCAGCTCGCCGTCCGAGCTCATGGTGTGGATGTTCTGCTCCTCGAAGAAAACGTCTACGCCCAGCTCCTTCAGCTCCCGGACCGACTCCAGCAGCGTGACGGTGTTCCGGGCGAAACGGGAAATGCTCTTCGTGATGACCATATCCAGCTCTCCACGGCGGCAGGAGTCAAGCAGGCGCTGGAAATTGTCCCGGCTGTCTTTCGTACCCGTCAGGGCCTCGTCAGCGTAGACGCCGCAGTAGAGCCAGCCGGGGTGCCGCTGGATCAGGCCGCTGTAGTAGCTGACCTGCGCGGAGAGCGAATGCAGCATGGCGTCCTTCCCGGTGGACACTCTGGCGTAGGCCGCGACCCGAAGCACATCAATGCGCCGGCGGGCCAAGAAATCGACCTTTTTAATCGTCCGTTCCACTTGCTTCACCTCCTTCATTGTGTCGCATATTAGCTCTGTTTCGGGACACTATCAACGGATTTCTGCAGCATATACTGGACAAAGATAGGCCGTACTTATTGGCGATTATTCTATCAATTTTGCCGTAGTCTTTCTCGGTGATAATTCCCTCGTGAAGCATACCCTCGGCAAGCGACATCGCGGTCCTGTAAGCGACAAGGCTGGCCCGGTAGTCAGCGTCCATCGCCGTCACCGCCTTTCCGTCTGGCGTTGGCCACACACTCGCGGGAGCAGTATTTTCGGTTGGGATTGCCGAAGCTCTGAAACTCCCGGCCACAATACGGGCAGCGGAAGGTGTAGACGGTCTTGTGGTTGACCTGCTCCCGGTGGCTGTTCCAGAAGCGCAGGCGGCAAGCGTCAGAACAGAACTGACGGGGCTTTGCCTGCGGGATGCGCTTGATCGGCTTTCCGCAGCCACGGCAGAACGCCTGCTCCTCCTTCGGTGCCGCGCCCTCGACCGGGTGCCTGCGGCAGTATGTTTTGACGCTGTTGACGGGCAGGCCCGTGAGCCCTGCTATTTTCTTATACCCCAGCCCCTGCGACTGGAGGTCGTTGATGATCCTGATTTCTTCCGTAGTCATGGCAGACACCTCAAAGCTGTTATTTCATACTACGGAGAAATGGGTGGCGTTTTGATGACCCATTTTGATATAAAAAATTACCCTCCGAGAAAAAATCCCGGAGGGTAGAATGAATCGGTATCAGATTACTGTGGCGTAGTCAAGGCTGATCCAGCCAGCGCCAGACTTCAGACGGCCCCAGCCAGCGGCAGCGCCTTCACCCGGCTGGACGGCCACGATGGTGAATACGCCCTTCCCAGTGAAGTGCCCGGTCGCATCATAGTTGGTGCCGGGGCCTTTGCGGATGTTCAGGTCGCTGACCTTGATCCAAACATGGAAAGGCACAGCGGGAGTCGCTGCTGTGTGCTCGGTCGGGTATACGACCTTGCCGTCAGCATCGAACACAAAGAAGCCCGGATGGGCGTCGGCGCTTTTCTTCGCGTTGGCCAGTACCTTGTAGGCCCCAACCTGCGACTTGGCGTCTGTCCATGCTTTGCGGACCCGGTAGATCTGCGCCTTCGGCTGTTCCGGCTGCACAGGCGTGACGGGCTGCTCCGTTGCACCGCCCAGCGCGGCGGTGACCTTGTCGGCCAGATCGCCCAGCCTGCTGTACAGCCAGTTGCCCGGACAGGATTTGTTGGCAAACCAGCGGTGTACGGTCAGCACCATCTCGTCCGGTGCAGGGGTGTAGGCAAGCGTCTTGTCCTTATCCTCCAGCCAGAGCAGCTTGGTCTTGCCGTTGCGTTTGCAGATGTCGACGCAAAGCGTAATGAGGGACTGATAGACCACATCGCGGAATGCGTACGGCTCTGCGCCATCGGACGCACATTCGATAGTCACCGCCCGCTGGTCGTTTGCGTTGCTGGAGCTGCACCAGCTCCGGTTGCACTCGTCCACGATCAGGCAGACGCGGCCGTCGTACCCGATCCCGTAGTTGCAGCTTGCGTCCCTGCCTTTAGGAAAGCAGGCGCCGATCGTTTCGGCAGATAACTGGCCGACTACGCAGTGCGGCGTCAGACGGTCGATCGAGTGGGTTCTCTTTCCACTGTGGTTAGGGCTGTAAACTGTGCAGTCCACTAATGAACTATTGCTCATGGTTTTACCTCCTTGTGTGTCGTTGGTTGTCTTGGTAGCGTATTTGTTGAAGTAGGTCTGCCCGTAGCTGGCCCGCTTCGTTTGGACGCTGGCGCTCTGATCCTTTGGCTGTTCATATTTGAGCAGCACGGCGTCGGAAGCTTGTCTCACGCTGGTGGCTTTTTTCAGCACGGCCAGCACCGCGGCGTAGCTTTCGGCGAGTTCTTTCCAGAGGAAGCCGAGCTGAGTCTCCAGATCTCCGATCGAGGCACCGGCAGCCTTGACATAATTCAGGAGCGCCTCCTTGCGGCTCCAGAATGTCCACTGCGCG
>URBH01000072.1 GCA_900546075.1 uncultured Eubacteriales bacterium | reverse complement strand
CAAAGCTGGCAGGCACCGAGCGCGGCATCACCGAGCCCACCCCCACCTTCTCCGCCTGCTTCGGCCAGGCCTTCCTGGAGCTGCATCCCACCAAGTATGCTGAGGAGCTGGTCAAGAAGATGCAGGTTTCCGGCGCCAAGGCTTACCTGGTCAACACCGGCTGGAACGGCACCGGCAAGCGTATCACCATCAAGGATACCCGCGGCATCATCGACGCCATCCTGAGCGGCGACATCCTGAAGGCCGAGACCAAGAAGATCCCCATGTTCGACCTGGAGGTTCCCACCGCTCTGCCCGGCGTGAACCCCGCCATCCTGGATCCCCGGGACACCTACGCCAATGTGGAAGACTGGGAGACCAAGGCCAAGGATCTGGCCGGTCGGTTCGTCAAGAACTTCGTCAAGTACGAGGGCAACGACGCCGGCAAGGCTCTGGTCGAGGCTGGCCCCAAGCTGTAATCAGCGGCACAATTTTATGATAACCGATAAGCGGCGCAGCGTAAGCTGCGCCGCTTTCGTCTGTCACAGCGGTATCCGTTTTCCCACGGATACCGCTGTTTTGAATCGGTACAGCCCCTTGGCTCTCCCTCTGGGAGAGCTGTCACCGAAGGTGACTGAGAGGGCGCTGCACCCCGGTTTTCCCTCTCCGTCCTCGCTTCGCTCGGCCACCTCTCCCAAAGGGAGAGGCAAGGGGTGCGGTTCACTATCCCACTGTGCCGGTTAACCGTCTGATGCGACCCGCCCATCTACTACGCGTGACGGGTCTTGTCGGAAAGAAAGTTAACATAATATATTCTGTAACAGCTTGTAATGTTTACATAAAACAAGTTATCCACATTCTCCACAGCTTTCTCCACAGGCTTGGCCGGGAAAATGGTTGAAAAATAAGGGAGAAACAGGGGCATATCAAAATATCTCCACAGCTTTGCACAAAGCTGTGGAGATATCTCGAATTTACATAACACTGGATTTGGAATTTTCCGAGGGGTCAGTCGAACAGAACCCTGGAGGAAAATACCAGTTCGTCCTTGCCTTCGCTTTTGCGGTAGGCGTCAACCCGTAGGCAATCGTCTGCCATGAAATCCCAGCGTAGGTCAAGGCTCTGCCCCTCCCGCGCTTCGCTGTGGTAGCGCAGGGCGAACTCCTTCACGGGATGCTCCCGGTGGAAGTCGCTGGGGAGAAGATCGTCGATCCAGTCTAAGTACCGGGTGTTGTTCATGTGGCCGTTGCGGTCGAGGTCGGTGAAGCATACGTCCCGCCGACAGATGTGTTCCATCACCTTGGGAACAAGACCGCCGGGAAGTGCCAGCTCCGTTCCCCGGAGGGTGCCGGGAACGATGATACCGCTCTTGTCTGGGGAAACGCTGCTGCGGGTATCCTGATCCATCAGAACCCACAGACTGATGGAGCGAGAGCATTCGTTGCCCGCCTGATCGTAAATCACCATGGAGCGGGGATAGCTGACGTGGGTGTTTGGCATAGGCCAGGTCTCAATGTGGACGGTCTCACCCCGTTCCGGGAGCCGGTTGATCTGCACCCGGTGCCGGGTCACCGCCCAGAACAGCCGGTGGCTTTCCAGGGTGTCCGCAAGCTCGTCGCAGTGCCGCCCCGCGATTTCCTGGGCGAAATACAAAAGGGTGGACGGTTTCAGGCGGCCGTAGCGGTCGACGCACATGTCCTGAACCTGAAAGTCCTGCTGAAAAATTGGTTCCATATTCTTTCCTCCAAATAAATCCTGCCGACGTTCCCGTGAGGAAGCCGGCAGGGAATACGTTTTATCCTTTATCCTCCGTGACGGTGAGGGAGACCCGGTACTGCTTGCCGCTGCGGTAAACCACAGCCTCCACCGTATCGCCGATGTCCAGCTTGTAGACCGCGCCGTTCAGGGCGTCCATAGTTGTCACGTTGGTTCCGTTGATGCTGATGAGGATGTCGCCCTCCTCGATGCCCTTGGCGGCGGCGTCGCTGGCGCGGTCAACGCCGGTGATATACAGGCCGGCAGGAAGCCGATAATAATACTGGTCGAAGGAGGACAGGGGTTCTCCTTCCAGTCCCAGGGTCGGCCTGCCGGAGACGTAGCCCTGGGCGATCAGCTGCTCGGCCACCTCCTTCACGGTGGAGCTGGGAATGGCGAAGCCTAAGCCCTCCACACCGGCGGAGTCGGTGAACGCGCCGATCTTCATGGTGTTGATGCCGATGACCTGGCCGTAGCAGTTAATGAGCGGGCCGCCGGAGTTGCCGGAATTCAGGGCGGCGTTGGTCTGGATCAGGGTCATGGTGCGCCCGCCCATATCCATGTCCCGGCCGATGCCGGAGATGATGCCGTCCGTGTAGGTACCCCGGAACTTGACGCCCAGGGGGTCGCCGATGGCGACCACGGTGTCGCCCACCCGCAGGCTGCCGGAATCTCCGAACTGCGCCGGGGTCAGACCCGTCGCGTCCACATGGAGTACCGCGAGGTCGGACACGGAATCGGCGCCCACCAGCATGGCGGGCAGCGTCCGTCCGTCGGTCAGCTGCGCCGTGACGGAAATGCCGTTTTCCACCACATGGCAGTTGGTCACGATGTACCCGTCCTCGGTCAGAATCACGCCGGTGCCGGTGGAGGTGGCGCTCTGACCGGCGCTGGTAATGGATACCACGGAGTCGATGTTCCGGCTGTAGATCTCCTGGAGGGACAGCGCGCCCTCGGCAGGAACGTTATCCACGCCCTGGGGGCATTTCTGCAAGTCGATGGTGGGGGTGTCCTCCCCAAGGGCGGCGTCAACGGATTCCGTGGGAAATGTGGCGGCTTCCGTAGGCAGTGCCGCCGCGCCGGTGGCAAAGGAAATGGACTGCTCGCTTTCTCTCCGGGTGTTCAGCTTCTGGAACAGCCGCACGTTGAGAATGCCCAGAACCGTGATGATGCCGCACAGAAAGATGATCAGGATCAGCAGCAGCGCCACGGTGCCGCCATGGTTTTTCGGCGGCTCGGTACGGCCTGTGCCGTACACGCTGTCATCCCAGGGATGGTTGTATTTTTTACGTTCGTCCATATGGTTACCTCGAAAAGGTCAGTTCACCAGCGGCATGGTGAAGGTAAATTCGGTCTTTCCGTCCTTGGAGCTGACGGAAATATCCTCGCCGTGGCTGCACACGATGGTTTTGACAATGTACAGACCCAGCCCCCAGCCGTCCCGGTTCTGGGAGCGGGATTTGTCCAGCTTGTGGAACCGGTCGAATACCAGAGGCAGCTCGTCCGGGGGAATGGTCTCGCCGTCGTTGGAGACGGAGACGTAGGCCTTGCTGCCGCCCTCTTTGATGCGCAGCCCCAGATTGCCCCCGTCAGGGCAGAACTTTACGGCGTTGTCGATGAGATTGTAGATGACCTGGGTGATGTAGTCCGGGTTCGCCATGGTGTACACCGGATGCTCCGGCATATCCACGTTGACGTTCAGGTGCTTGTCGTTGATCTTCTTTTCGAAGGTGATCAGCACCTGTCCGGCGCATTCCTCCAGGTCAAAGTGCATCTTCTTTTCCTCGGGAATACCGCCCTCCTTTTGCAGCTGGGAGATGTCCAGCATACTGCGCACAAGGCGGCTTAAGCGCTTCGTCTCATCGGAGACGATGTGCAGGTAATGCTCCCGCTTGTCTTCCGGGATGGTGCCGTCCAGAATGCCGTCCACGTAGCCGGAAATGGTGGTCATGGGGGTTTTCAGCTCGTGGGAGACGTTGGCGACGAACTCCTGCCGCCGGTACTCGCTCTTTTGCAAGGAGACCGCCATATTGTTGAAGGCGACCGCCACCTCCTCCATTTCCTCGGAGCAGTCGTCCTCCAGACGAACCCGGGCTTCCAGGTCGCCGTGGCCGAAGGCGTTGGCGGCTTTTGCCAGCTCCTTCAGCGGCCGGCTCTCCCGCCGGGCAAAAGCGGTGACCGCCAGCACGGAAATCAGCACCACGAACAGCGCCGCAGTGAGGAAAATGTTGGAGATCTTGTTCATGATCTGGGTGATGTCATTGGCCGGGGTGGACACCAGCACGATGCCCTTGGCATTGCCGTCCACCAGAATCGGGCGGGACACCATGTAGCGGCGGTCGGTGTACAGGCCGTTGATGACGCCGGTGGCGGTGTCGCCGCCGTTCCGGACAACCTTTTGCAGGTAGGCCTGATTCAGCTGCAAGCCCTGATGCTCACAGCCGGAGGGAGTGTCGGAGCAAAGCACCACGTTCCCCTCGCTGTCGCAGACCACCGCGTCAGCCCCGGACACCTGGGACGCCACGGTCAGGTTCAGCTGAAACGTCCGGTTGGACAGCCCGCCGCTGTTAAAGTAGGCGGCGGCCAGCTCCGAGATGGTGTCCGCGTTCTGCTGCAACCCGGAGAGGGTGGTGTCCGTGAGGAACCGGTTGACCTTTATCTGAAAGGACGCGCCGAGAATGGTCATGGCCACCAGCAGGATCGCCGCGGCGGTGAAAAAGCTGCGGCCGAAGCTACTTTTCATGCTTACAGCACCTCGAATTTATACCCGACGCCCCAGACGGTTTTCAGGCTCCACTGGTCGCTGACGCCCTCCAGCTTCTCGCGAAGGCGCTTCACGTGGACGTCCACGGTGCGGGAGTCGCCGAAATAGTCGAAGCCCCAGACCTCGTCCAGCAGCTGATTGCGGGTGTAAACCCGGTTGGGAGAGGAGGCCAGGTAGTAAAGCAGCTCCATCTCTTTGGGGGGCGTATCCACCTTCTTGCCGTCCACGGTCAGCTCAAAGGCGTCCATGTCGATGATGAGCTTGTCGAACACAAGCCGCCGCGCCTTCTTCTCCGCGGCCACGCCGGAGGTGCGCCGCAGAACCGCTTCAATCCGGGCAAGAACCTCCTTCATTTCAAAGGGCTTGGTGACATAGTCGTCGGCGCCGGTTTTCAAACCCATGACCTTGGACTCGGTGTCGCCCTTGGCGGTGAGCATGATGATGGGGGTCTGTGCCTCGGCACGGATGGCCTTGCACACCGACCAGCCGTCCATCACGGGCATCATCACGTCCAGCAGCACCAGGTCGGGCTTGATGGCCCGGAATTTGGCAAGACCCTGCCCGCCGTCCGCCGCCACGGTGACGGCGTAGCCCTCCTTCTCCAGATACATTTGCAGCAGCTCCGCAATATTGCGGTCGTCCTCTACGATCAAAACGGAAACAGCCATGATTATCTTCCTCCCAATCCAATTTCTCTATAATTTCCCTTTCCCACTATTATAGCGAGAATTTCCGTTTTCTAGTGAACAAATTGTAAAGACTTCCACCCCAATTTATGAACGGACAGGTTGCACTTGAAAATCCGGCGCTTTGCGGGTATGATAGGGGAGGAAAATCGGGGGACTGCCAATGTTTCCCCCAAGCTGAAAGAAGGAGACTGATTTGATGGAACTGTTAAAAGCCGTGCTTTTCGGCATTGTGGAGGGTGTCACGGAGTGGCTGCCCATTTCCTCCACGGGACATCTGATTTTACTGAACGAATTTATCACCCTGAACGTTTCCGACGCATTCCGGAGCATGTTCGACGTGGTCATCCAGCTGGGGGCGATCCTGGCCGTGATCGTCCTGTTCTTCCATAAGCTCAACCCCTTCTCCCCCACAAAGTCGGAGGGAGAAAAGAAGCAGACCTGGCAGCTGTGGTTCAAGGTCGTCGCCGCCATCATCCCCTCGGGCATCGTGGGCGTGCTGTTTGACGACTGGATGGAAGCCCATTTCCATAACGCCACGGTGGTGTCCGTCGCGCTGATCGTCTACGGCGTGGCCTTCATCCTGGTGGAGCGGCGCAACGCCCGCCGCGTGGGCGGCAAGACGGTGGAGGGCGTGTACGCCATCGACTATAAGACCGCCCTGCTCATCGGCTGCTTCCAGTGCCTGAGCCTGATTCCCGGCACCTCCCGCTCCGGCTCCACCATTCTGGGCGCGATTCTCATCGGCGTGGGACGCAGTGCCGGTGCGGAGTTCTCCTTCTTCATGGCCATTCCCACCATGCTGGGGGCGTCCGCCATCAAGGGGCTGAAATTTCTGCTCAGCGGCGTTACCGCCACCGGCACCGAGATCGGCGTGCTGATCGTGGGGTGCGTGGTGTCGTTCCTGGTGAGCCTGCTCGTCATCCGGGGACTGATGGAATACGTGCGCAGGCACTCCTTCTCCGCCTTCGGCGTTTACCGCATCATCCTGGGCGTGGTGGTGCTGGTTTACTTCGCGCTGGCGGGCTAAGGGACATGTTTCGGGTTTTGTAAGCATTTTCCACAAAAAAGGAACATTCTCATTTGACAAAATACCCCGAACGCTTTATAATGAATTCGATAGGTGTGTGTGACTCTATCCCCTGAAAAATCTGAAAAGGACGGATTAGAACATGTATAAAATCGTTCGCAAGCAGGAGCTGAACGCCTCCGTCACCCTGATGGAGATCGAAGCGCCCTTTGTCGCCCGTAAGGCAAAGGCCGGTCAGTTCATCATTTTCCGCATCGACGAGATGGGAGAGCGCGTTCCCCTGACCATCGCCGGTTATGACCGGGAGAAAGGTACCGTTACCATTATCTTCCAGAAGGTCGGCTTCTCCACCAACGCCCTGGGCGCTCTGGAGGAAGGCGACTACATCCACGACTTTGTAGGCCCTCTGGGCAAGCCCACCCCCGTGGAGGGCAAGAAGAAGGTCTGCGTGGTGGGCGGCGGCGTGGGCTGCGCCATCGCGCTGCCCTCTGCCAAGGCGTTCAAGGAAGCCGGCGCGGACGTGACCGTGATTGTCGGTTTCCGCAGCAAGGACATCGTCATCCTGGAGGACGAGTTCAAGGCGGTCTCCGACCGGCTGATTCTCATGACCGACGACGGAACCTATGGCCGTCACGGCCTGGTCACCCAGCCCTTGCAGGAAATGCTGGAGGCCGGTGAGACCTTCGACGAGGTGCTGGCCATCGGCCCCGTACCCATGATGAAGTTCGTCTGCAAGACCACCCAGCCCTTCGGCGTCCATACCATGGTTTCCCTGAACCCCATCATGGTGGACGGCACCGGCATGTGCGGCGGCTGCCGCGTCACCGTGGGCGGCGAGACCAAGTTCGCCTGCGTGGACGGCCCCGAGTTCGACGGCCATCAGGTGGATTTCGCCGAGCTGACCAGCCGCAACGCCACCTACCGCGACCGGGAGGCCGAGGTCAAGGAGAACCACGTCTGCCGCATCGAGTCCATGGGCAAGGCCCTGATCAAATAAGGAGGTAATGCAAAATGGCTAACATGACCCTTACCAAGACCCCTATGCCTGAGCAGGATCCTCAGGTCCGCGCCCATAACTTCAAGGAGGTTACCCTGGGCTATACCGCCGAGATGGCGATCGAAGAGGCAGGCCGCTGCCTGAACTGCAGGAACCCCAAGTGTGTGGAGGGCTGCCCCGTCAACGTCCGCATCCCCGAGTTCATCACCAAGGTGCGGGAGGGCGACTTCAAGGCCGCTTATGAGGTCATTACATCCACCAACGCCCTGCCCGCCCTGTCCGGCCGTGTCTGCCCCCAGGAGACCCAGTGCGAGAGCAAGTGCGTCCGGGGCATCAAGGGCGAAAGCGTCGCCATCGGCCGCCTTGAGCGGTTTGTCGCCGACTGGTACCGGGAGAACGTCAACGCCATGCCCGAGAAGGCCGTCTCCAACGGCATCAAGGTAGCCGTGGTCGGTTCCGGCCCTGCCGGTCTGACCTGTGCCAGCGACCTTGCCAAGAAGGGCTATCAGGTTTCCGTGTTTGAAGCGCTGCACACCGCCGGCGGCGTGCTGGTTTACGGCATCCCCGAGTTCCGTCTGCCCAAGGCCATCGTGGCCAACGAGGTCAAGAAGCTGGAAGCCCAGGGCGTCGAGGTCATGACCAACATGGTCATCGGCCGGGTGCTGACCATTGACGAGCTGTTCGAGATGGGCTATAAGGCCGTGTTCGTCGGCTCCGGCGCGGGTCTGCCCATGTTCATGAACATCCCCGGCGAATCCCTGAAGGGCGTTCTGTCCGCCAACGAGTATCTGACCCGTACCAACCTGATGAAGGCCTACACCGAGGAAGCCGACACCCCCGTCATCAAGTCCAAGGCTGTGGCGGTTGTGGGCGGCGGCAACGTGGCTATGGACGCCGCCCGGTGCGCCATGCGTCTGGGCGCGGAGCATGTGTACATCGTCTACCGTCGCGGCGAAGCGGAAATGCCCGCCCGTCTGGAGGAGCAGCACCACGCCAAGGAAGAGGGCATCGAGTTCAAGACTCTGTGCAACCCCGTGGAGATCCTGGGCGGCGAAGACGGCCGCGTGAACGGCATCAAGTGCGTGCGCATGGAGCTGGGCGAGCCGGACGCCTCCGGACGCCGCCGTCCCATCGCCATTGAGGGCAGCGAGTTTGTGCTGGACGTGGACACCGTTATTATGGCCCTCGGCACCAGCCCCAACCCCCTGATCCGCTCCACCACCCCCGGTCTGGACACCAACCGCAAGGGCTGCCTGATCGTGGACGAGAACGAGATGACCACCCGCAACGCCGTGTTCGCCGGCGGTGACGCCGTTACCGGCGCTGCCACCGTCATCCTGGCCATGGGCGCGGGCAAGAAGGGCGCGGACGCCATTGACGCGTTCCTGAAGAAGTAAGGCACAGCAGAAAAAACCACCCCAGGGTGGGCGTAAAGTGAATGGAGCGTATCGGTTACCGATACGCTCCATTTTTCGTCCCCAGATACAGCCCCCTTGGCTCCCCCTTTGGGGGAGCTGTCACCGCAGGTGACTGAGAGGGTATTGCAGCCTGACTTTCCCTCTCCGTCCTCGCTGTGAAGTGTACCCCATGTCAAGGACATTTTAATTCTGAGGGGTAGAAAAA
>URBH01000071.1 GCA_900546075.1 uncultured Eubacteriales bacterium | reverse complement strand
TAGCCGCAAAAAACGTAAGTCCATACATTTCTCGCCGCCACCGGCGGCCTGCGAATCCTTCGCAGGATAAAATGGTGTTAACCATTTTATCGAGAAATAGTATGATTGCGGGAAAAATGCAATAAACAGGAGCCAACCGGACGGGTAACGCCGGTCAGCTCCTGTTTTCTTTTTATTTGCGCATAAGGCTATCCTGCGCTTCCTCCCAGGGGAAGGGCTTTCCTTTCAGCACAGACCGGCGCAGATAGGAGAAGGTCTCCTTCTCTCCCTGCTCGGCCAGCATCCGCAGCACGAAGCGGAGCTGGCGGCTGGTTTCCGGGTGCATCAAATCCTTTTCCCGGCTGCGCTCGAAATATTGCAGGGCGGAATCGTCCCGGTAGGCTTTGCCCTGGTAGGTCATGCAGGCCGCCCGGCGATCCATCACCATCTCCACAAAATACCGACGGGGCATGGGGACGGACTCGTAGCACTTCGTCTCCCGGTTCATGTCCGTCCAGTATTCGTAGTGGTGGCGGTTGCGCCCCTTGTGGTGCATCCAGGCTTCGCTGTAGCCCTTGTCCTCCCGCTCGGCGGCGTTGGGACTGCGGTTGCCCTGATAGTACCGCGCCCCCATCCAGAATTCCGTGGGGGCGTATTTGCTTAAATCGTGGGTCAGTCCCTGACGGTACAGCCCCACCCGGAAGCAGCCCAGCATCACCAGCCAGCGGTGCTTGGTTATGGTCTTGAAATGCTGCCACGGTTTCACACGATTCCCTCCCAACGTAAGCTGCGGGCTTTAGCCCTCGGCTACCACGATCTCCGAGACCTTCAGACCGGGGTTGCGGCGGCAGGTGAAGTCGATCGCCCAGAAGCTGGAGAATACCAGCAGACTGCGGCCGCGGTAGTCTTCCAATAGCTCCGCGTCAGAGCCGAGATTCAGGTCGGTCAGGTCGCCGGGGTATTCGTCGATGAGACGGATCTCCTCGTAGGGCAGCATTTCCATCCGCAGCTCCACGCCGTACTCGTTTTTCATGCGGTACTGGAAGACGTCAAATTGCAGCGTACCCACCACGCCCACGATGACCTCCTCAAAGCCGGAGCCGGGAACCTTGAAAATCTGAATGGCGCCCTCCTGGGCGATCTGCTCGGTACCCTTGACGAACTGCTTGCGCTTCATGGAGTCCTTGGCGGACACCCGGCAGAAATGCTCGGGGGCGAAGGTGGGGATGCCGGAATACCTGAATTTCTTCCCCGGAACGGTGATGGTGTCGCCGATGGAGAAAATGCCCGGGTCAAAGACGCCGATGACGTCCCCGGCGTAGGCTTCGTCCACGATCTCCCGTTCGGCGGCCATCAGCTGCTGGGGCTGGGAAAGGCGCATTTTCCTGTTGCCCTGGACGTGGAAATATTCCGCGTCCCGCTGAAATTTGCCGGAGCAGATGCGCATGAAGGCCAGACGGTCCCGGTGGGCCTTGTTCATGTTCGCCTGAATCTTGAAGACGAAGGCGGAGAAATCCGGGCTGAAGGGGTCAATCACGCCGCAGTCGGCGGTACGGGCCAGGGGGGGCGGCGTCAGCTTCAGGAAGGCTTCCAGGAACGGCTCAATGCCGAAATTGGTCAGCGCAGAGCCGAAGAACACAGGGGACAGCTGCCCGTCCCGGACGGCCTGCATGTCCATTTCCCGGCCGGCGGACAGAAGCTCCACGTCGTCGATGAGCTGCCGGTGCTTTTCCTCACTGTCCAGCAGCTGGGCGACCTGGGGGTCGTACAGGTCGATTTCCAGCTTGTCTGCCCGCTTTTTTCCGGAAATGCCGGAGAAAAACAGCAGCTCGGCCTTCTCCCGGTCGTAGACGCCCTGAAAATCCTTGCCGGAGCCAATGGGCCAGTTCATGGCGTAGGTCTCGATGCCCAGCTCCCGCTCCACCTCGTCCAGGAGGTCGAAGGGATCCTTGGCTTCCCTGTCCATTTTGTTGACAAAGGTGAAAATGGGGATGTGGCGCATGGCGCAGACCTTGAACAGCTTCCGGGTCTGAGGCTCCACGCCCTTGGCGCCGTCGATGACCATGACGGCGGAGTCGGCGGCCATGAGGGTACGGTAGGTGTCCTCGGAAAAGTCCTGGTGGCCGGGGGTGTCCAGAATGTTGATGCAGAAGCCGTTGTACTGGAACTGCATCACGGAGGACGTAACGGAAATGCCGCGCTGCTTTTCGATCTCCATCCAGTCGGAGGTGGCGGCGCGGGAATTTTTCTTGCCCTTGACCACGCCTGCCTGGGCGATGGCACCGCCGTAGAGCAGGAACTTTTCGGTCAGGGTGGTTTTACCGGCGTCGGGGTGAGAAATGATGGCAAAGGTACGCCGCCGGCTGATTTCTTCGATCAATTGAGACATAGTGTTCCCTCCAGAATATCGTTTTTTCAGTTGCAGGGGGGGACTATGGGGGAAAATGAAAACGCATACGGCCTCCAAAACATGATAAATAGGATAATCCAATTCAGTCTACCACATTTTTTCGGAAGATACAATAGGAAAAGGGAAAATGAAGCGTTTCTCCGTTGCCTTTTTTTCACTCCTGTGTTAAACTATGATACGGACGTGAAAAAAGGAGGTGGCGGCGGATGGAGCTGAACGATATCTACGACGAAAACCGGAACCTGACGGGGAAGCTGCACAAGCGGGGAACGCCCTGGAAGCCGGGGGAATACGGCCTCGTGGTCTGCGTCTGGGTCTACGACGGCCGGGGGCATCTGCTGCTGACCCGCCGCGCCCGGGAAAAGAGCTTTGCCGGAACCTGGGAAAATTCCGGCGGCGCGGTGAAGGCAGGGGAGACCAGCCGCCAGGCCATCGCCCGGGAGCTGTACGAGGAGACGGGCATTCAGGCGGAGCCGGAGGAATTTGAGCTTCTGGACAGTGACCGGGAGCGCAACATTTTCTATGACCACTACTGCCTTTTCAGGTGCATCCCCCTGAAAAGCATCGTTTTGCAGCCCGGGGAGACGGACAGCGTGATGTGGGCGAGCTTCGGAAAGGTGGACTGGATGATCCGCACGGGGAAAATATGCAAGGTCATCGGCCACCAGTTCTACAGGCAGGAAAAGGCGCTGCGTTTGCGCAACATGCCTAAGTTTTGCAGGTAAAATTTGGCAGGGGCAGGAGCGGTTTGCCCTTGCCTTTTTTGCGGCATCGGGTTATAATGAAAAAAAGCGTTTTTCAGGTGTCCGGCGAAAACGCTTCTGCCGGACAAAAGAAAAACGCTTTTTATTTTATTTTTAACCGGAGGTAACTGCTATGATCACATTGATGAATCTGCCCATCCGCAGGGGTAACGCGCCGCTTCGCATCGCCCGGGGACATTTTGCCACCAATCATTCCCACATCAATTACTACGTGGATATCACTTACCAGAAGACCCGCCTGAGCGAGGCCAAGGACAGCGCCCATCAGCTGGTGTCCCACTTCATCAACGATACCCCGGTGGATACCATTCTGTGCCTGGACGGCACCGCGGTGCTGGGCACGTGCCTTGCGGAGGAGCTGACCAAGAGCGGCTTTCAGACCATCAACGCCCACCAGACCGTCTACGTTCTGCAGCCGGAGTACAACGCCAACTCCCAGATCATTTTCCGGGACAATACCCGCAAGATGATCACCGGCAAGCATGTTCTGGTGCTGATGGCCTCCGTCACCACCGGCTTTACCGCCAAGCGCTCCCTTGAGGCCATCGGCTATTACGGCGGCCATGTGGCGGGCGTCGCCGCGATCTACAGCGCCGTGGAGGAAGTGGGCGGCTACCCCGTGCGCAGCGTCTACACCATCAACGACCTGCCCGGCTACGCCAGCTACGACTATCGGGACTGCCCCTACTGCAAGGCCGGTCAGAAGCTGGACGCCCTGGTCAACAGCTTCGGCTATTCCGCGCTGTAACGGCGACGGATAAAAAGAACACCCAAGCGCCCGGACGAACCGTTCGGGCGCTTATCACGGGGAGGGAAATATGGTAGAAGTATACAAACCGAAGGTAGAAGATTTGTGGTTTCGGGAGAAGCTTTTGTCGGACGGGGAGACGATGTCCTACAACGCCGCCTGGGGCGGGACGATCCCGCTTCCCAAGGAAAGGTGGGAAAAATGGTATTCCGCCTGGGTGGAGGCGCCGAAAAGCCGGCGGTATTACCGCTATCTCTATGAGACCGATATCCGGGCATTTGTGGGGGAAATCGCCTATCACTATGATGAGGAAAGAAAGATTTATCTATGCGACGTTATTGTGCTTGCCGAGTACAGAAACCGCGGCTTCGGCGCGGCGGGAATCGGGCTACTGTGCAGGGCGGCGAAGGAAAACGGAATTGCTGCCCTGCATGACGATATTGCGGCGGGGAATCCGGCGCATAAGCTGTTTCTGAAAAACGGGTTTGCGATAGATTACCAAAATGACGATGTTGTGATGGTCAGGAAGAAGCTGTAAAACCCTCCGTATGCCGGTTGGGCATACGGAGGGTTCGTGATATTGCGGTTTTACAATAATAAAAGGACAACACAGACCCAATGCCGCGTTCAGGAATTTATGTCGGCACCGGATTCGTTTTTCTCTCCGGCCTGCTTTTGCAGCTGCTTTTCCAGCTCCGACTGCTTGGCGAGGATGGCGTTTACCTTGTCGTAGATGTCCTCGATCATGATTTCCGTTTTGAGGTTGACCTTGTAGTCGTTCTCCGCGCGGCGGCGGTCTTTTTCCTCCTGCCGGTTCTGGCTCATCATGATCAGCGGCGCCTGAATGGCCGCTATGCAGGACAGCACCAGATTCAGCAGAATAAACGGGAAGGGGTCAAACGCCTTGGCCGCCAGCAGGGTGTTGACGATCATCCACAATACCAGAAGCCCGGTAAAGGAAAAAATAAACGCCCAACTCCCCGCAAATCTGGCAATGGCGTCCGCTGCCCGCTGGCCGAGGGTGTACTTTTCCGCTGAGGGGTTGACGGATATCTTGCTGTCCGCCAGCAGATTCAGCACTTCCTCGTCCGACATGTCATGGCGGATGTCCTTGAGGACTTCTTTCAGGAGTTTTCTGTTTTCTTTCATGGGATATGTCCTTCCTTTTCGCCGACTGCGCAAAATCTATTATAGGCGGAATCCCTGGGAATGTCAACACCGCCCTCACCGGACAATGCGGTGGCGGCACATGGAGGTTCTTCCGCAGTCGGGGCAGGTCAGACGGCGGCGGGAGAGGGTGTGCAGACCCTTTACGTACTGCGCCATGGTGGGGACAAAGACCGCGTGGCAGTGGGGGCATTGGTAATACCCGGCCTTCACATCCAGCACGGCGGCCGCGCCGATACCGGTGGCCGCGACCGCAGCGGCGAATATAAGCAGCGCGACACGGACAATCACGGGCATTTCCAACAAGGACGCGATCACGACCAGGGCGCATACCGCAATGACCGTGATGACGGCGCAGATGACGGACAGGAGCATCCAACGCTTGTTTTCTTCGTTTTCCTTCATTAAATCCATCATGTTTTTCTCCGCCTTCTTCTGATAGTTGGCGTCGCTGACCCGTTCCCCGGAGAGAAGGTCGTTGACGGTGATGTCCAGAGAAGCGCACAGGGGGAGCATCAGGCCGACCTCGGGCAGTCCCTTGCCCCGTTCCCATTTGGATACGGTTTTGTCGCTGATGCCGAGTTTGTCTGCCAGCTGCCTCTGGGTCAGGCCTTGGGCTTTTCTGGACGCGGCGATAAATCTGCCGATTTGAATTTGGTTCATGGGGCGCCTCCTTTCTGAGGTTCAGTTTACGGGACGGAAGGAAAAATGTACACACACGGAGCGTAGAGTCCGGAATTTCTATGGGGGATAGAGGGGATTTTCGGCAAAATAGGCGCAAAAAAACGAGGCGCGAGCCTCGGAATTGTGGAAATTATTCATTGACAAAAGTTGGGCAATGTGGTAGACTGGAAGTCCATACTGTGGTACTATGCCCATTTGCGCAAACCTCTCCCAACACGGACATTTTAGCACAGGAATCGGGCTGTGTCAAGTACCAAGTTCAGCAAAATTGACAACGGCTCCGAGCGTATTAAACATCCTCACAAAGTAAGCAACACAATCCGAAAGAAAGGCTGTGATGATCCATATGGCAATGGTCAAGGACGTTATGTACGGCAAGACCATGCGTAAATCCTACGCGAAGTATGAAGAGATCCTGGAGATCCCCAACATGCTGAAGATCCAGAAGGACTCCTACCAGTGGTTCCTGGAAACCGGCCTGCGGGAAGTCTTCAAGGACGTAGGTACCATTACCGACTTCTCCGGCAAGCTGGAGCTGAGCTTCCTGGACTACACCATGGAGGATAAGCCCAAGTACACCATCGAGGAGTGCAAGGAGCGGGACGCTACCTACGCCAAGCCCATCAAGGTGCGGGTGCGCCTGCGCAACACCGAGACCGACGAAATCAAGGAACAGGAAATCTTCATGGGCGATTTCCCCGTGATGACCAACGGCGGCACCTTTGTTATCAACGGCGCTGAACGTGTTATCATTTCCCAGATCGTCCGCAGCCCCGGCATGTACTACGGCCACGAGGTGGACAAGGCCGACCAGCACACCTACACCGCCACGGTCATTCCTTACCGCGGCGCCTGGCTGGAATACGAGACGGACAACGCCAATGTATTCTGGGTGCGCATCGATAAGAACCGCAAGCTGCCCATCACCTGCCTGATCCGCGCCCTGGGCGTGCAGACCGACGAGCAGATCAAGCAGATGTTCGGCGAGGACGCCCGGATTCTTGCGACCATCGACAAGGATCCCTGCAAGACCCGGGAGGAGTCCCTGCTGGAAATCTACCGCCGCCTGCGTCCCGGCGAGCCTCCCACGGTGGAGACCGCCACTGCCCATCTGGAAGGGCTGCTGTTCGACGCCCACCGCTATGACGTGAGCACCGTCGGCCGGTATAAGTTCAATAAGAAGATGGACATCTGGAGCCGCCTGTCCGGTCAGGAAGCGGCCGAGCCTATTGCCGACCCCATGACCGGCGAAATTCTGGTCATGCCCGGGGAATTCATCTCCCGCGCCCAGGCCCATGAGCTGAGCCGCAAGGGCGTCAACGAGGCTGTCATCAAGGTCGGCGATACCAACGTCAAGGTGTTCTCCAACAACATGGTCTATATGGACGCCTTCGTGGACTTTGACCCCAAGGAATACGGCGTCCGGGAGAAGGTGCATTTCCCGGTTCTGAAGGAAATGCTGGAGACCGTCCCCGCCGACGGCTGGAAGGAAGCCATTGCCGACCGGATCGACGACCTGATTCCCAAGCACATCATTGTGGACGACATCATGGCCTCCATCAACTACCTGAACTGTGTGGCCATGGGCGTCGGCACCCCTGACGATATCGACCATCTGGGCAACCGCCGCCTGCGCTGCGTGGGCGAGCTGCTGCAGAACCAGTTCCGCATCGGCTTCTCCCGTCTGGACAGGGTCATCCGGGAGCGCATGACCGTGCAGGATCTGGACGCGGTCACCCCCCAGAGCCTGATCAACATCCGGCCTGTGACCGCCGTGATCAAGGAATTCTTCGGTTCCTCCCCCCTGAGCCAGTTCATGGATCAGAATAACCCTCTGGCCGAGCTGACCCACAAGCGCCGTCTGTCCGCTCTGGGCCCCGGCGGTCTGAGCCGTGACCGGGCGTCCTTCGACGTGCGGGATATTCACTACACCCACTACGGCCGTATGTGCCCCATTGAGACCCCTGAAGGTCCCAACATCGGCCTGATCAACTATCTGGCGACCTTTGCCAGAATCAACGAGTACGGCTTCGTGGAAGCGCCCTACCGCAAGGTGGACAAGGCCACCGGCTTCGTCACCAAGGACGTGGAGTATATGACCGCCGACGTGGAGGACGACTTCTACATCGGCCAGGCGAGCGAGCCTCTGGACGAAAACGGCTGCCTTGCCAACGCCCGTATCACCTGCCGTCACCGCAACGAGATCATCGAAGTGGATCGGGGCGTCATCGACTATATCGACGTGTCCCCCAGAATGATGATCTCCATCGCAACCTCCTTCATTCCCTTCCTGCAGAATGACGACGCCAACCGCGCGCTGATGGGCGCAAACATGCAGCGTCAGGCCGTGCCTCTGCTGACCACCGAGCCGCCCATCGTTGCCACCGGCATCGAGCATAAGGCCGCCGTGGACTCCGAGGTCTGCATCAAGGCGGAGAAGCCCGGCACCGTCACCGCCGTTTCCGCCACCGACATCACCGTCAAGTATGACGACGGCGACGTACAGACCTACCATCTGACCAAGTTCGCCCGGAGCAATGCCGGCACCTGCATCAACCAGCGCCCCATCGTGGTGGTTGGCGAGCGGGTGGACACCCAGCAGATCATTGCCGACGGCCCCAGCTGCTCCGGCGGCGAGGTGGCTCTGGGCAAGAACGTGCTCATCGGCTTCGTCACCTGGGAAGGCTACAACTACGAGGACGCCATTCTGCTGAACGAACGTCTTGTGCGGGAGGACGTGTTCACCTCCATCCACATCGAGGAGCATGAGACCGAAGCCCGGGACACCAAGCTGGGACCCGAGGAAATTACCCGGGACATCCCCAACGTGGGCGAGGATACCCTGAAAGACCTGGACGAGAACGGCATCATCCGCGTGGGCGCGGAGGTGCATGCCGGCGACTATCTGGTGGGTAAGGTCACCCCCAAGGGCGAGACCGAGCTGACCCCCGAGGAGCGGCTGCTGAGAGCCATCTTCGGCGAGAAGGCAAGAGAAGTCCGGGATACCTCCCTGAAGGTTCCCCACGGCGAAAGCGGTATCGTGGTGGACGTCAAGGTCTTCACCAAGGAAAATTCCGACGAGCTGGCCCCCGGCGTCACCAAGTCCGTCCGGGTGTATATCGCCCAGAAGAGAAAGATCTCCGTGGGCGATAAGATGGCCGGCCGTCACGGCAACAAGGGCGTCGTTTCCCGGGTTCTGCCGGAAGAGGATATGCCCTTCCTGCCCGACGGCACCCCGCTGGACATCGTGCTGAACCCCC
>URBH01000070.1 GCA_900546075.1 uncultured Eubacteriales bacterium | reverse complement strand
CTCTCAGTCACCTTCGGTGACAGCTCTCCCAGAGGGAGAGCCAAGGGGCTGTACCTCGACACGAGAAATGGAGCGTATCTGTACCGATACGCTCCATTCACTGTTTCACAACCACCCATCAAACGTCGAGGCGGTGTTTTTGCCTGCAAAAAGAAAAATATGGAAGAAAATTTACTTGTAGCAGTTGACAGGAAGTGATATAATAAACGTTAGAGAATTTTATACAGAAGGTGTTTTTTTATGACAAAAATTGATATTTTCTCCGGCTTTCTCGGCGCGGGCAAGACGACCCTGATCAAAAAGATGATCGCTGAAAGCTACAAGGGGCAGAAGCTGGTGCTGATCGAGAACGAGTTCGGCGAGATCGGCATTGACGGCGGGTTTTTGCAGGATTCCGGCATCAACATCACCGAGATGAACTCCGGCTGCATCTGCTGCTCCCTGGTGGGCGATTTCGGCAAGGCACTGAAGAAGGTCATCGCCGAGTACCATCCCGACCGCATCCTCATCGAGCCCTCCGGCGTTGGCAAGCTGTCCGACGTCATCGCCGCCGTGAGTAAGGTGACGAACGACGATGTCACCCTGGGCTATACCGTGGCCGTGGCCGACGCGGGCAAGGTCAAGGTGTATATGAAGAACTTCGGCGAGTTCTACAACAATCAGATCGAAACCGCCTCCACCATTATCCTGTCCCGTACCGATTCCATCCCTCAGAGCAAGCTGGACACCGCCGTTGCCATGCTGCGGGAGCATAATTCCGTCGCCACCATCGTCACCACCCCCTGGGGCGAGCTGACGGGCGAGCAGCTGATCGAGGCGCTGGAAGGCAAGGCATCCGTCGCGGCGGAGCTGGCGAAGATGGAGATAGAGCGTCTGGCGGAAGATGACGAGGAAGAAGAGCATCACTGCTGCCATCACCATCATGACGAGGATGACGATGAGGAACACGAGCATCATCACCACCATGATGATGACGAAGAGGAACATGACCATCACTGCTGCCATCATCACCATGATGACGACGATGAGCATGACCACCACTGCTGCCACCATCATCACGATGATGACGACGAGCATGAGCATCACCACCATCATCACCACGCCGACGAGGTGTTCACCTCCTGGGGTGTAGAAACTGCCAAGAAGTTTGACAAGGCTTCCGTTGAGGCGGCGCTGCATGAGCTGGATTCCGGCAAGTACGGCACCATCCTCAGAGCCAAGGGCATCCTGCCCGCCGTGGACGGCACCTGGATTCATTTCGACTATGTTCCCGAGGAATGCAACGTCCGTACCGGCAGCGCCGACATCACCGGCAAGCTCTGCGTCATCGGCTCCAAGCTGGATGAAGCGGGCGTAGCCGCACTGTTCGGGGTGTAAAGCATGGTGCAGATTCCCGTATATGCCTTTACCGGGTTCCTGGATTCCGGTAAGACCAAGTTCATTCAGGAGACCCTGGAGGACGAGCGCTTCAACGCCGGCGAGCGGACGCTGCTGCTGGTGTTTGAGGAAGGGGAGGAGGAGTATGATTTCTCCACCTACCCCCACAAGAACGTGTACCTGGAAACCCTGGATCAGCAGACCGTTACCACCAAGGAGCTTCAGGCGCTGGCGAAACAGTACAAGGCGCAGCGTGTGGTCGCCGAGCTGAACGGTATGCAGCAGGTGGGCGATCTGTATATGCGCTTCCCGGAGAACTGGGCGGTTGCCCAGGAGGTCATGTTTGCCGACGCCACCACCATCATGGCATATAACGCCAATATGCGCAATCTGGTGATGGACAAGCTGGTGGGCGCCCAGATGGTGGTATTCAATCGGCTGGAAAAAGGCGCGGACGTCATGCCCCTGCACAAGCTGGCGCGGGCGGCCAACCGCCGCATCGACATTCTGTACGATTACACCGACGGCTCCACCTCCTACGACGAGATCGAAGACCCGCTGCCCTTTGACATCAACGCCCCTGTCATTCAGGTGAAGGACGAGGACTATGCCCTGTTTTACCGGGACGTGACCGAGGAGCCGAAGAAGTACGACGGAAAAACCGTCAGCTTCAAGGCTCAGGTGGCCATGCTTCGCCGGGACAGGAACGGCATGTTTGCCCCCGGCCGGTTCGTGATGACCTGCTGCGTGGAGGATATCCAGTTCTGCGGCATTCCCTGCCGGTACGATCAGGCGGGGACACTGGAGCCTCGCTCCTGGGTCATGGTCACGGCGAAGATCACCGCGGAGAAGCACCCCCTGTACAAAGGGGAGCTTGGCCCCGTTCTGACGGCGCTGGAGGTCACAAAAAACGCCCAGCCCGCCGACCCGGATGTTGCGACATTCTGACAGGAAAGTCCCCTCTGAAAAGAGGGGATTTTTTTGAACAAAATTTCGCAAAAAAGATAGTGCAATTTCGCCGGGGATATGATATAGTGTAAGAAATAAGCACAGGAAGGGCATCCATATGTATCAACCACTCGCCGATCTTTTGCGGCCGCAGACACTGGACGAGGTCTACGGTCAGGAGCATATTCTGGGCAAGGGCGCGGTGCTGCGCCGCCTGATCGATTCGGGGAATATCCCCAATATGGTGTTCTACGGCCCCAGCGGCACGGGAAAGACCACCGTTGCCAACATCATCGCCAAGCAGACCAACCGCACCCTCTACAAGCTCAACGCCACCACCGCTTCCACAGCGGATATCAAGGAGATCGTGTCACAGCTGGACACCTTCATGGCGCCCAACGGGGTGCTATTGTATCTGGACGAGATTCAGTCCTTCAACAAAAAGCAGCAGCAGTCCCTGCTGGAACACATCGAAAACGGCAAGATCACCCTGATCGCTTCCACCACGGAAAATCCCTATTTCTATGTGTTCAACGCGATCTTAAGCCGCTCCACCGTCTTTGAATTCAAGCAGATTTCCGCGTCCGCCGCCTTGCAGGCGGTACGCCGGGCGGTTTCCTTCATGGAACAGCGTACCGCGCTGACCGCCGTTCCGGAAGACGGGGCGCTGGAATACATTGCGTCCTCCTGCGGCGGCGACCTGCGCAAGGCCATGAACGCGGTGGAGGTGCTGTTTTCCGCGGGGATTCCTCAGGACGGGAAACTTCCTCTGACCCTGGCGGACGCCAAGGAGGTCACCCAGAAAAGCGCCCTCCGCGCCGACCGGGACGGGGACAACTATTACGACCTGCTGTCCGCCCTCCACAAATCCATCCGCGGCTCCGACCCGGACGCCGCCTGTCACTATCTGGCAAGGCTTTTGGAAGCCGGGCAGATGCCCTCTGCCTGCCGCCGCCTGATGTGCGTCGCGGCGGAGGACGTGGGGCTGGCCTATCCTCAGATCCTGCCCATCGTCAACGCCTGCGTGGACATGGCGCTGAAACTGGGAATGCCGGAGGCGCGGCTCCCCCTGGCGGATGCCGCCGTGCTGATGGCCACCAGTCCAAAGTCCAATTCTGCCTATCTTGCCATTGACGCGGCGCTGGACGACGTGCGCAATGGAAAATCCGGGGATTTCCCCCGGCATTTGCAGAACGTCCACGCGGATACCTACACCATGGAGCGGGAGCAGGGGTATCTCTACCCCCACAATTACCCCAACCACTGGGTGAAGCAGCAGTATTTGCCGGACGAGCTGGCGGGCACATGCTATTACGAATACGGCCCCAACAGGCTGGAACAGGCGGCGAAGCAATACTGGGACAGCATCAAAAAGGAGTAAGACATGGACATTCGCGTCAACGACATTCTCGTCATGAAAAAGCCCCACCCCTGCGGGGAAAAGCGCTGGCTGGTTCTACGCACCGGCGCGGACTTCCGCCTGCGGTGCCTGGGCTGCGGCCACGAGCTGATGACACCCCGGTTCAAGGCAGAAAAAAATATCCGCTCCGTGGAGCGGAAGGAAACCTCCGACAGCTAATGTCGGAGGTTTTTCGTTCCCTGCCGCCAATGCCGCCGAAAGGACGGCGGGGCGGGGGAAACTTGCGGCGAACCCGGGACATGGTTGCGACCGACTTTTCCCGGGGGAGGGGGTATACTTTTGCCATACCGGCTGGAGGTGATGGGTTGAAAATCTATCTGGACCTGGTGGTAATTCTGAATTTTCTGGTGGATTTTTTGCTGCTTTTGGGGACAAACCGTTTGTCGGGCTTTCCGGCGTCGCCCCTTCGGGCAGCGGCCGCGGCGGCGCTGGGGGCGCTCTACAGCGGGGTGTGCATGATGCCCCGGCTGCGGTTCCTGGGGGGGCTGCTGTGGCGGATCGTCAGCCTGGCCGGGATGGCGGCCATCGCCTTCGGATGGGACAAAAGTGCCTGGAAGCGAAGCGGCGTGTTCGTGCTGCTCAGCATGGCGCTGGGGGGCGCGTCATTGAGCATCGGCCGGGGGAATTTTCTGACGCTGCTGCTCACCGCCGGCGGGGTATGGGCGCTGTGCATCGCGGCCTTCGGCGGACGGGTGGGGGGCAGGGAGTATGTCCCGGTGGAGCTGACCTACGGCGGGATAACCGTGAGCATCGTCGCTCTGCGGGATTCCGGAAACACTCTGCGCGACCCCATTTCCGGGGAGCAGGTGCTGGTGGTTTCCGGGGAGGTGGCGGAAAAGCTGACAGGCTTGACGCAGGATCAGCTCCGCGCGCCCCTGAAAACGCTGATGTGCCGGCCGGTTCCGGGGCTTCGTCTGATTCCCTACCGGGCGGTGGGGCAGGCGGGGGACATGCTGCTGGCCATGCGGTTCGACAGGGTAAAAATCGGCAATCGAACGCAAAGCGCCGTGGTGGCCTTTGCGGCGGAGGGACTTGGCAGGGGAGACGCATATCAGGCACTGACAGGAGGGGTCATATGAAGCTGTTGGACATTCTGCGCAAGCTGGGACTGATTCGGGAAAGCGGCATCTTTTACATCGGAGGCAGTGACGTGCTTCCCCCACCGCTGAAGGGGGCGGAGGAGCTTCAGACCCTTCAGGCGCTGGAACAGGGAGACGAGGACGCGCGGCAGCGGCTGGTGGAGCACAATCTTCGCCTGGTCGTGTACATCGCCCGGCGGTTTGAGAACACCGGTGTCAATCTGGAGGATCTGATTTCCATCGGCACCATCGGCCTCATTAAGGCCATCAGCACCTACAGGCTGGACAAGAAGATCAAGCTGGCGACCTATGCCTCCCGGTGCATCGAAAACGAAATCCTCATGTACATCCGCAAAACCGCCAACCAGAAGACGGAGGTGTCCCTGGACGAACCCATCAACATGGACTGCGACGGCAACGAGCTTCTGCTTTCCGACATCCTGGGTACCGACGAGGATATGATCATGCGGCCGCTGGAGGAGGATGTGGACATCTGCGTGCTGCGGCAGGCGCTGCGCGACCTGCCCGACCGGGAGCGGGAGATTGTGCTGATGCGCTTCGGTCTGGAGGGACGGCGGGAGCTGACCCAGAAGGAGGTGGCGCAGAAAATGGGCATTTCCCAGTCCTACATTTCCCGGCTGGAAAAGCGGATCATGCTTCGGCTGAAAAAAGAATTCCTCCGTCAGACAAGCTGCGCTTGATTTTTCAGAATCGGTATGGTATAATCGATAAAAGAATTATCGATATGATTTCGTATCGATTACAATCGAGGTTATTATGGAAGAGAAGAAAGTTTCCAAATCGGTTCTAAAACGCTTGCCGGGGTATTTGGCGTACCTGAAAAATATGCCGGAAAACGCCCCTACCCATATTTCCGCCACGGCGCTGGCCAACGCCCTGGGAATGGGAGAGGTGCAGGTTCGCAAGGATCTCGCCATGGTCTCCGACGGGGGACGCCCCAAGATCGGCTATCTGCGGGAGACCCTGATCGACGATATCGAGCAGTTCCTGGGGTATGACAACACCACCGACGCCGTGCTGATCGGCGCGGGCAAGCTGGGGCAGGCACTGATGGGCTACAGCGGCTTTAATGAGTACGGCCTGAACATTCTGGCGGCCTTCGACGCAAGCCCCAAGGCGGAAAAGACGGAAGAGGGCAAGCCCATCTACCACGTTTCCCAGCTGGCGCACTTCTGCCGCACGCACAAGGTGCTGATGGGCATTATCACCGTTCCGGCGGAGGCGGCGCAGCAGGTGGCGAACCAGCTCATTGCCGGTGGAATCAAGGGCATCTGGAATTTTGCCCCCACCCATCTGGATGTGCCGTCCAACATCCTGGTGCAGTATGAGAACATGGCGACGTCTCTCGCGGTACTGTCCGTGCATCTGCAGGCGCAGATCAAGGAAGAAAAGGAAGTCAGAAAATAATCGGAAGAAACATACCGCGCGTTGCAGCGGGCGGGTCACATCAGACAGTGAAAGGCACAGCGGAATAATCCGCTGTGCCTGTTCTTGTAAGCACTCCTTGCCTCTCCCTTTGGGAGAGGTGGCTGAGCGAAGCGAAGACGGAGAGGGTACGCAAGGGTGCAAGGCCCTCTCAGTCACCTGCGGTGACAGCTCTCCCAGAGGGAGAGCCAAGGGGGTGCGTTTTTTGCTTCCGGCGTGGTTGACGGTTTCCCGGAAAAGTGGTAAACTGACGGAGAAAGTAGAAAACAAAACGCGAGGTTTCCCTATGAAGAAAATCCTAGTCTGCCTGCTGCTCACGTTCCTGACGGCGGCGCTGTTGGCGAAAGCGGCGCCGGAGGCGTCTGCCTACGAACCGGGCGACCCTTACAGCCCCGATCTGTCCGAGCTGATCCGCGACGCCGATCACCGAACCTACGTGGAAACGCTGACCGACTATTATATGCGCACCAACACCCGGGTGTGGAAGGCTTTGCGGAAGGGGCAGTGCGCCATGTTCCTGTTTGAGGGCTGCTCCGACAATCTGAATGACAGAAGGCTGACGGATCTATCCTATTACCGGGTCTCGGCGGTGTGTCTGGTGGTGCGGCTGGACAAGGCGGGGGAGCCGTATATCGTCTATTTCAACCAGAATTGCAGCACCATTCCGGATCGCCCCCTGGAATACGGCGCCTGGGAGCTGGAAGACGTGGGCGAGGTCGGCCCCGCCACGGTTCGGGACGGCACCTATGAACTGTATTCCGTGAAGCACATGGGCGCGTACGAGGCGCTGCACCTCCGGGACAGCGAGAGAGACGAGAAAATTTCCGCGGTCTACATGACCCCGGAGGGGTTCGTCACCACGGAAGCCGACTGCATCAACATCCACACCCGCACCGGCAATCACATAGCCGGCCGGGGAATGTGGTCGGCGGGGTGTATGCTGGTGGGGGACGGGGACTTCGGCCAGTTTACGGAGCTGATGGATTCCACCTACTATACGCTCTATGACGAATTTGACGTGGGACAGAAGGTGGGCGTGGCGGTCGTCAACCGTCAGCGGATGAAAAACAAGCTCTTTGCCCTGTACCAGAATTGGGATGCGGTGAACAAAATCCTGGAAAATTCCCAGAGAACCCTGCCGGAAAATTATCTCGCGCTCTGCACGGAGCAACCCCTTACCCCCCAGGGGGAAACCCTGCGGACGATGCGGGAGACAAAGCTGATGACACTGCCCTGCAGCAATGAGACCGATGCCAGGTCGGTGGCGGTGCAGACACTGCCCAGGGGTACACAGCTGGAGATTACCTCCGTCATCCACAACACCCGGGGAAGTGAATGGTACGCGGTGAACTTTGGCCTGGAAACCCGCTACATCTACAGCGGCGACACGGAGCCGTCCACCTGGTTCAGCAAGTTCGTGGATTTCTGGGCGAGTAAGTGGCGAAAGAATACGGAAAGTTGAATCGGCGCGGCCTTTTGGCCGCGCCGATTGTGCGTTATAGCTCGTGATAGTAAAGACAGATATTCTGATATGTACCGTCCTTCATCCGGAAGCCGCCGGGGATGATTCCAACCTGGGTGAAGCCCAGCCGCTCGTACAGATGGCGGGCGTGAATATTGTTCTCCACAACGGCGTTGAACTGTAAAAGCCGGAAGTGAAGCTTCGCGGCCTGCACGAGACAGTCGGATACCAGCTTTTCACCGATATGCTCGCCCCGACACACGGAATCCACGGCATAGCTGGCATTTGCTATATGGCCGCACCGGCCGATGTTGTTGGGGTGGAGAATGTAAAGCCCCACGACCCTGCCGTCCGCGACGGCGACGCCGCAGCAGCTTTGGGCGGCAAAGAAGGCACGCCCGCTTTCTTCGTCCAGGAATTCCTCCTGGGGGAACGCGACGCCTTCTTCCACGACCTCGTTCCAGATGCACACCATGGCGGGAACGTCGTCTTCACAATATTTTCTGACTTCCATAGGATGCCTCCGTATGCAGGATTTCTTTGCCACGGATTGTATCACAAACGCGGGAGAAATACAATCGCCTTTGTCAGAAAAAAGCGTTTGTCGAACTCGTTAAAGCGCGTTGCCGTTCTTCGGCACGAAAAAGCGGCTCATGTCGGCGCGCTCCAGTTCCAGCAGCTTTTCTTTTTTACCGATTCCGCCTGCGTACCCCGTCAGACTGCCGTCTGCGCCGACCACCCGGTGGCAGGGAATGATGATGGAAATTTCGTTATGTCCCACCGCGCCACCCACCGCCTGGGCGGACATCCGTTCGAGTCCCTGCTTTTTGGCAAGCTGCCGGGCGATTTCGCCGTAGGTCGTGGTCTGCCCGTAAGGAATCTGCAAAAGAATTTCCCACACAGACCGCCGGAACGCAGAGCCGATGGGATGCAGCGGCGGCGTGAAATCCGGCGCTTTGCCGGTGAAATAGATATCCAGCCAGCGCTTGGCCTCTGCGAGAACGGACGTTTCCTGCTCAATACGTTCGTTGAACAAGCCCCGCGCAAAGTATTTCTGCCCGTCAAACCACAGCCCGGTCAATCCCACATCGTCCGCAGCCAGCAGAATGCCGCCCAACGGGGAATCGTAATGTTGGGTGTATGTCATGATTGGTACCTCCGTTTCCTGTTTCGTGACCTTGCGCCTTTGTGAGAATTATACCATAATTTGGCGCAATGTGCTATATTCTGCCGTTCAAAAACCTTTTTTTGATGAATGGCAGGGTAGTGTCAAGAGTTATGCGCAAAATTGTTTACGGCTCTGGTAGAAATCTATTACAGGGGGCGGCTTAA
>URBH01000069.1 GCA_900546075.1 uncultured Eubacteriales bacterium | reverse complement strand
ACCGGCGACCTTGAAGTCCATTTCGCCGTGGAAGTCCTCAACGCCCTGAATGTCGGTGAAGGTTCTCCACTCGCCGGTCTCCTGGTCGGAGATCAGGCCGCAGGAAATGCCGGCCACGGGGCGCTTGATGGGTACGCCGGCATCCATCAGAGCCAGCGTAGAGCCGCAGATAGAAGCCTGAGAGGTGGAGCCGTTGGAGGAAAGCACCTCGGACACCACACGGATGGCGTAGGGGAACTCCTCAACGCTGGGGATCACAGGCAGCAGCGCCTTCTCGGCCAGTGCGCCGTGGCCGATCTCCCGGCGGGAGGTGGAACGGGCGGCGCGGGCTTCGCCGGTGGAGTAGGCGGGGAAGTTATAGTGATGGATATACCGCTTGGTATCCTCGGGGTAAATGGTGTCGATCTTCTGGGCGGCGGACAGGGTGTTCAGGGTGCAGATGGAAAGCACCTGGGTCTGACCGCGGGAGAACAGGCCGGAGCCGTGGACTCTGGGCAGAACGCCGACTTCGGCGTCCAGGGGACGGATTTCGTCCATGCCGCGGCCGTCCACACGCTTGCCCTGGAGCAGCCACTTCTTGACGACCTTCTTCTGCATCTTGTACAGGCAGACCTCGATATGGGTGTCGAAGTCCTCGTACTTCTCGCCAAACTTCTCCTGGAAGTCCAGACGGGCGGCGGTCAGACGCTCCTCCCGGACGTTCTTGTCGGGGGTGTCCAGGGCGTACTCGATCTTATCCAGGCCGTAGGCCATCAGATCGTCCAGCAGCTCGTGGTTGACGGCGGCCTTCTCGAAGGTGAACTTGGGCTTGCCGATCTCGGCCACGATAGAGTTGATGAACTTGACAATCTCCATGTTGGCCTCGTGGGCGACCCGGATGCACTCGTAGACGATGTTCTCGGGGGCTTCCTTGGCCTCGGTCTCGATCATGACCACCTTCTCGAAGGTGGAGGAGATGCACACGAAGCAGTCGGCGGCGTCCCGCTCGTCGGAGGAGGGGTTGATGATATACTTGCCGTTCAGATGGGCGACGTTGGTGGTGGCCACGGGACCGTTCCACGGGACGTCGGAGCAGGCAATGGCGATGGAAGCGCCCAGAGACGCCACGATCTCCACGGGGTTATCGTAGTCGTTGGCAAGAACGGTGCAGGTCACGACGGTGTCGTTGCGCAGCTCCTCGTCAAAGAGGGGACGCATGGGGCGGTCGATGATGCGGCTGTTCAGGATGCCCCGCTCGGAGGGCTTGCCCTCCCGGCGGTTAAAGGAGCCGGGAATGCGGCCCACGGAATACATACGCTCCTCGAACTCGATGGTCAGGGGGAAGTAGTCGATTCCGGCCTTGGGGATGGGGTTGCAGGTGACGGTGGTGAGCACGACGGTGTCGCCGTAGCGGCAGATGCACTCGGCGTCGGCCAGCTCCGCGACCTTACCGGTTTCCACGGTAAAGGCACGGCCGCCGATTTCCGTCTCGAAAACGTGATGGTTGGGATACTGTTTGCGGGTGATCATTGGTTTACCTCCTAATTATTTATTTGTACGGGAGGTTTAGCACTTGAATCTGCGGTCGGATTCCGGCGGCACATTCAACTGCTAAAGCATCTCCCGTGTTTTAAGGATTGGCAGAGACACGAAGAAAAGGGGCGACGACAGTCGCCCCTTCCAATCTCTTACTTACGGATACCCAGCTTGGCGATCACAGCACGGTAGCGGTTGATGTCCTTCTTGGCCAGATAGTCCAGCAGACTGCGGCGCTTACCGACCATCATCAGCAGACCACGGCGGGAGTGGTTGTCGTGCTTGTGGACGCGCAGATGCTCGGTCAGCTCGTTGATACGGGCAGTCAGGATGGCGATCTGGACCTCGGGAGAACCGGTGTCGCCTTCGTGGGTCGCGTTGTCCAGGATGACCTGGGTCTTCTTTTCCTTCTGAATCATGATTTTTCCACCTTTCAAATCGGTAGCCCGGGAGCCAAGTAGGGGCCGGTGAAGTGCCGCATGGGCGTTGTCCCACAACTGAGCAACGGGCGCAAAAATTGTGTCTGGCCATAACCAGCTTTTCGAGTATATCACAAGTTTGCCCAAAAGTAAAGGAAAAGTTTCACTTTCTCGGGCAGAATTATTTCAATGCGCTTTGTGCAGTTTTTCCTTGAAATAGTCCCGGACGTGCATCATCTCGTCCCCGGCGAGGGCCTTTTTCATGTTGCCGATGTGCATCACGTCCAGCACCGCTCCGGCGCAGATGGCCGTGAGGATTTTTGCCGGTGCTTCGCCGAAAAGGTACATCAGCAGGGGCAGGGCGATGCCCACCGTTATGGGGAAGATCACCGTGCAGTCGAAAATCCACATGACCGCCCATCCGGCGCACAGCACGATGGGAACATACTTTAACCCGCAGTAAATGACAAGACCCCCGAATGCCGCCAAACCCTTGCCGCCCCGGAAGCGGTGAAACACCGGGAAGCAGTGGCCGATCATGGCGCCGATGCAGGCCAGCATCCCCGCGGTGCTGAGCCCGGGGAACAGGTACTGCGCCAGCTTGCCGGAGAGGAAGAACTTCATCAGGTCAAAAAGCATGACGAAAATTCCCGCGCCCCAGCCGAGAACCAGCATGGTGTTGGTAGCGCCCAGGTTTCCGGTGCCGGATTTGCGCACGTCGGTCTTCTTCACCCTGCCCACCAGGGAAGACGGGCTGAGGGAACCGGCAAAATATCCCAGAGCAATGCTGAGAACTGCGTCCATAAAAACCTCACTTTCCAGGGAAACGCCTTACAGTGGAGACTGCTTGATCTTTGCGTAGCGGCGGGGGTACTGCTTCGGGGTGGGGGCGATTTTCCGCAGGACGATGACCGCGTGGGACGCCCCGTCAACGGAAAATTCCTTCACCGATTCCAATTTCAGCCCCAGCTTTTTGATCGCAGATGTACACTCGGCCAGCTCCTCCCGGGCGGCGGAGCCTTTCATGGCCAGCACCGCGCCGCCGACCTTCACATAGGGGGCGGTCAGCTCCAGCAGGATGTTCAGCCGGGCGACAGCCCGGGAGACGGCGTAATCGTAGCGTTCCCGCCCTTCCGCCGCCGCTTCCTCCGCCCGGGCGGTGACGCACTGAGCGCGGACACCCAATTGGGGGAGAATTTCTTCCAGCCATTTCATCCGCTTGCCAAGACTGTCCAGCAGGGTTATCTGCGCCTCCGGGCAGGCAATGGCCAGCGGCACACCGGGAAATCCCGCGCCGCAGCCCACGTCGATGATCTGCTTTCCCCGCAGATCGGCGGCGGTGAGCACCGTCAGACTGTCAAGCAAATGGAGCTTTGCCACCTGATCCGGCTGGGTGATGGCGGTGAGGTTCATGACCTCGTTCTGCTTGATAACCGCCGCGCCAAAATCGCAGAGGGCCTGACGCACGTCTTCCGGCAGGTCAAGCCCCAGCGCGGGCAGACCCGCGTCCAAAGTTTCTCTCATCATGGCCGTCACCTTGCGTTGACGATGCCGCTCAAATCCACCTGGGTCTCGTCGTAGGGGTCGAAGGGGGATTCTTCTACGGTGATGGAGGGCAGCACCACGGTCTGGATGTGCCAGTTCACCAGCAGGTCGCAGACCTCGCCGTAGGAGGCGACGCCGCTTTCGTCGCCGCTGACCTTGAGATAGGTGTCGTTGGCAGCGTCGGCAAAATTCGTGGCGGCGGTGCTTTTCCGGGAGCTAAAGAAGCTGTTGTAGGCGGCCATGTCGAATTTCAGATTGTCGTTGACCCCGGCGCTCACCCGGGCGGCGGCCGCCGCGGCGGACTGGTTATTGACGCTGCTCAGGGCGCTGTAGCAGTAGCGGAAGGCCATAAAATAGGCACTGTACTGGAATTCCGGGTCGGAATGGACGGAAGCGGCCAGGAACGCGGCAAAATTGGCGTCCCGTTCCGGGGCGATGCACATGCGGTGGGCCATTTCGTGGCACATGGTAAAGGGCAGGGACACGCCGGGGATCTGGGGATTGACGCAGGCTTCGCCGGTCAGGCCGAAGGTGACGCCGGTGATGCCCATGGAGGAATACATATCCGCCCAGCCCAGCTTTTTCACGGGCAGGGTGGAGCCGGCGAAAATGGGGTAGAAGTAGTCGTAGGTCAGCGTCTGGAAGCCTTCCCCGGCCTTGTCTGCCAGCGCGTCAAAGTCCGCGAAGGCCACATTGCCGCTCCCGTCCCGGCTGACTTGCAGGGCAAGCGCGTTGGCCTTGTCCCGGTAGAACTCGGTGGATTCGGTCAGCTCCTCCAGATTGTAGCTGCCCACATCCAGCCGCATATCGTCGGCCAAGGGGCCGGAGTAGTAATTCAGACCCCAGAACATGGTGTGGAGCATGTAAACACCGGCAAAAACCGCAATGACCCAGCCCGCCCACTGAATGGGGTTCCATTTCAGCACGATCATCAGCACGATGCTGGCGAGGATCAGCACGCCCAGCGCCACAGCCAGCAGCTGCCAGACGGGGAAGTCCACGCCGCCTGCCCACTGAGCAAGAATGGACTCCGAGGTGCGGATGACGTAGGGATACACCATATCCACCAGGGTAGAAAACCGTTCACCGAACCGCATCAGCACCCAGGTGATGGCGCCGAAGATGGCGGCGGTGAGGTAGCCGAACCAATATTTCAAAGGAAACGCCTCCTTTAGACAGCGAAAAACAGAATGTACGCAACGCACACGTATAGATTTTAATAGTATAACACAAAACCTGCCGATTGTCTGCACCTAATTTTGAATTTTTTATAAACCCGGTCGAACGGGGGTGCAAAACCCTCTCAGTCACCTGCGGCGACAGCTCTCCCAAAGGGAGAGCCAAGAGGCGAGGACGGAGAGTGGAAATTAGGGTGCAGCGCCCTCTCAGTCACCTGCGGTGACAGCTCCCCCAAAGGGAGAGCCAAGGGGGGGTACCACGGCAGGAAAAATGGCGCGCATCTCTCTTGCCTCTCCTTTTGGGAGAGGTGGCCGAGCGCAGCGAGGACGGAGAGGGTACGCGGGGGTACACCCCACGAAAAAATTTGTAGGAATAATTTTTCCAACATTGGCAAACAATACCACCGGAAATCATTTTTTGGAGGTATTGCCATGTTCCGAAATCGACTATTGGCTCTGCTGCTGGCGGTGTGCTGCGTTGCGGGGCTATCCTGCGCCGCGGCCGCCGCTGAGGTGGACTGCGACGGCGTCTACTGCTTCTCCGCGGAGGATTTTTCCGGGGAGACCCCCATTGCGGGTATCTGCATCACCAGCCTGCCCGGTAAAAAAGTGGGCAGCGTGATGCTGGGCAGCCGCGTTCTCGTCCCCGGGGACGTTCTCACCGCCGGGCAGGCAGCGCAGATGACCTTTTCTCCCCGGCTGACCGAGCAGGACGAAACCGCCGAGGTGGGGTATCTGCCCATCTATCCGGACGGTGTGGAGGCGTCCGCCGCCATGACCATCGGCATCCGGGGCAAGGAAAACAAGCCCCCCGTGGCGGAGGACTCCGCCCTGGAAACCTACAAGAATCTCGCCGCTGACGGCAAATTGAAGGTCGCCGACCCGGAGGGGGAGGACATGATCTGCACCGTCGTCCGCCAGCCCAAGCGAGGCACCGTGACCCTCCGGCCGGACGGAAGCTTCACCTACACGCCCAAAAAGAACAAGGTGGGCATCGATTCCTTCACGTTTACCGCGTCCGACGCCTCCGGGAAAACCTCCCGGGAGGCCACCGTCACCATCACCATCCTCAAGCCCGCCGACGCGACCCAGTACACCGACACGGTGGGCAGGGACTGCCGGTTTTCCGCGGAGTGGATGAAGAATACCGGGATTTTCTCCGGGGAAAACGTTGCGGGGAATCCCTGCTTCAGCCCGGACAAACCGGTGAGCCGGGGTGAATTCGTCACCATGCTGGTCAGGACGCTGAACATCCCCGTGGACGAGGAACTGACCGGCGCGGGGTTCACCGACGAAATCCCTCAGTGGCTCCAGCCCTATCTTGCCGCCGCGGTGCGTTCCGGCCTGACGGCTGGGCTGCCCGATCAGCAGACCTTCGGCGCGGAGGAAGCGATTACCGGCGCGGAAGTGAGCGTCATGCTGAAAAACGCCCTGGCGCTGACGGCGGACACCCCGGAGGAGGCGGCGGAAACCTCGGCGGAGGAATCGGAAATCTCCGCCTGGGCGCAGGACGCGCTGACAGCCGCTGCCCAAAACGGCTTCAATCTGGAAGCCGACGTCCCCCTGACCCGGGAAGCAGCTGCGGAAATCCTCTACCGCGCCTGGCAAATGGAAAATGAAATGATCGCAAAGGCATAAAAACAAACGCCCCGGGCTTCAGCCCGGGGCGATGTTACTATACGTCGCGGAAAATTCTCAGTCAACCTTGACCACGATCTTCGGGATCCGGGCGATCAGCTGCGCCGCAATGGCGGTGAGGATCAGCTCGGGAACCATGAAAATTCCGTTGTATACAATGGAATAGACCCAGCCCAGCGCGGTGGGGCTGAGGCTTTCCACCAGCTTCGCGCCCCATGCGGGGAAGCCGTCCTGGGTGAAGAACCAATCCGCCCAGCCGGAGAACAGCAGGTATCCGGACAGAATATGGGACAGATACCGCGCACCCAGCGCCACAAGGGAGCCGCACATCAGGCCGGTGCCGGGATTCTTGATCTTGTCACGGAACACGCCGCCCAGACCCATCATGGTGTAGGCAAGCAGATAGTCCAGCAGGCACATGAGAATGGCCTTGAAGATCATGGTGCCGTCGCCGAAGTAGCCAGGCTGGAAGGCGGCGCTCACGGTTTTCGCCCCCAGCGCCATTTCCAGCAGCGCGTAGCAGAAGCCGGAGACGAAGCCCCACTTCACGCCGTAGCGGTAGGAGATCAGCACCACCGGGAGCATGGCCACCAGCGTCACCTGGCCGCCGAAGGGCATTTCGGGGATGAAGGCCTTGGAGATCAGCTCCAGCACGATGGCCAGCGCCAGCAGCATGGCGCTTTCCGTCAGTCTTTTGGTTTTCATTTTGGGAACCTCCGAAAAAATAAGTATCGCATTGCAAACCGTCCAGGTGCAACGCGATACTGAATCGTATCCCATATGTGCATCTTTCCCTCCGACGGTATTAGCCGTATCAGGTTCACGGGTCAGGGCGCACACGCCCACTCTCAGCCGGTACTTCCGGCCCCCCGAAGACTTTAGGCAACACCGCACAATTGCGTCTGCGGGTCACAGCGAATCTTTTGCGCCAGCTCGGCAGTTTCCAAACCGGGAAATACATCCAGTATTCCTCCGGTTTGGAAACTTTGATCTGGCACAAAATCTTCTGCTGTGCCTCCTTGCCGAATTGCGCGGTGCTGCCTTATTTGTTTTGCGATCTGAGCATAGTATAGCAAAAAACCGGAAGAAGTCAAGGGCAGAAAACGCGAAAACCGGCGTCCGAAGAACGCCGGTTTCAAGAATCACGCCATATCCAGCGCCAGAGCTTTGCCGCCGAGGATGTGGAAATGCAGGTGCGGCACGGTCTGACCCGCGTCGGCGCCGCAGTTGCTGACCACCCGGTAGCCACCCGTCAGCCCCTCCGCCGCCGCGATTCTGGGGATGACCTCAAAAATGTGGGCGACCACGGCGCTGTTTTCTTCCGTGACGCCGTTGCAGCCGGAGATGTGGGTCTTGGGGATCACCAGAATGTGGGTCGGCGCCTGGGGATGGATGTCCCGGAAGGCGAAGACCAAATCATCCTCGTAAACCTTGGCAGAGGGGATATCCCCCGCGATGATTTTGCAGAACAGGCAATCGGACATTGTTATTTCCTCCTTACAGACCAAAGACATGGATGCCCGCCATGCTGGCGGCTCCCATGATGATTCCCGCGATAATGACGCCCAGAGAAACGGACAGCGCGGTGGTTTTGATGCCCATGTCCAGGAAACTGGCCGCTAGGGTTCCCGTCCACGCGCCGGTGCCGGGAATGGGAATGCCGACGAACAGCATCAGTGCCAGGAACAATCCGCCCCGTCCGGCCTTTTTCATCAGCTTGTGACCGGCGGCTTCGCCCTTTTCCAGGCAGTAGGAAAAGAATTTCCCGATATATTTTTTATCCGCGCCCCAGTGCAGCACCTTCCGGGCAAAGAAATAGATCAGCGGCACCGGCAGCATATTGCCCACGACGCACACTGCCAAGGACGTCCAATAGTCCAGCCCCATGCCCACGGCCATGACGATACTGCCCCGCAGCTCCACCAGCGGCACCATGGACACGAAGAAAATCATAAGATATTTGGTAACCATTTCATCACCCTAATGTGAATTTCCCCTATTATACCATAATATATCCGTGTTTGCAACGGAAAACGGTGGGGACAGCTTAAGTTTTGATTAAAAAATGCAAAATCCGCGGCTCATCACCGCGGATTTTGCAACAAGAAAAGAGGAGAGGAAAAAATGAAAAAGATGAAGATTGGTAGCAAATTTATATACTGCCCCATGTGCCTTGCGGCGGGGCTAACGTTGTCTTGATCTTTATGGCTTCATTATACCGGTAAAATATTAACGATTAAAGTGGGAAAATATTAAGCTCGTATGAAGTTCTGTAACAAGTTTTCGGGCGGCGGGAAAATGCGATTCTCGTAAACAGGAAAATAATTATTGACATTCGATAATTTCTATGGTACACTCCATGCAAACGGAGGTGCTTTTATGAATTCACAGCTTTCTGCGAAATTTACACTTTGGTGCAGCCGGGGATTGTTCATTATCATCTGCCTGCTGATGTTCGCCATGCCGGGACTGCTGCGGTGGTATCAGACTTTGCGGCCGCTGGGGCGGTATGGCGCGGCGGCGATCATGGTAGGGTTTTACTGCTGCGTCCCTGCGGTACTGTACGCGCTATCCTGCATGGAGCGGCTGGTGCGGAATATTCTGAAGGAGGATGTGTTCGTTACACAGAACGTCCGGTTTCTGCGGCGCATCCGCTGGTGCTGCGCGGCGGTAAGCGGCATTTGTTTGCCCGCCGCGTTCTTCTACCCGCCCCTGATTTTCATGACGACGATCATGGCGTTTCTGGCGCTGGCGGTGAGCGTGGTGAAGAACGTCATGGCCGCCGCGGTGGAAATCCGGGAAGAAAACGATCTGACGGTGTGAGGCGGCGTATGGCGATTATTGTGAATCTGGATATGATGCTGGCCAAGCGGAAGATGACGTCTCTGGAGCTGGCGAACCGGGTGGGCATGACCCCCGCCAACCTGTCCATACTGAAAACCGGCAAGGCCAAGGCCGTGCGCATGAGCACCATGGACGCCATCTGCCGGGAGCTGCAATGCCAGCCGGGGGATCTGTTCGAGTTCGTGCAGGACGACGACCCCTGGAAGCGATGATACTAGTTTTAATAAAACGGTTAAAAACCGTTTTATTCGGCTGCTGTTTCAGCAGCCAGGCGGCGTAGCCGCAAAAAAACGTAAGTCCATACATTTCTCGCCGCTACCGGCGGC
>URBH01000068.1 GCA_900546075.1 uncultured Eubacteriales bacterium | reverse complement strand
CCTTGGCTCTCCCTTTGGGAGAGCTGTCACCGAAGGTGACTGAGAGGGCATTGCACCCCGGTTTCCCCTCTCCGTCCTCGCTTTGCTCGGCCACCTCTCCCAAAGGGAGAGGCAAGGGAGATGCGCGCCATTTTTCGTGTCGTGGTACACCCCCCTTGGCTCTCCCTTTGGGAGAGCTGTCGCCGCAGGTGACTGAGAGGGCATTGCACCCCGGTTTTCCCTATCCGTCCTCGATGCGCTTGGCCACCTCTCCCAAAGGGAGAGGCAAGGGAGATGCGCGCCATTTTTCGTGCCGTGGTACACCCCCCTTGGCTCTCCCTTTGGGAGAGCTGTCACCGAAGGTGACTGAGAGGGCATTGCAGCCCGGTTTCCCCTCTCCGTCCTCGCTGCGCTCGGCCACCTCTCCCAAAGGGAGAGGCAAGGGGGTGCGGTTCCGTGATTCCACTGTTCAGGGCTGCCAGAATTCACCGAGGCTCCGGCGCAGCTTGCCGGTGTAGCCTGTGACCGGGTGGGCTTCCAGCATGGAGCGCAGCACCGCTTCCTCGGTGGCCTCCGCAACGGCGCGGAAGGCGTCGTCTATGTGGCTTTCGTGGATGCAGCGGAAATTCAGGCAGTCACCCTGTGCCGGAATGCGGTTGGCGGTGGAAAAGCCCACCATAACCTCACCGCTGCCGTGGCCGATATAGCTGCCCAGCCGGGCAAGCCCCACGCTGCACCGGCGGATGATTCGCCCCAGCTGGCGGGAGGTGACGGGCAGGTCGGTGCCGACGATCATGATGCAGCTGCCCTCGTCCGGGCTGTCCTCCCGGATGCGCTGTTCAATCGCTTTGCCGACGTTCTCCCCGCCGATGGTCAGATCCCGCAGACACCCGTGGTTCGTTAGAACCAGCACGCCCAGGGTAAAGGTCTCCCCGCCGATCTCCACCAGCCGGGAGGAGGAACCAATGCCGCCCTTCAGGTCATGGCAGGTCATGCCCTTCCCCGCGCCCACGTCCCCTTGGGCAAAGTCCGCCGACGCGGCATCAATGGCGGCGAAGACCTCCGCCTGACCCACCGCCCGGTGACGGATATCATTCAGGGACGCGTCGTTGCACTCGCACACCACGGGGTTCACGGAATAAACCGGATATCCCCGGCGCTCCCCCTGGCGGCACATGTATTCCACCATGGCGTCGTGAACCAGTCCCACATTCAGGGTGTTCGTCAGGGCGATGGGGGTCTCCAGCGTCCCCAGCTCCCCGATCTGCATCAGCCCGGCGGTTTTTCCGAAGCCGTTGAGAACGTGGTAAGCCGCGGGCATCTTGCTGCGGAAAATGTCGTCCTCGCAGGGTAAAATCACCGTCACGCCGGTTTTGTGCCGTTCATCGTCCACGGTGCAGTGGCCGACGCGGACGCCTGACACGTCGGCAATGGAGTTCCGCGGCCCGTGGGGCATGCGGCCGATGTTCAAATCCATAAAAATTCCTCCTGAGTGTTTTTTTGACATTATACCGTTTCGGACGGAAGAATGCAACGGTTTTGCCATAAAGAGGGAGGTTTCCCGTGAAGCGGCAAAAAATCCCGTGTTCACGCTGTTGCGGAGGGTTGACCCCTATGTTACAATTAAAATTGGAAACCAAAAGGAAGGCGGCACCGGATGGTGCGGAAGTGTGAACCCAAATGAAAAGATGCCCCTGCTGCGGCGCGCCCTACAACGGCAAGCGTTGCCGGGAATGCTACTACGAGCCGTTTACCGAAGAAATCGCCCACGGCCTGCACACCCATGAGGGGGAGCCGTTGATCATTGAGCAGCCCGAGGACAGACCCGTCCGCCGGAGCGTCCCCACCCGGCAAAAAGAATGCAGGCAGTATTCCGGCCGGCGGAAAAAGACCAGCCCCAAGTGGCTCTGGCCGATTCTGATCGTAACCGCGTTCATGGTGGCGCAGTACGTGCTGACGGAGTTCATTACCGAAAAAGTGAGCAGCATGTCCTCCCTGTGGAGCGACGACGGGGACACCTGGGAGACAGAAGCGGTGATTCGCCCGGAGGATTTCCACCACCAGACCGTCCTGTACGATAAGGGCGGCATCCTGGCCGTGGCCGACTGGCGGGACGGGGACACATACACGGAGGAGATTCCCGTCTACGTTCGCAACGGTTCGGACAAGGACGTTATGCTCATGAGCAGCATGGACTGCGTCAACGGCTACATGACGGAGGATCGTCTCTTTTTCATCCTGCTGGAAGCGGGGCGGGAGGAAATGACCTCGATCTGGGTCAACGATACCGACCTTGAAAGCGGAAATATTGAAACGATCGGCGAACTCTCGTTCTGCTTGGAAGTGACGGATGCCAGCGACTACAATCCGCTGGATTCTACGCCCCCCATTACCCTGCGCGCAGACAAGAACGATGTCCGGTCGGTGGAGAGCGGCGGCACGACGGTTCTGGAGGAGGCGGGCATCACCCTTACCTACACGGGCAGCGAGGGTGAGCTTTGCGAGGACGGCGTCTTCCGGTTCCGGGTAGAGAATCATTCCGAGCGGAATATCTGGCTCTACACGATGGAAACCTATGTGAACGGCGAATCCGCTGATCTGTTTCTGTTCGACGAGCTTGCGCCGGACGCCTGGGGCAAGTGCGAAATGTGGCTGTATGACGCGGGCGTGGAGCGGGTTCGGGACATCACCTCCCTGGAGCTGGTGCTGGGCGTCCTGGATCATGACACCGATGAGCTTTTGCTGGAAAGCAAGCGGGTCAGCATTCCCGTTACAAAATAGTGTTTTCTTCCCCCGGCTGCATCAGCAGCCGGGGGAGCATTCGCTTCCAAAAAATCCACGAAAAAAGCAACGAGCCATTGAAAGAACGGCAGAAATTTGATACTATATAGAAAACATGGGGCGGCCACGCGCCCGCCCCGGAAGATGACCAGGTGAAGCCATGAACACCAAAGAAGATTTTATTGCCGTCTTTGACTCCGGCGTGGGCGGCATCAGCGTACTGCGGCACCTGCGGCGCCTCATGCCCGGGGAGAGGTATCTCTATTTCGGCGACTCCGCCAACGCCCCCTACGGCACCAAAACCAAGGACGAGGTGGAAGCGCTCACCTTCGCCGCGGCGCGGCGATTGATGGCACGGGGGGTCAAGGCGCTGGTGGTGGCCTGCAACACCGCGACCTCCGCCGCCATTCACGATCTGCGGGAAGCCTACCCGGACACCATCGTCATCGGCATCGAGCCTGCCCTCAAGCTGGCCTATGACCGGTACCACGGCGGCGGCATCGGCGTGATGGCCACGCCCATGACCTTGCGGGAGGAAAAATTTGAAGCGCTGATGCACCGCTACGACCAAAGCTGCCGGGTCTATAAAATCCCCGCACCGGGGCTGGTGGAGCTGGTGGAGCGAGGGCAGGCGGATTCCCCGGAAGCCGAATCCCTTTTGCGGGAGCTGTTCGCCCCCTATCAGGGAAAGCTGGACGAGGTGGTGCTGGGGTGTACCCATTATCCCTTCGCGGCGAAGGCCATTTCCCGGGTGCTGGGAAGCGGCGTCGCCCTTTTGGACGGCGGCGACGGCACCGCCCGGGAGACCCGCCGCCGGTTGGCGGAGGCAGACCTCCTGGAAAACGGAACAGGCGAGGTCATCCTCACCAACAGTCTCCCGGACGAAGGGATTCTTACATTGTCCCGAACGCTTCTGGAAGCGCAATAGATATGGAGGAAAAGATTATGGACGACAACATTCTGGTCATCGGCATTGCGGGTGGCACAGGCAGCGGCAAAACCACCCTGATGAACAATCTGATCTCCCGCTTCGAGGGCATGGTCACGGTCATCAGCCACGACAATTACTATAAGCGCCACGACGACATGACCTACGAGGAGCGCAGCCAGCTCAATTACGACGAGCCCGCCGCCTTCGACACCAGCCTGATGGTCTATCACCTGGAAGAGCTGCGCCGGGGACACACCATCGAATGCCCGGTGTACGACTTCACCATCCATAACCGGTCGGAGCAGACCATCCACATCGTGCCGAAAAAGGTCATCATCGTGGAGGGTATCCTGATTTTCGAGAACGAGGAGCTGCGCAACCTCATGGACATCCGCATTTTCGTGGACACCGACGCGGACATCCGCCTGTGCCGCCGGATCAAGCGGGACGTGAACAAGCGGGGCAGAACCCTGGAAAGCGTTCTCAAGCAGTATCAGGACACGGTCAAGCCCATGCACGAGCGGTACGTGGAGCCGAGCAAGAAGTACGCCAACATCGTCGTCCCCGAGGGCGGAAAAAATCTGGTGGCGCTGGACATGATCATCGGCCGCATCCAGCGGCATCTGGAGGAAGCATGAATTACGAGAGCCTGATTTTTGATATCGACGGCACCCTCTGGGATTCCCGTGCGCTGGTGGCGGAGGGCTACAACATCCAGCTGAAAAAGGAGGGGCTTTCCCAATACTGCATCACGGCGGAAACCCTGAAACCCTTGTTTGGCCGGGTGATGACGGAAATCGCCGACGTTCTGTTTGCCGACTTTCCGGAAAAAGAGCGCTACGCCCTGATGGCGCGGTGCATGGAGACGGAAAACCGCCACCTCCACGAAAACCCCTGCCATATCGGCTACCCCGGCGTCCGGGAAACAATGGAGGAACTGGCGAAAACCCACCGCCTGTTCATCGTCAGCAACAGCCAGCAGGGCTACCCGGAGCTGTGCATCTCCAAGCTGGGGCTGACCGGCTGCATCACCGGCCATCTGTGCTTCGGCGACACCGGCACCAGCAAGGGAAAAACCATCCGCACCCTGATGGAGAAGTACCATATCACCTCCTGCGCCTACATCGGCGACACCCAGGGGGATTACGAGGCCACGGTGGAAGCGGGCGTTCCCTTCCTCTGGGCAAGTTACGGCTTCGGCACCCCGGCGGGGTATGCCGGGAAAATCGATTCCTTTGAGGAATTGCTAAAGCTATAACTATGGAGGTTCCATGAGTATCCCAATCGACACTTACTGCCTGCAATGCCTTCTGCGGCGGAACATCGCCCTCGCCCAGACCCTGGGGACGGAGGAGCAGGCAATGGCCTTTGCCAAAGAGATCATGAAGCTGTACCTGTCCGCGCCGGAGGGGGTATCCTCCCCCTGGTTCGGGCCGAAGATCGCCGACCTGCTTCACGACATGTACGGCCTTGACTACGACCGCTTCCGTCAGGAAAAGCTGGATTCCAACCGCTTCGTGCTGGAGCGGCTTCCCGCGATCCGGGAGAAAGTCACCGGCGCAAAGGACCCGGTTTTCGCGGGGCTGCAATTTGCCATTCTGGGCAATTACTTGGATTTTTCCGCCTTGCAGGGGCAGGTCAGCTTTGAAAAGCTGGAGGAAATGCTGGATAAGGCGCTGGAAATGGAGCTGGACGATCAGGTGTACGCTTACCTTTGCCGGGATTTGCGCCGGGGCGGGAAGCTGGTGTATCTGACGGACAACGCCGGAGAGATCGGCTTTGACCGGGTGCTGGCCGAGGCCATCGCGGCGGCGTATCCGGATATTTCCGTCACCTTCTGCGTCCGGGGCGCCATCGCCCAGAACGACGCGACCCGGGAGGATGCCGCCGCTGTGGGTATCCCCTTCCCGGTGATCGACAATGGCAACCGGGTGGCGGGCACCCAGCTGGATATGCTGAGCGAGGAAGCCGCTGCGGCGCTGTCGGGCGCGGACGTGATTCTCGCCAAGGGCATGGCCAACGCGGAGACAATGCTGAGCTGCGGGTACAACGTATACTATGCGTTCCTGGTAAAATGCCAGCGCTTCGTCACCCGCTTCGGCAAGCCCATGTTCACCCCCATGCTGGTGAAGGAACGGGAAAACGGGCGTTGATTGGTCAAAATGTTGAAAAAAAGTCCCGGAATTTGTGACAACCCTCTTGCCAAACAGGGAAAACAGTGATATAATGCTAACGTAAACAGGTAGAAGGTAGGAAAGAGAGGCGCGAGCGCCTCTCTTTCTTGCTGATTTAGGTCGTATCTGAAAGGACGCGAACGCCCTTTCGGAAAGACCCCAGGGAAAGGGTGTATCCATGAAAGTTACCGAACAGGTGGCGGCCTTCGCCGAACCCATCGTGAAAGAACACGGCTGCGCGCTTTGGGACGTGGAATACGTCCGGGAGGGCAGCGAATATTTCCTGCGGCTGTATATTGACAAGGACGGCGGCGTGGACATCAACGACTGCGAGGCCATCTCCCGCGCCGTTGACCCCATTCTGGACGAGAAGGATCCGATTCCCGGCTCCTACCATTTTGAGGTCTGCTCCGCCGGACTGGAACGGGTGCTGAAGCGGCCGTCCGATTTTCAGAAATATCTGGGCAGCCCCATCACCGTCAAGCTCTACCGCCCCAGAAACGGCATGAAGGAAATTCCCTGCGTCCTGCGCGGTTACGAGGACGGCAGGCTGACCGTGGAAGCGGGGAAGGAAACCGTAACGTTTGAAAAATCCGAGGTCGCGCTGGTGCGGCTTCGCGTGGAATTCTGATAGGAGGACAGAATAAAATGGCAAGAAAGACAGCCAAAAAGCAGGCGGAAGCCCCCAAGGTGGACATCGGCGCGGAGATTTTCGCGTCCCTGCGGGAGCTGGAAAAGCTCAAGGGCATCCCTGTGGACTATATGGTGGAGCGCCTGAAGCAGGCGCTGACCAACGCCTACCGGAAAGACCGGGAGGATCGCCGGGACGTCCCGGCGGACAACGTGGTGGTTGACCTGAGCGAGAAAGGTCTTTCCATGCACATCGTCAAGACCGCCGTGGAGGAAGTGGAGGATACCGCCCTGGAGATCCCCATTGACGCCGCCCGGAACTATAACCCCGACGTCCAGGTGGGCGACCCGGTGAACATCCCCGTGGACATCCAGAAATTCGGCCGCATCGCCGCCCAGACCGCCAAGCAGGTGGTCATCCAGGGTATCCGGGAAGCCGAGCGGGGCGTGGCTTACGAAAGCTATTCCAACAAGGCACAGGAGCTGATGACCGGCACCGTGCTGCGCATCGATCCCACCACCGGCGACATGTTCCTGCGCATCGGTCAGGGTAATGATACCTCCGACGCCGTGCTCCAGGCCGGCGAGCAGATTCCCGGCGAAACTCACCACGAGGGCGATATGCTTCGGGTGTACGTGCTGGAGGTTCACAAAATGGGCCGCGGCCCGGTGATCCGGGTTTCCCGCACCCATCCCAATCTGGTGCGCCGGCTGTTCGAGCTGGAGACCCCGGAGATTGCCGACGGTCAGGTGGAGATCCGCAATATCGCCCGGGAAGCCGGCTCCCGCTCCAAGATGGCGGTTCGCGCCGCCATGGAGGGCATCGACCCCGTGGGCGCCTGCGTCGGCCCTCACGGCGGACGGGTTGGCGCCGTCGTGAAGGAGCTGGGCGGCGAGAAGATCGACATCGTGGTATGGAGCGAAGACCCCTGCCAGTACGTCCGGGCTGCCCTCAGCCCCGCGGATGTCATTGACGTCAGCCTGATTCCCGGTCAGAAGGCCTGCCGGGTGATTGTCCCCGACGATCAGCTGTCCCTGGCCATCGGCAAGGAGGGTCAGAACGCCCGCCTGGCCGCCCGCCTGACCGGCTATAAGATCGACATCAAGCCCGCCTCCCAGGCCGAACCCGCCGAGGAGACGGAGGAAGCATAAAAATCCGGAGCGATAAGGAGGCAGTTCGATGCAGAAGAAAATTCCCCAGAGGCAGTGTATGGGCTGCCGGGAACGGAAGGCCAAGCGGGAGCTGATCCGGGTCGTCCGCAGCCCCGAGGGCGAGGTCAGCCTGGACTTCGGCGGCAAGAAAAACGGCCGGGGCGCGTACATCTGCCCCAACCCCGAGTGCCTGAAAAAGGCCATCCGCTCCAAAGCGCTGGATCGCAGCCTGGAGGTGACCATCCCGGAGGAGGTCTACGGGCGGCTGGAAAAGGAGATGGAGAATGGATAAGGCGCTGCAATATCTGTCCATAGCCCGCAAGGGCGGCATGGCGGAGCTGGGCGAGGAGCCGGTGGGCGCCATTGCCCGGGCGGGAAAGGCGTACCTGATTCTGGTCGCCGCCGACGCTTCCGATCACACCTGGCGCCGGGCAAAATCCTTCGCCGCCGGAACCGACCAGCAGTGCGTTCGCCTGAAATCCACCAAAGAGGAAATGGGCTTCGCCATCGGCCGAACCAGCCTGGCCATCGCCGCCGTGACGGACGTCCGGCTGGCGCTGTCCCTGCTGACGGCGCTCGGCGAACCGGAGAAAAACCGGGAAGCCCTGGAAGTGCTTTCCGCCAAGGCCGAGAAGGTCAAAAAGCATCAGGCCGAAGCGAAAGCCCACGTAAAAAATGTGCGTAAAGGGAAAAAGAAGTCGTAGTTTTAAGCAGTAAGCAGAAAAAAAGTACATCCCCCTCTGCTTTCCGCTTGTCATATTTTGGAGGTGCGTTTTATCGTATGAGTTTAGTGAAGTATCGTTTGAAGGAGGTCGCGACGGATTTCGGCGTTGCGCCGAAGGTGATCGCGGACATCATCTCCAAGTATTTTCAGAAGCCCAAGTCCAATACCCAGGTACTCACCGATGAGGAACTGAATCTGGTGTTTGACCACATGACCCAGACCCACCAGATCGCGTCCTTGGAGCAGGTGTTTGCCGTGAAGCCCGCCCCCAAGGCTGAGCCGCCCAAGCCCGAAGCCCCCAAGGTCGAGGCGCCCAAGCCCGAAGCCCAGCAGGCGGCGAAGCCCCAGCAGGCAAAGCCTCAGAATCAGCCCCGTCCCCAGCAGCCCGCCCAGCAAAATGCCCAGCCCAAGGCAGACAAGCCCAAGGAGCCGGAGCGGAAGCGGGAGCGCCGGGTGGTGGACACCTCCGCCGTGCAGGTCAACGCCGGACGCTTTGCCGACGTGGACAATCTGGTCTCCGAGAGGGTACAGAATTACCAGGGCGGCAAGCAGCGCATCGGCGGCAAGAAGGGTCAGCAGGGCAGCAAGCAGCAGACCGGTAAGTTCCGGGGCAGCAAGTCCCGGAACGAGGAGCAGGAGAAAATGCGCCGCCTGCAAATGGAGGTCGCCCGGAAGGCACCTCTGACGGTGAAGATTCCTGACGAGATCACCGTGGGCGAGCTGGCTTCCCGGATGAAAAAGACCGCCGGAGAGGTCATCAAGTGCCTGATGAAGAATGGCGTCATGGCCGCCATCAACCAGACCATCGATTATGACACCGCCGAGTTCGTGGCCACCGAGATGGGCTGCAAGGTGGAGAAGGAAGTCACCGTCACCATCGAAGAGCAGATCATCGACGACCACGTGGACACCGCCGAAGAGCTGGAGACCCGCGCCCCTGTGGTGGTGGTCATGGGTCACGTTGACCACGGCAAGACCTCCCTGCTGGACGCCATCCGCAAGACCTCCGTCACCGCGGGAGAAGCCGGTGGCATCACCCAGCACATCGGCGCGTACACTGTGGACGTGAACGGGAATATGGTCACGTTTTTGGATACCCCCGGCCACGCGGCCTTTACCTCCATGCGCGCCCGGGGCGCCAAGTCCACGGACATCGCCATTCTGGTGGTAGCCGCCGACGACGGCATTATGCCCCAGACCATCGAGTCCATCAACCACGCCAAGGCTGCGGACGTTCCCATTATCGTCGCCATCAACAAGATGGATAAGCCCACCGCCAACCCCGACAAGATCAAGGAGCAGCTGACCAAGTACGACCTGATCCCCGAGGAATGGGGCGGCGAGACCGTAATCTGCCCCATCTCCGCCAAGACCGGCCAGGGTCTGGACAATCTGCTGGAAATGGTCATCCTCACCGCCGAGGTGCTGGAGCTGAAGGCCAACCCCAACCGCCGCGCCAAGG
>URBH01000067.1 GCA_900546075.1 uncultured Eubacteriales bacterium | reverse complement strand
TGCAGCGGGGCAGTCTCTTCGGCTTTGTGACGGGAACACTGGAAAACATCGTTGTGACAACGGAGAAGGCGCTGGCCGATGCACCCACCTCCAAATTGGGCGGCAATGTCCAGTGGAAAACGGTGTATACAGGCGTATTGGCCGGTAAAAACAGCGGCACGATCAAAAACTGCGCCGTTTCCGGCTACCGGCTGTCCGGCAGCGCCTACAGCGGCAGCACCTACTACCTCGGCGGTCTGGTGGGCTGCAACGAGGGCCTGATCCAGGCATGCAGCGCCGATATTCCCAGCATCACCGGCACCAGCACCTATGCCCGGAGCTATTGTGCCGGCGGTCTGGTGGGTATGAACGACGGCAGCGGCTACATCCGCCAAAGCTACGCCCTCGGCAGCATCGAACTGACGGAGATACGCGGCAGTGCCATGATCTCCGGCTTTGTGGGCGACAATCAGGGCACCATCCGCAACAGCTACTGCGCCACGGCCCTGAGCGCCGTGACGGGCGCGGAGGTCAACGGCTTCACGTCGGATCATGGCAGCGTTTCCGACTGCTATTACCTCAGCGGCGGCACCTATACCTTCGCGGGGACGGTGCGCCTGTACGATTACGAGCCGGGAGCTTCCGGCGCGGAGAAGAAGACCCACGAGGAAATGAAGGAGTTGAAGCTGTCCGGCTTTAGCAAGGTGGCTGAGACCAAAAACCATCCCAATACCGAGGGGACTGAGACCGCGTACCCCTATCCCAGCAGCGTCACCGCCACGGACAAGAAGCACGTCCACTACGGCGACTGGCCGACCTCGGCGGACATGGGAACCATCGGCATGGTCTATTGGGAAAAGGAGGAGGGCGGCGCCAACAGCGGCTATCACTTCTCCTACATCGGCTTTGACGCAAAGGGTGTCCGCAAGGAGGGCAGCAGCCTTTGCACCGCCCACGATGACGGCGGCAAGATCACCGATTTCGGCTACGGCTACTACTGCAAGGACAAAACAAGTGGGAAGCTGACGCCGAGCGGCAACTTTGTCCTTGGAGCAGAAAACGCCGAAGCGAAAAAAGAGCTTGCCAAGCAGGTGTCCGGCTACAACTTCACCTGCTATCGGACCGACGGCAAAGACGGCCTGCGGCTGTTGGCAGAGACCGACATCATCAGTGGCAAATTTACACTTGCCGCCAACGGCACATGGACCTTGAAGCAGGGGACGCAGACATATGAGTATGCGGTGTGCCCCTTCTTCGGAGATTCCTACTGCCCGGTCGAGGATGTGGGAAACAACGAGCAGAACCTCGGCAAGACAACGACCACCACCACGAAAAAGCCGTACCAGATCCGCTCCGTGAAGCAGCTCCAATTCATCAACTGGAGCTGTGAAGTTACATCAGAATATAATTACAGGACGAGGAAATATTCTTTCAGATTTAATACCGGAACGGACCGCCCGGTGACCTCAGAAACCTATCCGCAGTTCCCCTATCTGCAATACAAAACGATGGATAGTAAGCAATCACGGGCCAGTGCGGAGAATGCTCGTCCCCAGCGGAGCTGGACACAGACCCATGACGTCAACGGCGTGGACATGGAAAACCCGACGAACGGCGAAAAGAACACTCCGTTCCACCCCATCGCCGGAGCGATAGGTGTGAATGAGAACAATTACAGTGTTACGCTCTACGCGTGGTTCGGCGGGAAGTACGACGGCGGGAACTACTACATCAAAAACATCGCCATCAATTCCAACTGCTACAATGTGGGCGTATTCGGCACCACGGCAGGCGCGACGATCGAAAACATCGTGCTTTACAGCGACAACGGCGGCATCATCCAGCGCAGCTCGATTGTAACGGACAATCAGTGTGCCTACGCACTGGGCGGGTTGGCCGGTATCGCCTATGAGTATGCGGATGAACGCGAAACGAGCGAAGCGGTGATCCAGAACTGTGCCATCGCGGGCTATAAGATCCAGGACAACAGCCAAAACAAACTGGGGCTCGGCGAGGCGGTGGTAGGCGGTCTGATCGGCGTTTCCAGCCTTGAGCTGGACCGATGCTCCGCTGTGGTGGACATTCAGATCAACTGCACGCACCTGGATAAAGATAGTAAACTGGTCGCGCCGAAATGGGGCAACTTTGTCCGCGTGGGCGGCTTGGTAGGCGGCGTGCGGGGCAAGGTGAGCAACTGCTATACCGGCGGCAAAATTGAGGTCAGTGAGAATACGCTCAAGGAGCGTGTTGTGTCCAAAAAACTCACGGATCTTGTGGGCCTCAAAGGAACTCCGGCAAAGGTTGTACAGGGTGATAATTCTTGGGATAAAAACCCTGCTACCTTCGTTTACCTGGGAGGCATCGGCGGCAGCGGCTTCTCGTCTACCTTTAAGAATTTCGGCGAATCGCAGGACGGCAACCCGAACTTTGAGAACTGTTACACCTACATGACTTTCCCGGCGATGCGAGGTACCATCACCGCTATTTCCCTCATCGGCAGCGTGGCGGACCGGTACGGTCAGGCGGATAGCATGACGATCACCAACTGCTATTATCTTGACAGCAGCGCGAAGATTGATTTCACTCAACTGCCGAAATTCTATGCCAGCGGGAAAAGATCACTCACTGACCTGCTGGGCGAAGATTCGGATCTGGCCAAGACGAACCGGGATAATATGCTGAAGGGCAAGCTGGACTATTTGGGGCAGTACACTTGGGACAGCGCAAAGACAAATATCTACCACATCAACGGCCTGACTCCGCTGACCTACGAGCAGATGTCCAACCAGATCGGCAAGGATAAGTTTATCCAGACTCAAAACGAAAGCCCGGCGGCGTACTACAAAACCTTCTTGGACGCGCTGAATCGGAACGGCGGCAAGGCTTTCGGCTGGGTCACCAACGAGGAAAGCGGTTCCTCGATCCACGGTAAGTACAGCTTCCCCGGCAGCGACGCGGCTCTGCAAGGGCAGGATTATCCCTTCCCCACCGTGCTGCGGGGAACGGACAGCACCGGGGCAAAGGAGGTCAACCTCCACTACGGCGCGTGGCCCAAGGTGGGTATGTTCTGGAGCGAGGGTATTGTCTCCGTGGATCTGATCGCGGACTACGATACGAATGCGAATCGATCCGCCATCGAGCTGGAGCTGAACCTGACCAATGTGAGCAATAAGGATGCCTTAATGGGCGAGCCGAAGTTTACCTACACCGATGATGGCGTGGTCGAAGCGTCCGCCGTCCGGATCACAGAGGGGGTCCGCAAGGGTGACTTTACAGTGACGCTGACGGGCGTGGAGATTGGTGCGACCGAGGTGATTGCGGAGTACAACGGCTACACCGCCCGCCTGATGGTCACGGTCACGGCTGATCTGAAGGTGGACTTGGAAAAGGACAGCGTTGAACTGAACCCAGAAGGCACAGAGATCATCCAGCTCAAGGCTGTTGACAAGAAGGGCAAACTCTGTACGGCTGTTTGGAAAGTCACCAGCGATAATCAGGAGGTGGCGACGGTCACCGAGCAGCCTGCTGACGGCAAGATCACGGTCACGGGCGTTGCCACGGGAGAAACGGAGCTCCGCATCACAGCGACCTGCACAGTGGGCGGCAAGAACTACACCGCCACGGCGATCCTGCCGGTAACGGTCAAGGGAACAAGCGGCGGAGGCTGAACAAACACAATGGGACGGCGTTTGCCGTCGGAATTTCCGGAAAAATGAGAGGAAAGGAGGGCGATCCGGATGAAAAAGTTGAAAAACAACAGCGGCGCTACGATCCTGATGGCCCTCCTGCTCATTTTGCTGGCCATGGCGGTGGGCGCGGCGATCCTGACGGCTGCCGTCAGCGCCGCCCACCACATGAAAAGCGACCGGGAAGCCCAGCAGAACTACCTGACGGTCAGCTCCGCGGCGGAGCTGATCCGGGACAGCATTGCGGGGGATTCGTATGAACGGATCATGACGGAGACCCATACCGCGCTGAAAGATGCAGAGGGGAATATCACAGGGTATACGGTCTCACGCAAAGCCAAGGTAACAGACCCCCCCAAGGGGATCATGGGCGAATGGCTGTCCGCCTGCATTGAGAATGGCAACGATAATAACGAATATGCCAGTCTCAAGGCTTTCAACGATACCATCGAAGTGAATCTGAAGATCAACGATGACACCAGCCTGCGGACGGTGAAAGCTGCCTTTTCCGCACAGAAGGACGGCAAAATTCAGGTGCAGCTGTATTTGAAGCCGGAAGAGGGTAAGACGGATGACTGCCGCATGACCCTGACCATGCAGGGAACGCTGACAAAAGCGGAGGAGTCGGAATCCTACTCCAGCGAAGATGTCGACTCGTATATTTACAAGACCACGGTCAAGTGGGAGCCGCAGAGGATCACCAAAGGGATCGAGGTGACAGGCCCATGAACAAGCTGAGAAATAACCGGGGCGAAACGCTGGTGGAGTCTCTGGTCTCCATCTTGATCGCCGTGCTGGCCTTTGGCATTCTGGCCACGTCTGTGGTCACAGCGGAAAAGATCAACGCCAAGACCCGGAACACGAATGTTATGTTCCAGTATGCAACAACATCGAAAAATTCTCCGACAGTCACGCTGACCGGAGAGGAAGCGAACGGCAAAAAAACCGGCTCCGGCCCGGTGTCGCTCTACGAAAACAACGGCTATTACTATTACAGCTACGATAAAACGGGGGCCGGGTCATGAAAAAACTGCGGAATCAAAACGGCCTGACCCTGACGGAGATGCTCTGCACGGTGATCATCGTGCTGCTGTTCAGCAGCCTTGTGGCGGTGGGAGCCAATGCTGCGGTGCGGAGTTTCCGCATTTCCATGGCGGACTCTCAGGCCCAGGAGCTTTGCTCCACGCTGACCACCGCCATCAGCGACAAGCTGCGCTACTGCACGGTGGAGACCGACAACACGGTGTTTATTCAGGGCGTGGGCTATGTGGAAGGTGCGGCTAACGAGATTTTTACCCTGAATTCTGACAGCGGTCAGGTGTATCTGGGAGAAAATAAATTCCTGGGTGCATACGCCTATCCGGAGGGCTTGAAGGTCAAAGATTTTTCCGTAGAATATAATGGTACGGAAAGAGTTTTTACCGTTAAATTCCAAATCAAGGACCGGCGGGACACCAAGCTGGCCGAGGCCGATTTTCAAGTGAAGCAGATCAATCAGGAGACGAATTAGACAGCATTGTAACCACCGGTTATGCCGGTGGTTACAATGCTGCATTCATAAAAATGCTGACAGCAGATATGGGGGCACAAAAATGACGATCAAGCAGTGTTATCAGGCGATGGGCGCGGATTTTGAGGAGATTTTCCAGCGAATTCCCAGCGAAGCCATGATCCGGAAGTTCGCCGTGAAATTCCCGGAGGACAAGAGCTTTGCGGAACTGACGAAAGCACTGGAACAGGGCGACGTGGAAACGGCGTTCCGGGCGGCGCATACCATTAAGGGTCTGTGCCTGACGTTGGGCTTTTCCCATCTGACCGCCCCGGCCAGCGAGCTGACAGAGCTGCTGCGGGCCGGACGGCTGGACGGCAGCGAAGCACTTTACGACCAGCTGGCGCAGGCGTACAACAGAACGGTGGAGCTTCTCCGGGCAGTGGACTGACCGGGGGAGGGAAGCAGGCCGTCGCCGCGGTACATCGCGGCGAAGACCTGCGGTGCATGAATATACGAAAACAAAAAGCGGACATTGACACGCTTTTTTGCAAGCGGAAGCAGGAGGGGATGGCTGTATGGAACGACAGACGGTCTTGATCGTTGACGATTCGGAACTGAATCGCATGATGCTGATGGAGATCCTGGGAGAGCAGTATCACTATATTGAGGCTCAAAATGGGCGGGAGGCTGTCCGGCTGATGGAAAAGAAGCTGACGGTGGATCTGATGCTGCTGGACATCAATATGCCGGAGATGAACGGCTTTCAGGTGCTGGAGCAGATGAACCGCTTCCGGTGGATCGATGAGATCCCGGTCATCATGATCTCCACCGATGAGACCAATCAGGCCATTCAGCAGGCATACGCCATGGGCGTTACGGACTATATCCGCCGCCCCTTCGACACCTTTATCGTGCGCCACCGCGTGGAAAATACCCTGAAGCTCTATGCCAACCAGAAGCGGCTGATGTATCTGGTTTCCGACCAGATCCGGGAAAAAGAGGAAAACAGCAACCTGATGGTGGGAATTCTCAGTCATGTGGTGGAGTTCCGCAACCATGAGGGCGGCGACCATATCCGCAACATCCGCAGCATAACGGAGCTGCTGCTCCGCCGGCTGGTAGAGAAGACGAAGGCCTACCACCTTTCCGAGGAGGACATCGCCCTGATCAAAACGGCTTCCGCCCTCCATGATATCGGCAAGATCACCATTCCGGAGGAGATTTTGAATAAGCCGGGGAAGCTGACCTCGGAGGAATTCGCTGTGATGAAGACCCACGCGGCAGCCGGCGCGGTGATCCTGGAGCAGATGACCTTCGGACAGGAAAAGCCGCTGTTCCGTTACGCTTTGGAGATCTGCCGCTGGCACCATGAGCGGTGGGACGGCCACGGCTACCCGGACGGGCTGCGGGGAGAACGGATCCCCATCGCCGCGCAGGTGGTGGCACTGGCAGATGTCTACAACGCGCTGACCAGCGAGCGGTGCTACAAAAAAGCCTTTGACCACGATACGGCCATCGCCATGATCCTGGGCGGAGAGTGCGGCGCCTTCAATCCGCTGCTGCTGGAATGTCTGGCGGACGTATCGCCCCGGCTCCGCATTACGTCCCATGTCCCGCTGGACGGAGATCCCTACCGGCTGGAGGTGAACCGGCTGTCCGATGAGCTTCTGGCCCGGGCCGATCTGCCGCGGAATGACCGGGTGCAGCGGATACTGGAGTCCTTGCAGGAGCGCATCGACTTCTTCGCGTCCTGCAGCGGCGGGATCCAGTTTGAGTTCGATGCGCTTTCCGGTCTGGCGGACATCACCAATTGGGATGAACCGCCCCAGTACCGCCATACGGTGAAGAACGCTGCTCACCCGGAGTGCTTCTGCCGCCTGAGTCAGAAGGATTTCCACCGGCTGCAGGAGGCGATGGCTGCCACGACCAAGGAAACACCGGAATTTTCCGTGAGCCTGCTGCTGCCCTGCGGCACGGAGCATCACTGGTGCGACCTGCGGGTGCGGACGCTGTGGTCCGACCGGCAGCCGGAGCACTATGTGGGCGCCGTGGGTCAACTGGTGGACCCGCAGCTCTCCGTCAAAAAGCCGCTGCTGCTGTCGGCTGCGGACGTGAATACGGAGGACGGCACGCTGGCCCTCGCGGCGGAGATGCGCCGTCTGAGAATGGTATTCGATGTTGTTCGCCTCGTAGACCCCACTACCAATTCCGTGTTGGAATTGGACGAGCAGGGCGTTCTCCATCCCAACGGCAGCCACTGCGCGGCCTTCTGGGACAACGGCCGCAGCTGCGCCAACTGCATTTCCTCCCGGGCACTCGCCCAGAAAACGACCCTGAACAAGCTGGAATTTACCAATACGGATATGTACTTCGTCATTTCCAAATACCTGTGCCTGAATGGGATGCCCTGTGTGCTGGAAATGCTGTCCAAGCTGAGTGAGGGCCGCTGGATCGACGCCAACGGCACCCGGCTCCTGCTGGATCACAGCCGGGCCGAGAACATGGAGCTGTTCATGGACCCGCTCACGAACACCTATGCCCGGCGGTATTTTGAGTCCTACCGCTCCCATCTGGAGGGCATGGAGCATGTGGCGATCATCGACGTGGACAGCTTCAAGCAGGTAAATGACGCCTACGGCCACCAAACCGGAGACACCGTCCTGCGGGACATTGTCGCCGCGATCCACTCCTGCATCCGCAGTACGGATACGCTGATCCGCTACGGCGGCGACGAATTTTTACTGCTGTTTCCCAAAATGGACGAGCATATTTTTGTGCGGAAGCAGAACGAGATCCGGGAGGCGGTCCGCCGGATCGTCATTCCGGAGTATCCGGAGCTGCACCTGTCCGTCAGCATCGGCGGCGTCAGCGGCGTGCATCCCCTTGCGGAGGCCATCCGTCAGGCGGACTACCTGATGTATGAAAATAAAGAGAAATATTATACAGAAGGGGAACATGTCACCCCCCCCCCGAAAATGGAAGAAAATATAAAAATCCGCGATAAATAAGCATGAATATTCAATCGAAACAGGAAGGTGGAGACTGCGGTGCAGAATTGCGGAAAAGAAGCCCTAATCACCATGTTCAAAGACAGCTCCCTTTTGGCATTGTTCGCGTGGAACTGGATGAGACCGGCCGCCCGGCAGACTGGAGCTTTCTCTGCTGCAATCAGGCGTTGGAAACGCTGACGGGGCGGACCCGGGCGGAGCTGGTGAGCAACAGCTTCCTGACGCTGCGCCCGGATGGCGCAAGCGAGTGGATGGGACCGTTTTATACGGCGGCCTTTGAAAAGAGCCCCGCAAGGCTGGAGGCACAGGACGAGGCGCGGAAATTTCATCTGTATATCGACTGCCTGCCCATCGACGAGGCAGGCGAGTGCGCCCTGCTTCTGCGGAACTCCTGGAAGGAGGACACCTATCGGAAAAAGCTGGAGGAGCAGATCGTCTCCTTTCGGAATATCCACAAGTCCATGTCCTCCGGCGCCTGGCACCTGACGTTCAATGACCGGTGGGAGCGGGTCTCCGTGGAATGGTCCGACACGCTGCGGCAGATGCTGGGCTTCCACTCGGAAAAGGAGTTTCCCAATGCCTTTGAAGCGTGGACCAGACAGCTCCACCCGGAGGATGAGGCGCGGGTCCTGAGCGCTTACGAAGCGGTGGTGGAGGATACCACGGGGGAGCAGCCCTTTGACGTGGAATACCGCCTGCGCCACAAGGACGGCACCTACCACTGGTTCCACACCACCGGCGGCCTGTCCCGCCGTGCGGACGGGTCCCCGGAGTTCTTTGACGGGATCTTCGTCAACACCGATGAAAAGCATGAGACGCGGGAGCGCTTCCAGCGGGCTCTGCGGGAGGCGCAGACCGCCCGGCAGGAGGCGGAGCTGGATCACGAGATCATCTCCTCTGTGAGCCGGCTGTATTTCTCCATTTTCCGGATCGACCTGAAAAAGAACTTCTATGAGGAGATCTCCAGCGACAACTCCGTACATCGCCTGACGGGACACCGGGGCATGGCCCAGCAGAAGCTGAACGAGCTGTGCAGCACCTTTGTGGACCCGGAGTACCGGCTGGCGGTCCGGCAGTTCTTTGACCTGTCCACGGTGCCGGACCGGCTGGCGGATACCGATACGGTGGGGATGGATTATTTAGCCACCAACGGCAACTGGTACATGGCCCGGTTTATCGAAAAGCGGCGGGATGAAGCCGGACGGGTCACCCACATCCTCTATGTGACCAGAAACGTCACCAAGGAAAAGCGGCAGGAATTGGAACGCCAGAAGCTGAAGATCGCCTATCAGGCGACGGAAAAAGCCAACGAGGCCAAGACCGCCTTTCTGCTGAATATGTCCCATGACATCCGCACGCCCATGAATGCCATTCTGGGCTACGCGCACCTGATGCGGAAGGAACTGACGGACCCCAAGCTGCTCCACTATCAGGAGATGATCGAGGAGTCCGGCAGCCTGCTGCTGTCCATCATCAACAACGTGCTGGACATGACGAAGATCGAGAGCGGGCGGCTGGAACTGAATGAAGACTACAACCGCGTGGGAGATGTCGTCGGCAAGATCGTCGCCGTTTTCCAGGGGGAGGCCCGGAAAAAGAATCTGACACTGACCAGAGTGCAGAAGGCGACGAATCTGGATATTCTATGCGACGTTACAAAGCTGCAGGAGCTCTTTACAAACCTGATCAGCAACGCCGTCAAGTACACCCCACCCGGTGGGACCGTCACGGTCACCACCGAGGAGTTGCCCTGCGCTCAGCCGGGACACGTGACGCTGCGTACCGAGGTGGCCGATACCGGCATCGGCATCAGCC
>URBH01000066.1 GCA_900546075.1 uncultured Eubacteriales bacterium | reverse complement strand
CTCCATTTTCCTGCACAAAAGTACAATTGCCTAAACCTTATCTAACAAACAAGGATGAACTATCATATGCGAGTATATTTCGACAGGAGGTGTATCTAACGCGGCACGATACCGCGGGAAAAATACATTTCTACAAATGACAATTTTAATTTTGGAAATCCGCTGCAACGTTTATGTTTTGCAGCAACTTTTCCGCGTTCCTAAGATTGTCACCTTTTTGCTTTTGGTTATCGCACCATCCAGCAGCAGCCCTTATATTTTATACGCTTTTGCTCTGCTTCAAGGCACCCATGCGGGCTTTCATGTCCGTATGGGTGCCTTTTGTCATGTGCAGAAACTCCTTGCTGTGTGTTGCCGTTCCCCACCGTGCTTCCTGCCCCTTTGCTCCCACAAAATTAGCAGCATGTATGGTGTGCGGATACCTCTTAACATAATCTTTCATATTTTTGGGGGAAATCATCGCTTGGAGTTGGCAAAATCCGCTTTTTGAGTGGTGTGGGTAGTGAAAGGGGAAATACACCTATCACCCGCTTTCGCGGTTGCGAAAGGAGGTGAATACCTTGAACGAACCTTATCGCACCCAGTTTGAAGTACGTTGTGCTTTTAACGGATTTTGCAAAAAGGTGTTAAGATGCGAGGCAAGCAACGCATGGCGCGACGTTAGAAACAGGCAGCTACGGGAGATTTCTTTTTCTAACTTGTCGCCGGAGGAAGAAGCACAGCTTTACACGACAGACACTTATGCGTTTGATGAAGCTGATAAATCCTTTTTTGTTGCCGGAAAGAGCTTTACCGCAAAGCAACTTGCCGACGCACTACATACGCTACCGGAAGAAAAGCGCAAAGCGGTACTGCTGTACTACTTCTTTGACATGACGGACGCGCAGGTAGCGCAGCACTTGAATATTCCGAGAAGCACAGTACAGTTCCGTCAGACAAGCTCCTATGAGCTGCTAAAAAATATTTGGAGGGTCGAGCTTATGATGAAAGTAAATGGTAACAGCGATTTTGACGAAAGCGGCTTGTTACCGTACCCGGTAATTATAGCCGCCACCAAAGGCGATCCAGATGCGGTAAAAACTGTTGTAAAGCATTACGAGGGGTATATATCCTCTCTCGCCACACGCAGACTCCGAGATGAACGGGGTAACACCTATTATGGAATTGACGGGGATATGCGCGATCGTCTGCATTCACGGCTTATTAAAGCCATCTTGGAGTTCAAGATATAACAAAACCACAGTGGTGCACCCCCTTTCCGCCGCTGTCGTAAAGCCTTAACTTCTCTCTGCTCCTTGACAAAGAAAGCGACGCAAGATAACGGCGACGCAGTATAGGGCAAATCGGATACGTTTCTTTTGCGCCGAGCCATACGGCGGGTGCGCCATGACCCCTATTCAGGGCGAGCGATCAACGCCGCCGCCGCGAAGTAAGTTTTCATGCACGCCCAGATGTGGCATGACTGCCGGTTTACCCAGCCGAAGTCGTGTTTTCCGTTGCAGGGGTCGTCGATCACTGTCATTTCCAGCACGTTGATCGCCCAGCCATAGTTCTGTACATACGGAAGTGTCAGCAGCTGCATATCGATGAGCCCATTCTCATCAGGGATCAGGGTTTCATAAAGGTTCCAGAAGTAAGAATATTCGTCATCGCGGCTGAGGGCGCGCGCCTCCAACTTCAGCTCCACCAGCTTTCCCTTGTATGAGCCGATCCTGATCTGATCGTTCGTCGCGATCGACGGATCCGTCACGAGCTCCTCCGTATTGTAAACAAGGTCGCCGAAGCCGATTGCCGACGCGCTCGAGTTGGTGAAGTGGTATAGGGACGACAGGTTCAGGGTAGCGTCGGTGATGGTGATGTTCTTTCCGTGGCACCAGCGGCCGCCGCCGATGCCCGCGCCGTTCACGCCGCCGGTGATGTGCAACGGCTTTCCGTGGACAAGGCACGCCGCGATTTTGCGCCGTGCGCTTTCGTAAATCGCCTGCACCGTGGACCGGGAAACATCCATCTGCGCGGCGCATTGCGCATGGGTCTGCTGCTCCAGGTCCACCAGACGGATGACCTCGTATTCGTCCAGCGTCAGCAGGATCGGCGCTGCGCCGCATCGCCCCTTGGGGCAGAAGGCGTCGACCTGCGGCCTGCCGCAGATCCGGCGGCGCCGTGGCGGTCTTGACATCTGTACGCCCCCTCCTTTTCCGGTATAGGCCAATTGTAACCCGGCGCTGCAAAAGAATCAAGACGGAGCGGCCGGACGGCGGGCGCGGGCCTGTAAAAATGAAGCGGACGCCTGAGACGCGGGCGGCTTTCAGGCCGGGCCGCCGCCGGAGGCCCGGCGCCGCCGGACCGGAATCTGAATCTTGTAGATAAACTGCTTTGAATGGTTGAGCGGGAATTGCGTCAGGACCTCGCAGATGTAGTCGCCGCAGGGCAGCAGATTCTGCTTTTGCAGCTCCGCGTATAATTTGCCCGCGTACGCCGCCTCCAGCGACGGATCGTCCGACGCCACGGACAGATACATATTCTGCGGCAATGTGCGGAGACTGCCGGTGTCCGGATACAGATCGTCCACAAAGATGAAGGCAGACTGCGACGCGTAGGTGCCGCGCATGAAGTTCTCCCTGTCCATGAGCGTGCCGACGTTGATGAAATAAGACGGAGGGAGCTTTTTTTCGTGGAGATAGTTCTGCATATAGCGCAGCATGTTTTCATATCCCCGGTAGCCCTGCGCAAAGAAGTCAAATTCCGTCTGCTGCACATCCAGCTTTCTCTCCGCGACATATTCGAAAAATACCTGCCCGAACGGCGGCAGCGCGTTCAGCGTCTGGAGGTTTTTCTGAATGCGCAGGAGATTGTTCCGGCTGACCGAGGAATGGTAAATTTCCTCCGACAGGGCGCCGATCTGTTCGTCCAGAATCTGCAGCAGGCTTTCCTCCGACGACAGCTCGAATATCTCGCGGATTTTCCGGAGAGACAGGTGGCAGCTTTTCAGCGCCCGGATCAGATCGAGCTTTGCGCACTGATCCCATGTATAATAGCGGTAACCGGTTTCCGCGTCCATATACTGGGGCTCTAAAAGCTTATTTTTAGAATAAAGTCTTAGCGTCTGTGTGCTGATGTGATTCAGTTCGGCCATTTCACCAATTTTCAGAAGCGTATTTAGACTATTTTGCATAAAGGCACCCCTCTCCACCTGATTCTATCACGAATCAGGTCAAATAACAAATTGTTCTTGACTTTATACTTACTGTAAGGTGTAAGATTGTTTCATCGGAGAAGTCCGGACAGGAATACATTTTGATCAAGGAGGTACATGATGGAAAGAAAAATTACATTCGCGCAATACGGCTGCGGAAAAATGGGGAAATACCTGATTCGTTATGCAATTGAAAAGGGCGCAGAATTGGTTGCCGCCTTCGATGTGAACCCCGCGATTCTCGGAAAAGACGCGGCGGAGATTGTCGGCGGCTATCCCGATACCGGCGTCAAAATCGCAGACGCCGGGCAGGCAGATGAAATACTCGGCGCGCTCAAGCCGGACGTCTGCATCATTGCGACCAGAAGCACGGTGGCGGAGCTTGAACAGATTTTCACGGTCTGCGCGAAGCACGGCGTCAATGCCATCACGACCTGCGAGGAAGCGCTGTATCCGTGGAATTCCTCTCCGGCGCTCACGCACAAGCTGGACGCGCTCGCCAAGCAGGGCGGCTGCACCTTAACCGGCGTCGGCTACTGCGACCTTGTCTGGGGCACCATGGTGACCAATCTGGCCGGCTCCTCCTTTAAGATCACCAAGATTCTGGGCAGCAGCTGGTACAACGTCGAGGATTACGGCATTGCGCTTGCCGAGGGCCACGGGGCGGGCTTCACGCCGGAACAGTTTGAAAAAGAAATTGCAAACATCAACGCCATGCCGGCGGAGGAGCTGAAGGAGCTTGTGGAAAGCGGGCAGTACGTTCCCTCCTACATGTGGAATCAGAACGGCTGGCTTTGCAGCAAAATGAACCTTCACATTACCGCGCAGACGCAGAAATGCTATCCGACCACCCATACCGAGGACCTTTTCTCCAAAACGCTGAACGCCACCATCAAGGCCGGCGATCCGACCGGTATGCGCGCGGTTGTGACCACCGAGACGGAGGAGGGCATTACGTTCGTGACCGAGTGCGTGGGCAAGGTGTTCGCGCCGGACGAATTTGACCGCAACGACTGGACCTTCATCGGCGAGCCGGAGACCACGGTTTCCGTCAACAAGCCGGCGACCGTGGAGATGACCTGCGCGACCATCGTCAACCGGATTCCGCAGCTGATCGACGCGCCTGCCGGATATGTGACGACCGACAGGTATCCGTACAATGAATACTGTGTGCATGCGCTGAACACCTATGTCAAATCCAAATAAGCCAATCAAAATGACGTGAATGGGGCGGCGGCACGGCGATAGCTGTGCCGCCGCCCCGTTTCCATGCAGTCTCCGCCTGCGCCCGGCGCGCCGCAGACGCCCCGGCCCGCCTGGCCATAAGTACCGCCCTGCCCACACTGATCCTAATGGACACCTGGGTATATCTGCCCTTCACCTCCATTATTCTGCTGGCCGGTGTCCAGTCCCTTCCTGAGGAAATCATTGAATCCGGCCGAATCGACGGCGCCACCGGTATACAGCAGTTTCTCTACCTGAAGCTGCCCTGGATGAGAAAATACTTTATCCTCACCATGCTGTTCCGAATCTGTGATTCCCTGAAGGCCTTCGAGCTGATCTATTCCACCACAAAGGGCGGCCCTATGAATGCCACCCGAACCCTGAATATTCTGGCCTATGAGGAGGCCTTCCGGTGGTCGAACATCGGCACCGCCCAGAGTGTCATCTTCACCCTTTGGATTCTGGCGTTTATTGTCAGCTCCTTCCTGCTGAAGCTCTGGAACATGCAGGCCGAAGAGTTGTGACAGGAGGTGTCTACCCATGAAAAATCTGAGAAAGCATCCCGTTCAAACCATTGCCCGATACCTGTGCTACCTTCTGCTGCTGGTGATTGTCCTGTTCCCGCTGTACTGGATTCTGATCATGTCCTTCAAGGATTTCCGGGATATCGTATCCTACCCGCCTAAGTTTTTCTTTACCCCCACCTTGAAGAATTATAGCAATGTTCTGCTTGGCGGGAAAACGCTCTCCCAGCTTCGCAGACTTCCGGATTTTGTCCAGTATGTTCTGAATTCCTGCATCATTTCCCTCGGCGCCGTGCTGGTGTCCCTGATTTTGGGCCTGCCTGCCGCCTATGTGCTGGCAAGAGACAGCTCCAAGCGCAGCCGAAGAATTGCATCCAACTTCATGAGCTACCGCTTTGCCCCAGAGCTGCTGGTCCTGCTGTCCCTGTATTCCATTTTCAAATCCCTGAGATTGTATGACACATATGCAGGCATGATCGCCGTCCATCAACTGATCACCCTACCTCTGACCATCTGGATTTGCATGGGGTTTTTCAAGGATGTTCCCAAAGCGCTGGAAGAGGCCGCCATGCTGGATGGTGCGAGAGTATGGACCGTTTTCTATCGAATCGTCTTGCCCATCGTGAAGCCGGGCATCGGCAGCGCCGTGATCATTTCCTTTATCTACAGCTGGAATAACCTTCTCTTCGGACTGATTATGTCCGGCGGAAAGACCATGCCCGTCACTATGGGTATTTTACAGACCATGACCTTCGATCAGATCAAATGGGGAGAGATGGCGGCATGTGCCGTAATCTCAGCGCTGCCCGGCGTCTGTATCGCGGTTTTTGCCCAGAAATTCCTGGTCAAGGGACTTACTATGGGGGCGGTGAAATCATGAAAAGTAAGCTGGTGGTGGTCGGTGCTTGGGGGCTGTTTGACCACTTTATGGCCATGGAAAAATACCCCGCAGATGGCGAGACCATTTGTTTGGATCCCCACGCGGTATCCGCGCAGCAGCTTTTCTTCGGAGACTGCAGCGGCAATATCGCCGCAGTTGCTGCCGGACTTGGGGTTGAAACCGGCCTGGTCACTGTGGTGGGATGGGATTTTTCATCCTCAGGATACCGGAAGCATCTGGAGGAGTTGGGGGTAGACCTCTCCGGTGTCACTGTTTTGGAGCAGTATCCCAGCGGTCATAATTACAACTGCTTCTCCCCGGACGGCAGCGGCTTCTGCATCTCCCAGCAGGGCGCAGCCGCACACCAGCAACCGGGGATGATCCGGGAGGAGTGGTTTCGGGATGCCGCATACACCGTTGTCTGCGAGGCCTTTTCCCCCTATACCCTGAAAGCTCTCCGCTGTGCCGGCAGTTGGGGAAGCACGACGGTAATCAGCGGCATGGTGGGCAACCGGAATTCTCTGTGGCAGGATTTCCTGCAGGCGGCGGATATTCTTTTCATCAATCGAAGCGAATTCAGGAGGCTGGTTCAGCTGGTCGGTTCTGAAGAGGCATTGTTCCGGAAATTTGATTTAGAGCGGATTTTCATCACCTGCGGCGCCGATGGAGCCAGAATCATAGATCGGAGCGAAGACCTTCAGATTCCTGTTGTTCAGGCAGAAGCTGTTATAGATCCCACCGGCGCCGGAGACGCCTTCGTGGCAGGCACCATTGCCGGGTTGCTCCGAGGTCTGGAGCCGCAGAGGGCAGCCGGGGTCGGTGCTGCCGCATCCAGCTTTATCATTCAAAAATTCGGCTGCCAGACCAACGCCCCCACCTGGGAACAGGTACGCAGCCGTATAGAAGCCCAGTCTGAGACTGTAGGAGGGAGAAATCCATGAAAATCATCGACACCCATATCCACTATGGTACGGATCCCAATGTGGCCAGCGCCACCTGCGCGCCATATATGATCACCGGCCGGCCGGAAACCGTAATCCGGTATCTGGACGAGGAAAATGCTTCCCATGGCGTTCTGTTTCCCCATGACCGGGTCATGTCGCCCCCTTGGGACTGTGATTACGACAAGGCCAATATGCAGGTGGGCGAGGCGGTAAAGCAATATCCCGACCGGATTATCGGCGTTGCCCGCATCAACCCCACCTTTGGCAAGGAGCATACGTTTGCTCTAATCGACAAATATGTAAACGACTGGAACTGCAAAGGTCTGAAGCTGGTTGCAGGCTACGATTTCTACCGCCCCAACGACATGAAGGTCATGGGATATTTGATGGAAAAGGCCGAGGAGCACAATCTGACGGTGCTGTTCCACTCCGGTGATGCTCCCCGGGATCTTCCTTCCCTGCAGGCTGTTGTGGCGGAAAAATTCCCAAGGGTTAATGTAGTCCTAGCGCATATCGGCATGCACCTGTATCTGTGGGAGGCAATTCTGGCGGCCCAGCGGAACGAAAATGTCTATGTGGACATTGCTCAGGCGTTCCCCTATGATATCAAGATTTTCATCAACGAGGTGGGGGTGGATCGCATAACCTACGGCTCCGATGGGCCTTACCAGTCCACGGCGGTGGAGATGCAGAAGCTCCATGCCATCGGTCTGGATGAGACGCAGCTGAAAAAGGTGTTCCGGGAGAATGCCCTGAAAATCTGGCATATTGATGAAGCTTTGTAAGTTCAGGAGGTAAATCTATGGTTTTAGACGAGTTATTCCCTGTGAAAAAGCCTATTATCGGCATGGTTCACTCTCTGCCCCTGCCCGGGTCCCCGAAATTCAAGCAGTATCGTTTGGAGGATGTTTACGATTACGCAGTAAATGAAGCACTTAAGCTGAAGGAAGGCGGCGTAGACGGTCTGCTGATTGAAAACGCCGGAGACATTCCCTTCGTTAAGTCTGAGTATCTGGGGCCTGAAACTGCCGCCTGCATTGCCGTCATCGGCGAGCGAATCCGCAAGGCTGTCCCGGATCTGCCCATCGGTGTGAATATTGTGGCCAACGCCGCAAAGCACTCCATCGCCGCTACGGAGGCCTTTGGCGGAAGCTTTGTCCGGGTAAATCAGTGGGCAAATGCTTACATTGCCAATGAAGGCTTTGTGGAAGGTGCCGCGGGTGTGGCTCTGCGTTACCGTTCCATGATCGGCGCCGATGATATCAAGGTTCTGGCGGATGTCCATGTAAAGCATGGCAGCCATGCAATCGTTGCGGATCGTCCCATTTCTGAGCAGGCCACCGATGTGGCATTCTTTGACGCGGATGCCCTGATCGCCACCGGCTTCCGCACCGGCGACCCCACCCGCCCCGAGGAAATCAATACCATTCGGGAGGGATCGTCTCTGCCCGTCCTCATCGGCAGCGGCATCAACGCCGAAAACTGCCAGCATCTTCTGCGTATCGCCGACGGAGCAATTCTTGGCGTTTCGGTGAAAAAGCCACATTCCATGGCAGCCCCCACTGACCCGGAATCCCTTCGCATTTTCATGGACAAAATTTTTGAGCTTCGCATGGAGCTTAAATAATAAAAATAATAAAAAGGAGGAAAAACTATGAAAAAGCTGGTCGCCCTTATGCTGGCTCTCTGCATGTGCTGCTCCGTCTTTGCCGGGTGCAGTCAGAGTTCCGGCTCCGCCGCGTCCCCGGGGAAGGAAGCTCCTGGGACAGACAAGAAGGATGTCACAATCAACATTCTGTGTATCTCCACCACCATTGCCGACATCATTTCCAAGCAGGTTCTGGACTTTGAGGCGGAAACCGGCATCAAGGTCAACTGCGAGGTTTTGGAAGAAAGCTCCGCCTTTGAAAAGCTGCTAACAGATCTGTCCTCCGGCTCCGGCACCTATGACCTGTTTATGACCTCTCCGGTCTATAACTGGCAGTACATCTCCGGCGGCTGGGTAGAGCCTCTGGACAGCTACATTGCGGATTCCTCCAGGACCGCCGCTGATTGGGATCTGGACGACTTCATCCCCGGTATTCTGAATTCCGGCCGCTGGACCGGCGAAAAGCTGACTGGCGTCGGAGAAGGCAGTCTGTACTCTCTGCCGCTGATGTTCGAAACCTATATGCTGGCCTACCGCCCCAGCGTTCTGAGCAAGTATGGCCTGGAGGTTCCCACGACCTACGAGGAAATGGCTCAGTGTGTCTCTCAGTTGGCTGCTCAGGATAACCTGTCTGACACCAACGGTATGCCCATGTACCCCGTCGTTACTCGTTTCGACAAGTACTGGGATCTGACCTACCTGACATTCGGAACCATGCTGCAGTCTTACGGCGTCACCATGGTGGATGACTCCGGAAAGGTAGCAATCAACAGCCCCGGAAGCATTGAAGCCACCAAGATCTTTGTCAAGATGATTCAAGAGGGTTCTCCAGACGGTGCCGGACAGTTTACTTTCTATGAATCTCAGCAGGGTTTTGCCTCCGGTCAGTATGTGTTCTGCTTCAACGAGGCGGATGGCTTCACAGCCGTATACGAGGATCCAGAGCAATCTATGGTAAGCGACGATGTGGGGTATGCCGTGACGCCCCTTGGCCCCAGCGGTCTGCGCTCCGCATCCACATGGCTTTGGTCCATGAGCATGAACTCCGCCTCCAAGCACAAGGATGAGGCATGGCAGGTTCTTCAGTATTTGACCTCCAAGGATGTCATGATCCGGCAGCACCTGCAGGGAAGCATGGAGCCGGTTCGCCAGTCTGCATGGGAAAATGCGGATGTGATCGCTCTGATCAACGGTTATGGTGAGTTGGAAGGACAGTATTACGATGTGGTCAAAACCATGGGGGAATGCGCCGAGTTGACGCTCCCGGCTCATCCCGAAATCACCCGAGCATTGGATGCCTGGGCAACTGCCATTCAGAGCGCCTATTATGGCCAGGCAACTGTGGAGGATGCCCTCAACGCAGCCGCTGCGGAAATCACAGAGATTCTGGCAAGCTGATCTGTTGCCCGTGATGCCGCAGTCTATGAAGGAAGACTTTTGATACTATTTCCTGATTAAAATCTTGATTTTATAGCGATTCATAAAAATAGCGCACCCTCTTGACAAGCGGTGTAGAATCGAGGCAAGGGGATGATTGAAATGTTGCACAATGAAGCCAGAAAACTGCTGATTGAGGCATTGGAGAAAAAGCACAAGGT
>URBH01000065.1 GCA_900546075.1 uncultured Eubacteriales bacterium | reverse complement strand
CAGCCCCTTGGCTCTCCCTCTGGGAGAGCTGTCACCGAAGGTGACTGAGAGGGCTTTCCGCACCCATTTCACCTCTCCGTCTTCGCTGCGCTCAGCCACCTCTCCCAAAGGGAGAGGCAAGGGGTTCTCGCGCGGTATAGAACTGTACCCCATTTGCCCGCGCCGCTATTTTTCTTTTTGAGTGGAAATAGCCCCGTCTATTTTGCCGCTGCCGCTATGGACGCTTCCCCGCGCAGGGGGTATAATAAGGACGTAAACAGACATCACGGCAAAGGGCGCACCCCGGAAAGTCTGTTGACACTTCACCGTATCTCTGATACAATGAAGTCACTATCGTGGAAAGGAGATTATGATATGAAATCGGCTGCTTGTTTCTGGCTGGTGCTGCTGGTGGTGTTCCTGATCGCCGAGGCGGCCTGCCCCATTCATTTGGTTTCCATATGGTTTGCGCTGGGTGCGCTGACCGCACTGCTCTGCGCCGCCCTGGGCGCTCCCGTGTGGCTGCAAATCACCCTGTTCGTGGCGGTGTCCGGCATTCTGCTGGCGCTTCTGTGGCCGCTGGCAAAGAAATTCCTGAACCCCCAGGTCACAGCCACCAACGTGGACTCCGTCATCGGCTCCGTCGGCCGCGTCACGGCGGATATCGACAATGTGGAGGCCCTCGGTCAGGTGAAGCTGGGCGGCATGGAATGGAGCGCCCGGAGCACCTCCGGCGACCCCATCCCCGCAGGGATCGAGGTTCGGGTGGACAGAGTGGAAGGCGTGAAGGTCTTCGTAACCCCTGTGGAAGCAACCGTCACCGTCTGAGAAGAGAATCAATCATTACATGGAGGTTTTACAATGGGTTTTGTGATTTTAGCAATCATCGGGATCGCGTTCATCGTGATCATTACCAACATTTCCGTTGTCCAGCAGTCCCGGGCTTACGTCATTGAGCGGCTGGGCGCGTTCCACAGCGTGTGGGGCGTGGGTATGCACTTCAAGTTTCCCTTTATTGACCGTATCGCCCGCCGGGTCAGCCTGAAGGAGCAGGTTCTGGACTATCCCCCCCAGCCCGTTATCACCAAGGATAACGTCACCATGCAGATTGACACCGTCGTGTATTTCCAGATCACCGATCCCAAGCTGTACGCCTACGGTGTGGAGCAGCCCATGGCGGCTATGGAGACCCTGACGGCCACCACCCTGCGTAACATCATCGGCGATCTGGAACTGGATCAGACCCTGACCTCCCGGGACGTGGTCAACACCAAGATGCGCGCCATCCTGGACGAGGCCACCGACCCCTGGGGCATCAAGGTCAACCGCGTGGAGCTGAAAAACATCCTGCCGCCGCAGGACATCCAGAACTCCATGGAGAAGCAGATGAAGGCCGAGCGTGACCGCCGTCAGGCGATCCTGCAGGCAGAGGGCCAGAAGAAGTCCGCCATCCTCATTGCCGAGGGCGAAAAGGAATCCGCCATTCTCCGCGCCGACGCCGAGAAGCAGGCCGCCATTCTGAAGGCTGAGGGCGAAGCCGAAGCCATCCGGAAGGTGCAGCAGGCGCTTGCCGATTCTCTGGAAATGCTGAACAAGTCCGCCCCCAGCGATCAGGTCATCAAGCTGAAGTCCATCGAGGCCATGCAGAAGGTCGCCGACGGCAAGGCCACCAAGATCATCATTCCCTCCGAGATGCAGGGTCTGGTGGGTCTGGCAAACGGCATTGTGGAAGGCACGAAGGAGTAAGCCATGGCAAGGCAGAGCGACCGCTTTGTAAAAATCTACTCTCAGGGCAGCTTCACCACGCTGCAGATCTGGGTAGACAGGGAGACCGGCGTGAATTATCTGTGGCAGTCCAGCGGCTACGGCGGCGGGCTGACGCCCCTCCTGAAGCCCGACGGCACCCCCGTCGTGACGCCGCTTCCCCCCGAATACGACAAATAACCGATATGCCCCCGCCTTTTTGGGCGGGGGCATATCCGTCTCTACACGCCAAGCATCCGGTCAAGTCGCCAGTCCAGCCACCGGTACAATCCCATGGCCATCAGGGCGACCGGAATCCACAGCAGGGTAAAGGCAGGGCATATCTGCCCCAGAAAATTTCCGGGACGGCCGCGGTAGTCCCAGATCTGGTACTGCCGGTTCACCAGCAGCCCCGCTGCCAGCTCCACCATGGTGATGATTCCCGCGCCGAGAACCGCCCGCAGCGGCCAGGGCAGAACGGGCTGCACCTGCCCCAGCTGCCCGATGAGCAGAAAGCACACCCCGCCTGCCGCGAACATGCTGATATGGCTGTATCCTCGCCAGAGCAGTTCCAGCCCCACGTAGGCGGCGCCGCCGATGCAGAAAAGCAGACATTTCTTGAGAAAAGCCATGTATTTTCACCTCGGAGGAAGTATTGCCAAAAATTCCGCCAAAAAAACGAAAAAACATCTTGACAATAACCGCTTGTTCGGATACAATAATAAAGCTGATTTCGGCGGTGCCGAAATCCTTTGACCACATGGCGGCATAACTCAGTTGGTAGAGTAGCCGGTTCATACCCGGTATGTCATCTGTTCGAATCAGATTGCCGCTACCAGGCCCGTTGGTCAAGCGGTTAAGACACCGCCCTTTCACGGCGGTAACATGGGTTCGATTCCCGTACGGGTCACCATGTAAAAATCCCGGTGCGTTCGCACCGGGATTTTTGCATGATTCCCCGTCCGGGAATCGAAAGGCCGCCCCGGCGCACCCGGGCAAAAAGTGTCCGGTGGACACTTTAGGAAGCGCTGATTCAATCGGCGAGAGCTGACAGCGAGAGATTTTTCCCTGAACGAAGGGTTCAAAAGCGGAGGAATACTGTATGTATTTCCCGCTTTTGAAGCCGCACGGGCAGGGAAAAAGATCCGCTGCTCAGCCGAAGGCGATTGATTCAGCGCTTCCTTTGGCCGTGGGAGATTCCCGTTTCTTACGCCCACAGCCCTATGGGCTGTGGGCGTAAGAAACCCTTTGTATGCAGTTGGATTATTGCCTGAAAGCAGTTCCCCATTGCCGCACTGTCAATATATCGCAACATTTTCCGTACAGAAACGGCCGCCCCGGAAAATTTCCGGGGCGGCCACATTATTTTATTGCCTGTCAGCGGCGCAATCAGAATGCGCACTTCTCCGCGATATAATTCTTCAGCTCGGCAATGGGGATCCGCACCTGCTCCATGGTGTCCCGGTCACGAACCGTGACGCAGTTGTCCGCAGGGGTGTTCTCGTCGCCCACGGTCTGGAAGTCCACGGTGACGCACAGGGGCGTGCCGATCTCGTCTTCCCGGCGGTAGCGCTTGCCGATGGAGCCGGCGTCGTCAAAGTCCACCATGAAGTCCTTGCGCAGCTCCCGGTAAATCTCCTCGGCCTTGGGGCTGAGCTTCTTGGACAGGGGCAGAATGGCCGCCTTGTAGGGCGCCAGCGCCGGATGCAGGCGAAGCACGGTGCGCACGTCGGCGTTGCCCTTCTTGTCGGTGCCAACCGCTTCCTCGTCGTAGGCCTCGCACAGGAACGCGAGAGCAACCCGGTCGCAGCCCAGGGACGGCTCGATGACATAGGGGATATAATGCTCGCCCTTCTCCTGATCGTAGTATTCCAGGCTCTTGCCGGAGGCCTCCTGATGGCGGCCAAGATCGTAATTGGTACGGTCGGCAATGCCCCACAGCTCGCCCCAGCCGTTGCCGAAGGGGAACTGATACTCGATGTCGGTGGTGGCGCGGGAATAGAAGGCCAGCTCCGCAGGCTCGTGATCCCGCAGGCGCAGGGAGTCTTCCTGGATGCCAAGGGAAATCAGCCAGTTCTTGCAGAAGTCCTTCCAGTAGGCGAACCACTCCAGGTCGGTGCCGGGCTGGCAGAAGAACTCGCACTCCATCTGCTCAAATTCCCGGGTGCGGAAGGTGAAGTTGCCGGGGGTGATCTCGTTGCGGAAGGCCTTGCCCACCTGGCAGACGCCGAAGGGCAGCTTGCGGCGGGTGGTGCGCTGGATGTTGGCGAAGTTCACGAAAATGCCCTGCGCCGTCTCGGGGCGGAGGTAGCAGGTGGACGCGGTGTCCTCGGTGACGCCGATCTGGGTCTTGAACATCAGGTTGAACTTGCGGATGGCGGTAAAGTTGTGCTTGCCGCAGTTGGGGCAGACAACGTCCTCGTGACCCGCAATGAAAGCGTCCATCTCGTCAAAGCTCATGGCATCCACATTGACGCCCTTGCCGGACCCGGCGGCCTCGATGAGCTTGTCCGCCCGCTGACGGGAGCCGCAGCCCTTGCAGTCAACCAGGGGGTCCGAGAAGTTGCCCACATGGCCGGTGGTGACCCAGGTCTGGGGGTTCATGATGATGGCGGCGTCCAAACCCACGTTATAGTCGGACTCCTGCACGAACTTTTTCAGCCATGCCTTTTTCACGTTGTTCTTGAATTCCACGCCGAGAGGGCCGTAGTCCCAGGAATTGGCCAGGCCGCCGTAGATTTCGGAACCGGCGTAGACAAAGCCCCGGCTCTTGCAGAGGTTCACGATCATGTCCAGTGTTTTTTCGCTGTTTTTCATTGTATTTCCTCCAAAAATGGTTATTTATGGGGTGAAAACTCATTATACACGGTTCTGACCCAAAGGTCAAGCTTCTTCCATGCGGAAGGATTCTCCCAAATCGCCGATCATCATTTCGTACACCTGATTTCCGATGTCCACGGTGGTCTTGCCCTTCAAATCCTCCGCCGGAATTACGTCCACCAGATGCAGCTCCACGTCGGTGGGCTTCAGGTGGGAGATGTTGGGGAAAATCTGCCGGGTGTTCCGGATGGTGCATACCACGATGGGGACGTTCGCCTTCTGGGCGATCTTGAACACGCCGCTGCGGAAATGGTGGAGCTTGCCGTCCTTGCTGGTATAGCCCTCGGGAAAAACGCCAATGGATGCTTCGTCGTCCTTCAGCAGCTGAATGCACTTGAGGATGGTTTTCAGAGCGGCGCGGTCATTTTCCCGGTCGATGGGCTGGCAGAGAATTTTGTGCATGACCTTGCCCACGATGAACAGCTTCTGATTTTCCTGCTTGGTGACAAAGGCCAGCTGGCTTTTGGGGAAGCAGTGCAGCAGCACGCAGGGGTCGGCGATGAACAGATGGTTGCACACCAGCACGAACCGCCCCTGGGTGGGAACCTTCTCCAACCCCTTCGTGTGGATGCGTATCCGAAGCAGGCCAATCAAAGCGCCAATGTACACCTGCGCGACCCTGCGGTAAAAGGGACTGTCGTGCTCCTGGGGCTTGTCCATGTCCACGAGGGCGCAGACCAGACACAGAAAACCAAAGGCCGCCAGGGTCAGAACCAGAAACGCCCCCACAAACAGTGCCGGAAGCCACCAGAACACCACCCCGCCGCAAGCACAAATCAAAACCGCCGCAACCGCAGACACGGCGGCAATTCCCTTCAATAACATGGTTTTCCTCCCTAGCTGAATCTTGAACCCATTATACTCCGATTTTAAGCATGAAACAAGAAGAAATTCTACACAAAGAGTTTTTTTACAAAGGGCTGGAAATTAGGGGAATAGACTGGTATAATAATGAAAAAAGTGCCGGGGCGGCGTGCTGCCCCCATTGCCGGATGTTTGCATCCATGGAGGATTCCGTTATGAAGCAAAAAAGCAAACAAAACCGCCTGTCCATAGGCGTCATCGTACTGGGCTGCTGCGCGCTGGTTCTGCGGCGGCTGCTCTACGGCGTGGCCGTGGACGTGAAAAACCTGCTGCCGGTGAACAATCCGCTGGAAATCGCCCTGTGGGTTCTTTCTGCCGGCGCCAACCTGTGGATCGTCGTGTCCGTGTGGAAGCTGGACGGGTCGCCAAAGTACGAGGATAACTTCCAGCCCTCCCTGACGGCCGCCGTGGGGCATTACATCGCTGCGGCGGGCATTTTGCTGACGGTGCTGCTGCCCTGGGGAACGGTTGGGCGGCTGGTGCTGCTGCGCCGGGTACTGGGCGTCGTGGCGGCGGTGGGGCTGATCGTGGCCGGGCGCTGCCGCAAGGCGGGAAAATGCCCGCTGTTTCTGACGCATCTGGCCGTATGCGCCTTTTTCGTCGTCCACATGCTGGGCAATTACGGCATCTGGTGCAGCAATCCCCAGCTCCAGGACTACTGGCTGGATTTGTCCGCCAGCGCGCTGATGGCGCTGTTTGCGTTCTATGAGGCCGCCTTTGACGCCGGGATGGGTCGGCGGCGGATGCAGCTGGCTACGGGGCTGATGGCCGCGTATCTGGGTTACGCGGCGCTGTCCGGCTCGGGGTATCTGATCTTGTATTTCGGGTGCGCGGTGTGGGCGCTGACCGACCTGTGCAGCCTGACGCCCAAGCCGAAGCAGGAGAACGCCGCATGAAGCTCCCCTCGTATGTTTTGGAATGTCTGAGCGCCCTGGAAAATGCCGGGTATCCGGCCTACGCGGTGGGCGGCTGCGTGCGGGACGCCAGCCTTGGCTTGCAGCCCCACGACTATGACATCTGCACCGCCGCCACCCCTCAGCAAACCGAGGCGGTCTTCGCCGGGAAACGACTGGTGCTGGCGGGAGAAAAGCACGGCACCGTGGGCGTGGTCACGGCGGGGGGCGTGGTGGAGATCACCACCTTCCGCACGGAGGGGGCGTACCGGGACAACCGGCACCCGGACTGGGTGAAATTTGTGGACAGCGTGGAAAGCGACCTTTCCCGGCGGGACTACACCGTGAACGCCATGGCCTATTCCCCAACCCGGGGCTTTGCCGACCCCTTCGGCGGCCGGGGGGATCTGGAAGCAAAGGTGCTGCGGGCGGTAGGCGACCCTGTGACCCGGTTTCAGGAGGATTCCCTGCGGATTCTTCGAGGGGTGCGGTTCGCCGTGAAATACGGTTTGAGCGTTGACCCGGCGACGGAAAACGCCATGCAGTCTCAGGCGCATCTGATGGGTAATCTGGCGGAAGAGCGGATTTTTGACGAGTTATGTAAACTACTGCCATTGGTCAGCGCGGAGGATTTGTGCCGCTTCGCCCCGATTCTGGGGGCTGTGATCCCGGAATTGCAGCCCATGATCGGCTTTGACCAGCACAGTCCCCACCACGCCTATGACCTGTTCACCCACACCGCCCACGTGACGGCGGGCGTCAGCGCCGATCTGACGCTGCGCTGGGCGGCGCTGCTCCACGACACCGGCAAAGTCGCTGCCTTTACCCGGGACGAAAGCGGCCGGGGGCATTTTTACGGCCATGCCCAGAAAAGCGCGGAGATTGCCGACGGAGTCCTGCGGCGGCTGAAAGCCCCCACGGCTTTGCGGGAACAGGCGGTGCTGCTCATCGGCCAACACATGACCTCGCTGACCCCGGATAAGAAGCTGCTGCGCCGCCGGGTCAGCCGCCTGGGTTGGGACACGCTGGACGCGCTGCTGACACTCCAGGAGGCGGACATGGGCGGCAAGGGTACCGGCATAACGGAGGAAGGGGATGTATTCCCGGAAATCCGGGCGGTTCTGGCGGAAATTCGGGCAGAGAACGCCTGCCTGACGGTAAAAGATCTGGCGGTTAACGGGAACGACCTTCTGGCGCTGGGGTACCGGGGAAAAGCCATCGGCGAGACCCTGAACGCTCTGCTGGAGGGGGTGCTGGACGAGACGCTGCCAAATGAGCGGGCAGCACTGCTGGACAGGGCGGGACAGGAAATAAAAAATGACGGCATTCCCTCGGAATGAGCCGGGGGATAAAACGGACATCGAATTATATATTGAGGAGGCTGCAATCATATGAACATTGCCATTGTCACGGGAGCCAGCTCCGGCATGGGGCGGGAATTCGTCCGTCAGCTGGGCGGGTACGTTTCCGTGGATGAAATCTGGGCGGTTGCCCGCCGGGCGTCGGCTCTGGAAACCCTGAAAGCCGAGACGAGTGTCCCGGTTCGTCCCATCGTGCTGGACTTGCTGGAAGAATCCAGCTTTACGGAACTGGAAGCCCTGCTGGAAGCCGAAAAGCCCAACGTCAGGCTGCTGGTCAACGCCGCGGGCTTCGGCAAATTCGGCGCTTACCGGAAGATTCCCGTGGAGGACGACTGCCGCATGATCGACCTGAACTGCAAGGCGCTGCTGCTTATGACCCGGCTGTGCGTTCCCTACATGCAGCCCGGCAGCCACATTCTGGAGCTGGACAGCCTGTCCGCCTTCCAGCCCGTACCCTACATCACCACCTACGCCGCCACCAAGGCGTTTGTTCTCAGCTACAGCCGTTCCATGAACCGGGAGCTGAAGTCGCAGGGCGTCCGGGTCATGGCCATGAACCCCGGCTGGGTGAAAACCGAGTTCTTCAACCACGCGTTCCAGACTAACGCCGATAACGAGGTGCGGTATTTCAACCGACTGTACGAGGCCAAGGACGTGGTCAAGACCGGCCTTAACGACCTGTACCACTCGAAAAAGGACTGCTCCATCCACGGCTTCCCCGTCAAATTCCAGGTGTTCCTGGTGAAGCTGCTGCCCCACAGCCTGGTGATGAACACCTGGCTTAACCAGCAGAAAAAAGCAAAGAACAACAAGGGGCTTACGACGAAATGAGGAAGGGGATTCCTGCCCTCCTTCTGACTCTGTCGCTGCTGCTCTGCGGCTGCCGGCTTCTCCCGGAGCGGATCCCCCCTGCCGGCCTCACCGTCCACTTTCTCGACGTTGGGCAGGCGGACTGCGCCCTGCTGGAAAGCGGCGGGGAGTACATGCTCATTGACGGCGGCAACCGGGAGGACGGTCGGCTGGTCGTCTCCTACCTAGAGCAGCAGGGCGTGGAGGAGCTGGCCGCCGTGGTCTGCACCCACGCCCACGAAGACCACGTGGGCGGCCTTCCCTCGGTTCTTGCGGTGTATCCCACTCACGCCGTCTATGCCCCAACGAGAACCTATGCCTCCAGGGTGTTCGACGATTTTGTCTATTACGCCGACCAGCAGCGGCTGGATATCACCATTCCCTCCCCCGGAGACGGCTGGACGCTGGGAGAGACCTCCGTCACGGTTCTCGGCCCCGTGCAGTCCTACGCCGACCAGAACGATACCTCCATCGTCCTGAAGGTTCGGTACGGCGACACCTCCTTCCTGTTCACAGGAGATATGGAGACCGCCGCGGAAAACGACATGCTGGACTACTGGGGCAGCCGGATGCCCTGGAAGGCAGACGTGCTGAAGGTGGGGCATCACGGCTCCGACACCTCCACGGGCTACCGCTTTCTCAACGAGGTAAGCCCCGACTACGCCGTGATCTCCGTGGGCAAGGGCAACGCCTACGGCCACCCCCACGAGCAGCCCCTCTCCCGGCTGAAGCAGGCGGGCGTCACCATCCTGCGCACCGACGAGCTTGGCACCGTCGTCGCCCGCACGGACGGAAAAGAGGTCACCTTCACCTGGAACAACCAGTCGGCAAACCCGGAAAACGCGGAGCCTGCCCAGCCGGTGCAGTTCATCGGCAACGTCAACTCCCACAAATTCCACGCCCCCGACTGCGCGAATCTCCCGACGGAGAAAAACCGGATCATTTTCGGCACCTACGAGCAGGCAATCGAAGCGGGCTACACGCCCTGCGGAAGCTGCCTGGGATAACGGACGCAAATACGCCCCCTTTCACGGCCTGACGAAGCATCACGGCCGGGAAAGGGGGCGCTTTTTCGCATCAAATCATTTCTTCCGGGTGGAACACCCTGTCAAATTCCTCCTCACTGAGGAAGCCCAGCTCCACGCAGGCCTGTTTCAGGGAAATGTTTTCCCGGAAGGCCTTTTTCGCGGTTTTGGCGGCGTTTTCGTAGCCGATGTAGGGATTCAGCGCCGTAACCAGCATCAGGGAATTGTGGAGATTGTGGCGCATTTTCTCCCGGTTTGCCCGGATGCCCACGGCGCACCGCTCCCGGAAGGAGCAGATAGCCTCGGCCAAAAGCCGGGCGGACTGCAAAAAGCTGTAGGCGAGCACCGGCATGAACACGTTCAGCTCGAAATTGCCCTGACTTGCGGCGAATCCGACGGCGGCGTCGTTGCCCATGACCTGCACGGCCACCATGGTGACGGCCTCGCACTGGGTGGGGTTGACCTTGCCGGGCATGA
>URBH01000064.1 GCA_900546075.1 uncultured Eubacteriales bacterium | reverse complement strand
TTTCAATTTCTTCCTTTATCAGACTTCCTACACTTGAAAAGTGCGAACATAAAAACAGTTTCATCAATATTCTCCTTTATATATAAATTCCGATTTACCTTTCCGCCTGCTTCTCCGCCCGGGCAAGCAGGGAGGTTGCCGAACGGGCGTGGCACAGGGCGATGGCAATGGCGTCGGCGGCGTCGTCGGGCTTGGGCATGGCCTGCAGGTGCAGCAGACGCCTGGTCATGTCCTGTACCTGGTGCTTGCTGGCGTTGCCGTAGCCCACCACGGCCTGCTTGACCTGCATGGGCTTGTACTCAAAAACAGGCAGCCCCGCCTGACGGATGGCCAGCAGAATGACCCCCCGGCTCTGGGCGACGTTGATGCCCGTGGTGACGTTCTGGCCGAAGAACAGCTCCTCAATGGCCACCGCCTCCGGCTGCGCCGTTTGGAGCAGCCGGGTCATGTCGTTGTAAATGACTTCTAAGCGCCAGGGAAAATCCGTATTGGGGGGCGTGGTGATGGCGCCGCAGCCCAGCAGCCGGTACTGCCCACGCTGGGCGTCGATCAGGCCGAAGCCCGTAATGCCATAGCCGGGGTCGATTCCCAGAATCTTCATTAGAACCGCCCTCCGGCCAGGTTGATGATCTGGGCGATCACCAGCAGCAGGAAAAGCGCAAGCCCGACCCGGGCTGCCCACAGCTGCCATTTCGGGCGGGGGACGTAGCCATCTTCCTTGGGCTGCACGGTTTCATCGGTTTGCTCCATAACATTCACCTCTTCTCCCTATCATAACACATTTGTTTTGATTTGACTATCTATTTTTTGAAAAGAGGGCTGGCAATTTTTATTTCTGGCAATACATGTTTTTCGTTCCATGGGAAATACTAGCGCTGAAAAGGCGGTGCATATTTATGGAGGAGTTTCAGTGTAAGACCACGATCTATTCCGGCCCCGGGGCGGTTTCGGCGCTGGCGGGGATGGGCGGTGAGCGGCTGATGCTGGTGACGGACCCGTTTTTCATGAAAAACGGCACGGCGCAGCGGATTGCCCGGACGGCAAAATGCGCCCAGGTGGAGTTCTTTGACAAGGTACAGCCCGACCCCTCGGTGGAGCTGGCGGCGGAGGGAACGGCGCGGCTGAAGGAATTTGCCCCGGATTTGCTGGTGGCGCTGGGCGGGGGCAGCGCCATGGACTGCGCCAAGGCCATGGCCTACTTCGCAAAGGGAAGCTACAGGCTGGTCGCCATTCCCACGACCTCCGGCTCCGGCTCGGAGGTGACGGATTTCGCCATTCTGACCCACAACAAGGTCAAGCATCCCTTGGTAGACAAGCGCCTGCGCCCCGACGCGGCAATTCTGGACAGCGACCTTTTGCAGGAGCTGCCAAAGGGGCTGATTGCCGAGACGGGGTTCGACGCCCTGAGCCACGCGGTGGAGGCCTACGCGGCAAAAAACGCGGGGACGATGACGGACTTGTACGCTCGGGAGGCATTCAGCAGCGCCTTTGCCGCCCTCCCGGCCTCCTACGCGGGGCGGAAGGACGTGCGGCTGAAGGTGCATCAGGCGGCGACCATGGCGGGCATTGCCTTTACCCAGGCGGGGCTGGGGCTGTGCCACGCCATGGCCCACAGCCTGGGCGGGCTGTTCCACGTCCCCCACGGGCGGCTGAACGCCATTCTGCTGCCCTCGGTGATCACCTGCAACGCCCATGTGGCGGCGAAGAAATACGCCGAGCTGGCAAGAGCCGCGGGAATCGGCGGCAGCGCCGACACCATCGCCGTGCGGAACCTGAAAAACGGTCTTGTGCGTCTGCGCCGGGAGCTGAACCTTCCGGAAACCCTGGCGCAGGCGGGGGTTGATCCCCGATCGGTGTGGCGGAGCGCGGAGCAGATCGTGAAGGCGGCGCTGGAAGACCCCTGCTGCAAGACGAATCCCATGGAAGTGGAGGATTTTCTGGTGCGGCGGATTCTGGAAGAGGTGACCGGTCGTGTCTGACATTCTGCGAAGCGTGGGGCTGGACGTGGGGACCACCTCCACCCAGATGATCTTCTCGGAGCTGACGGTGGAAAACAAAGCGTCGGGCTTTGCGGTGCCGGAAATGGAGATCGCCCGGCGGGACATCCGCTACCGCAGTCCGGTGTATTTTACGCCCCTGCTGGACGAGAGCCATGTGGATGCCGAAGCGCTGCGGGAGCTGGTGGCGGAGGAATACCGGAAGGCGGGCATCCGCCGGGAAAGCGTGGACACCGGCGCCATCATCATCACGGGAGAAACCAGCCGCAAGGAAAACGCCCGGGCGGTGCTGGACGCCCTGTCGGATTTTGCCGGGGAGTTCGTGGTGGCGACGGCAGGCCCCGATCTGGAAAGCGTCCTGGCCGCCAAGGGCGCGGGAGCGGTGGACTACTCCCAGCGGACGGGAAAAACGGTGCTGCACATGGACATCGGCGGCGGCACCAGCAACTTAGCCCTGATCCGCGACGGGAAAATCGAGAGAACCGGCTGCCTGAACGTAGGCGGGCGGCTGCTGAAATTTGACGGCGGCGGCACCGTCACCTACGTTTCTCCGGTGCTGAGCGGATTGTGCGACTTAAAACCGGGGGACAAGGCAAGCCCCGGGCAGGTGAAAACCGTAGCCGAAATATTGACCCGGGCGCTGGAAATGGCGGCGGGTCTGCGGGAGGAAACGCATCTTTTGGAGCAGCTGACCACCCGGGAGGCGGGGCGGTTTGATCCCTGCCGGGAAAAGGGATTGGTTGTTTCCTTCTCCGGCGGCGTGGCGGACTGCATCGAAAAAGAGCTTCCCTGGCTGGAATTCGGCGACCTGGGGCCGATTCTGGGGCAGACCATCCGGGAAAGCAGGCTCTGCCAAGGGGAATTTACCCTGGGAAGCGAGACCATCCGCGCCACGGTCATCGGCGCGGGCTGCCACAGCGCCCAGCTGTCCGGAAGCACCGTGTTCCACCAAAATGTCCCGTTCCCGCTGAAAAACGTCCCGGTGGTGTCACTGACGGACATTTCCCGGGAGACCATCCGCCGGGAGCTGAGCAAGCAGGAGGACAGCGCCATTCTGGCGTTTCCGGGGCTTGCTTCCCCGGGCTACCGGGAGGTGGCGGCGATGGCGGAGGAGATCGCGGCGGGTACGGGCGGAAACGCGCTGATTTGTCTGGAACAGGACATGGCCAAGGCGCTGGGACAGGCGCTGGCGCTCCGGCTCGGCTGCAACGCTCAGATTCTGTGCATCGACCGGGTGAAGGTAAGCGAAGGCAGCTATCTGGACGTGGGCGCCCCGGTGGGGCCGGCCCTGCCGGTGGTGGTAAAAACCTTGGTTCTCGGAAAGTAGAGGAGAAAAGCACATGAACAAACAGGAACTGGCCGCCATGGTGGCGGAGATATTGAGTGGCATGGACGCCGAGCCGCCGGTGAAGGGCGGCGACTATCGTCCGACCGCGCCCCAGCCGGAGAAAGAGCCCACCCCTTACCGGGACGGCGACTTTGTCCCGGATGTGACGGCGCTGGACTTACGGAAGCTTTATCTGGTGGAAAACGCCGAAAACGAGGAGAAATTCCGGAGAATGAAGGAGAAAACCCCGGCGCGTCTGGGCAGCGGCCGGGCAGGGGCGCGGTACAAGACCCTGACCATGCTCCGCTTCCGCGCCGACCACGCAGCGGCGCAGGACGCGGTGTTTTCTCAGGTCAGCGAGGATTTCGCCGCCAAAAACGGCATGACGGAGGTCAGAACGAAATGCCGGGACAAGGACGAATACCTGACCCGCCCGGATCTGGGGCGGTGCTTTGACGAGGAAAATCAGAAGAAAATCCGCGCCGCCGTCCCCGGAACGCCCCGGGTGCAGATCGTGGTGGGGGACGGTCTGTCCTCGGCCGCCATCACCGCCAACGCCATGGATTGTCTCGCGGCCATCCGGGACGGCCTGAAGCTCAGGGGCATTGACCCGGGAACGCCGATTTTCGTCCGCTACTGCCGGGTGGGCGCGGGAGACGCCATCGGCGACGTGACGGGGTGCGAGCTGGTGTGTATGCTGGTGGGGGAACGGCCGGGGCTGGTGACGGACAAGAGCATGTCCGCCTATATCACCTACCGGCCAAGAACCGGCGTTTCCGAATCCGCCCGGACGGTGGTGTCCAACATCCACGCCCAGGGTACTCCGGCGGTGGAGGCCGGGGCGCATATTGCGGGGCTGATCGAGACCATATTAAAGAAAAAAGTCTCCGGCGTGGGACTGCATCTGGAGGCGGGGGCATGATTCCGGTGAAGGTTCTGGCGGTGCGGTATCTGGCCAACGCCGCCCCGGCGCTGTGCCGTCAGCTGGGCGCGCCGGAAGGGTATCCGTCCCTGGGGCTGCTGACCACGGACTGCGACGACGCCACCTACATCGCGCTGGACGCGGCGACGAAGGCGGCTCAGGTGCAGGTGGCATACGCCCGCAGCTTTTACGCCGGAGCGGCCAACGCCACCACCCCCTTTGCCGGGGAGGTCATCGGCATTCTGGCGGCGCAGACCCCCGGCGCGGTGCGAAGCGGCATGGAGGCGGCGCTGGCCGAGCTGGAACGGGTGGGGTTCGAGGACGCGGCGGGGGTGCCGTACCTCGCCCACACGGTCAGCAGCGTGGGCTCGTTTCTGGCAAAGGAGGCGGGGGTGCGCCCAGGGTCGGCGCTGGCCTATCTGATCGCCCCGCCATTGGAAGGCATGTACGCCATGGACGCGGCGCTGAAAGCGGCGGATGTGACGTTATGTAAACTTTACGCCCCGCCCAGCGAGACGAACTTCGGCGGCGGATTGCTTTCCGGGACGCAAAGCGCCTGCGACGCCGCCTGCGGAGCCTTCGCCGACGCGGTAGCGGAAATCGCGGCGTCGCCGGTGGAGCGGTAAGCGAAAACAGGAGGGGACATGTCCCCGCACAACTTGAAAGGATGGAACACGATGGATACGAATTCTTTGGGCATGATTGAAACAAAGGGACTGGTGGGCGCCATCGAGGCGGCGGACGCCATGGTCAAGTCCGCCAATGTGCAGCTGGTGGGCAAGGAGCAGGTGGGCGGCGGCCTTGTCACCGTGATGGTGCGCGGCGACGTGGGCGCGGTCAAGGCGGCCACCGACGCCGGCGCGGCGGCTGCGGAGAAGGTGGGGGAGCTGATCTCCGTCCACGTCATTGCGAGACCCCACGTGGAGGTGGACTCCATTCTCCCCAAGGGGCGTCCTTCCCAGACCCCGAACGCCGGGAAGTAAGGAATGCTCTATAACGAAGAAGCCGTCCGGGCGAATATCCGAAACCGGGAGGGCAAGCGCATTTTCTATCTGGGAAAGGGCGACCAGCTCACCAGCGCCGCCCGGGATTATCTCAGCCGGGAACGGATCGAGATCCGTCCCGGCGAGCAGGCGAAGCAGGATAAGTTTCCCCTTCTCACCGGCGGCTTCCTGACGGAAAAGCCGGAGCATATGACCCATCTGAACGGGGATTTTCTGGTGGTGAAGGATCACCCCAGAATTATTTTCCGGGGAAAGCTGGACACGCTGGAATCGGAGCTGATCCTCTGCCAGCTGACGGACAAGGGCTTGGAAGCCCCTGTAGGGGAGATTCTGGAGCTGGCGCGGCGGATCATCCGCTGCGAGGTGCTGGACGAGCCGCTGCAATGGGACAGGCTCTGCGGCCTGACGGAGGAGGAGCAGCGCAAGCGCAGCCATTTTCCTCAGGACTATTACGGCCAGCCCCACTTCATGCCCTCGGCGGCGGACGGGGCGGTCATTGCCCGGCTCAACCGCGCCCGGTGCGCTGCCCGGGAGGCAGAGCTGGCGGCGGTGACGGCCTTCCGCGACCGGGAGGGAAATCCGACCCGGGTGGATATCCTCCGGGCCATGAACCGGATGAGCAGTATGCTGTACCTGCTGATGATTGGGAAGCGCGCGGACGCCGGCCGGGGGAAAGAACGGTAAACTGCGGAAACGGACGAAGAGCGCAGATTACCCCACAAAAAGGATGAACGACATGAAATTAAAAACCACATTGCTGGGAAAAACCTACACATTCCGGGATATCAAGCAGGTGCTGGCCAAGGCCAACGAGGAAAAAACCGGCGACCAGCTGGCGGGTCTGGCGGCGGAAACTGCCCAGGAGCGGGTGGCGGCCAAGGTGGTGCTTTCCGCTCTGACGCTGGCCGATCTCCGGGAACACCCCGCCGTCCCCTATGAAAGCGACGAGGTCACCCGGATCATTCAGGACGACGTGAACGAGACCGTCTATGAGAAAATCCGGGGCTGGACGGTGTCCGACCTGCGGGAGTGGATTCTGGACGAAACGACCACGGGCAGCGACATCCGCAAGCTCAGCCGGGGGCTGACGGCGGAGATGATCGCGGCGGTGTGCAAGCTGATGGGCAATCTCGACCTCATCTATGCCGCAAGCAAGATCACCGTCACCGCCCACTGCAATACCACCATCGGCCTGCCGGGAACACTGTCGTGCCGCTTGCAGCCCAACCACACCACCGACGACCCGGAGGGCATCACGGCCTCCACCCTGGAGGGGCTGAGCTTCGGCGCGGGGGACGCAGTCATCGGCCTGAACCCGGTGACGGACTCCCCGGAGCAGGTGGGCAAGGTGCTGCGGCGGTTTCAGGAGATCAAGGAACATTGGCAGATTCCCACCCAGATTTGCGTGCTGGCCCACGTGACGGCGCAGATCAAGGCCGTCAAAGCGGGGGCGCCCTGCGATTTAATTTTCCAGTCCATCGCGGGCAGCCAGAAGGGCAACGAGGCCTTCGGCTTCTCCGCCGCGACGCTGGAGGAAGCCCGGCAGCTGCTTCTGAAGCAGGGCACCGCCGAGGGACCCAACGTGATGTACTTCGAGACGGGGCAGGGCTCGGAGCTCAGCTCCAACGCCCATTTCGACACCGACCAGGTGACCATGGAGGCGCGGTGCTATGGCTTCGCCAAGCGGTTTTCGCCGTTTCTGGTCAACACGGTGGTGGGCTTTATCGGCCCCGAGTATCTGTACGACGCCCGGCAGGTGACCCGGGCGGGGCTGGAGGATCACTTCATGGGCAAGCTCACGGGAATTTCCATGGGGTGCGACTGCTGCTATACCAACCACATGAAGGCAGACCAGAACGACATTGAGAATCTGGCGAGCCTTCTGACCATGGCCGGGTGCAACTATTTCATGGGCATTCCCCACGGCGACGACATCATGCTCAACTACCAGACCACGGGCTTCCGGGAGACGGCGGCGCTGCGGGAGATCACGGGCAAGACGGCCATCCCCGAGTTCCAGCGCTGGCTGGAAAAGATGGGCTTCGTAGAGAACGGACGGCTGACAAAGAAAGCGGGCGACGGGTCAAGTCTGCTGTTTTAGCGGGTATCCCGGGTCGCGTTGCCGGGGGATATCCCCACAAGGAGGTTTCTATGGAATTTGACAAGGATTTGACCGCGCGGCAGGAAGCGCGGGAGCTGGCGCGCAGGGCGGAGACGGCGCAGCGGAAGCTGACCGAACTGTCCCAGAGTCAACTGGACGCCATTGTGGAAGCGGTGGCTAAGGCCTTTGCGGCACAGGCGTCGGCGCTGGCGGAAATGGCGGTTCAGGAGACGGGCTTCGGCAATGCGGAGGACAAAACAGCCAAGAATCTCTTTGCCTCCCAGCGGGTGGCGGAGGCGGTTCGGGACATGAAGACCGTGGGGGTTCTCCGGGAAGTTCCGGAGAAAAAGCTCTGGGAGATCGGCGTGCCGGTGGGCGTCATCGCCGCCATCGTTCCCAGCACCAACCCCACCTCCACGGTGTGCTACAAGGCCATGATCGCGCTGAAATCGGGCAACGCCATCGTATTTTCCCCCCATCCCAAGGCCATTGCCTGCACCCGCAAGGCGGCGCAGATCGTAGCGGAGGCGGCGCAGGCGGCAGGCGCGCCCGCCGACGCGGTGGCGTGCTTGAGCATCCCGTCTCTGGACGGCTGCCAGGAGCTGATGAAGGCGGAGCCGGTGCGGCTGATTCTCGCCACCGGCGGCCCCGGCATGGTGAAGGCGGCCTATTCCTCCGGCAAGCCCGCCATCGGTGTCGGCGCGGGAAACGGCCCTGCCTATATCCACCGCAGTGCGGATGTCGCCCATGCGCTGGCCTGTATTGCCAGGTCAAAGTCCTTTGACTATGGCACCGTCTGCGCTTCCGAGCAGAGCATCATTGTGGAGAAGGACATGGAGTGCGCCGTGCGTTCGGAGGGAGAGCGGCAGGGCTTTTACTTCATGGATACCGCCCAGGCGGGCGATCTTGCGAAGCTGCTGTTCCGCCCCAACGGGGCGCTGAACCCGGACATCGTGGGGAGGTCTGCGGCGAAGCTGGCGGAAGCGGCGGGATTTTCCGTGCCGAACGGGACAAAGGTGCTGGTCGCCCGGGAGCAGGAGGCGGGGCCGACCCGGCCTTATTCCATGGAAAAGCTCTGCCCCGTTCTGGCGCTTTTTGTCATGGACAGCGAGGACACCGTCTTAAGCAAGTGCATGGAGGTTCTGCGCCACGAGGGAAGCGGCCACACCTTTGCCATTCATGCCACGGACGAGACGGTCATCCGCCGGTTCGCGTCCCAAATTCCCGTGTCCCGGTTTCTGGTCAATACACCGGCGGCGCTAGGGGGCATCGGCGCGACCACGGGGCTGTTCCCGGCGCTGACCCTGGGCTGCGGCGCGGTGGGCGGCAGCAGCTCCTCCAACAATATTTCCCCGTTGGACTTGATCAATATCCGCCGGGTGGCCTGGGATTTGGGAGAAAACCCAACGGTTCCCCGGGGCGGCGCGGCAGCCGGGGCGGTAAACGCCGAGCTGGTGGAGCTGCTCACGGAGGAGATTTTGCAGAGACTGGGAGAGTAAAGCCGGATTTTTCCGCAGGGAGGCAAACGAATGGAAAATTGGGAACCTTCCGCCCTGGCCGAGGCCATCGCGGGGCGGATTTTTGTGGAGCTGGAAGCCTCCGGGCGGCATGTGCATGTGACGGCGCAGCAGGCGCTGGTGCTGTTCGGCCATCCCCTGACGCCCAAGCGGCCCCTGTCCCAGCCGGGGCAGTATCTGTCGAATGAGCGGGTCACGGTCATCGGCCCCAAGGGAGAATTTCGGAATGTGGCGGTGCTGGGGCCGGAACGGAAGGAAGCCCAGGTGGAGATTTCCCTCACCGACGCCCGAACGCTGGGCATCGACGCCCCCGTGCGGCTGTCCGGGGACGTCGCCGGAAGCCCCGGTGGGGTGATCGTGGGGCAGTGCGGCCGGGTCACGCTTCCTCAGGGGGTCATCGCGGCGAAGCGCCACATCCACCTGACCCCGGAGGACGCCGCCCGTTTCGGCGTCCGGGACAAGCAGACGGTGAAGCTGAAGGCCTACACAGCCCGCCCGGTGATTTTTGAGGACGTGGCGGTGCGGGTCAGCCCGGAATTTGCCTCCTACGTCCATCTGGACTACGACGAGGCCAACGCCTGCGGCTTCCAAAGGGGCGACCTGGGGAGGATACTGCCATGACCCGGGCGCTGCTGATCGGAAAGGAACCGGCGGCGGAGCTGGGATACAGCTACGTGACGGAGCCGCCCTACGACGCGGTGGTCATCGGCTCGCTGACCCTGTCCCAGCTGCTCAGGTTTCGGGAGGAACGGGTGCTGTCCGCGCTGGCGGAGGGAAAGCCGGTCTATCTCTACACACCGGGGCTGCCGGAAGCGCCGAAAAACCGGATGCTCGCGGGAAGTCTGGCTTCCGCCCAGCGGGAGCTGAAAAACTGGGGTGTGCTGTTCACGGACGGCGGACGGAAAAAGCTCATCACGGCGGAGGAAGCCAGGGCGCTTCGGGCGGCGGGGAAGCTGCCAAGTCCCGGCGCGGTGCTGACGCCGCTGGCGAAGGAAATTATGGAGGGAAAGAAATGAAGGTAGGAAAAGTGGTAGGCGCCATCTGGGCGACGCGGAAGGCGGCATGTCTGCAAGGGCAGACCTTCCTTGTGGTGGAGAGCAACGGAGAAAGAATCGTAGCCGCCGATCAGGTGGGCGCGGGAACGGGGGACAAGGTGCTGCTTGCCACGGGGACGGTTGCCAGCAAATACTGCATGGACGCCCCGGTGGATGCCGCCGTCGTGGCCATCGTGGACGAGAAGCAGTAACGTCAGAATCCCGGAAAAATATCGATTCCGGGACATTCCATACAAAGGGAAGCTCTGATTCAATCGGCAAGAGCTGTGAGCGAGAGATTTTTCGTCCAATCGAGGTATCGGAAACGGCGGAATACTGTATGTACCCGCAAGGGGTATGCCGCATCCGTAAGCCGGCTTACGCCGGCAACGGCTGCGCTATATTT
>URBH01000063.1 GCA_900546075.1 uncultured Eubacteriales bacterium | reverse complement strand
GCCGTGGAACGGCAGAATAAAATGATGAAATCATTTTATTAAGAAATAGTATTATATGGCTTCGGAAAGAGAGTCGTAAAGCTCCGAAAGCTTGCTATAGTGGTTTTCGCCGATTATGATTTTGCCCTTTTTCAGTTCCAGGCAGCCGTCGTCCTCCATGGCGGCAAGGTAGCGGTGGAGGGAGCGCTGGTTGATCACCAGCGTATCGGCCAGCTCCTCCCGGGTTAGCGGGCAGGTGTAGGGGCGGCCGCTTTGGGCGGCAAGAAAGAGATAGTAGCCCAACCGCTTGCGGGGCTGAAAAATGGCGTTGATCTCCTGAGCGCGAAGGCTGTTGCTGGAGATCTGACCCAGAGTACGCAGGGTGCTGTAGCAAAGCGCCGGGTCGGTGGTGATCAGGGAGATGAAGTCTCTCTGGGAAATCCGGAAAACCGTACAGGGGCTCTTGGCAATGACGTGGGAGGTATAGACCGCGCTGCCCCCCAGATAGTCCGGCAGACCCATAATATCCAGGGGCGTCAGCGCATGAAAAATGTTGCCATCTGTCCCGGTCATGGAATTGACGATCAATGCCCGCCCCTTCAGCAGAATGTAAAAATAATCGATGGAATGCCCCTGCTGGAAAATGACATCGCCTTTTTTGTACACATGAAACATATCTGCGACCATGGAATTGTGGAAGGTAACCAGAGGATTATCGTGATCGTACTTCTGCGAGAAAATGTGATACAGCGTCACAGGCACAGCATCTTGCATAATTTCATCACCTCCTTCAAGAAAAATATGGAAAAAATGACAAATGTCATTTACAACATTATACAAAGCTGGTACGATGGTGTCAACACGGAAGTGTTAACCAATATTGCCAGGAGAGCCAGTGCAAATTACACAAAAATGTCTTCGGACAAAAAAGGAGAATGTGATTATGAGTAACGAGAAAACCCTGAAGAAGCACAGCATCAAGGACGATTTTTCCATGATGGCTATTTTGACCATTCCGGTGTGCGTTGCCGTTAACTTCGTAGGCGGACAGCTGGCATCCCTGCTGAAGCTGCCTATGTACTTGGACGTCATCGGAACGATTTTCTCCGGTATGCTCTGTGGCCCCTGGGTTGCCGCCGTCGTCGGCGCAATCACCAACCTGCTGACCAGTATCGCAAACCCCGTTAACCTGCCCTTCATCATTGTCAACATCATCGTTGGTCTGACCACCGGCTGGATGTCCCGCGCGAATATGTTCAGCTGCTGGTGGAAGATCATCATTGCCCTGATCCTCCAGGCCATCATTTCCACCGTCGCGGCCGCGCCCATCGTCGTCCTGGTTTACGGCGGCGTTACCGGCAGCGGCACCTCCCTGATCACCGCCACCGCTATGGCAGCGGGCGCCAACATCTGGGCTGCTTTCTTCGGCACCGACGGCATCTTCACCACCCTCGACCGCACCATTTCCTTCTTCATCAGCTGGGGCGTCATCAGAGTCATTCCCGACCGTACCCTGGTCAAGTTCGGCTGCGGCCAGAACTTCCTGAAGAACAAGGGAAAGGAAAAAAAGCCCGAAACCGAAGAAGCCAAGTAAAGAAACCGCTGAATCGATCCGCTTCGGCTGAGCGGCAGGGCGCTTCCTCTGGCCGCGCGGTTCCAAAAGCAGGAAATAGATACGGTATTTCCCGGCTTTTGGAGCCGCTTACCAGAGAAAAGCCCCTCGCTGACAGCTCTAGCGGATTGAATCCAATGTTCCCATGTGGCAAAGCGAAAAGCAGAGATGGCTCTCCTGGCTTTTTGCAAAGGAATCCGTCTTATATGGAACAAAGAGGACAATAGGTTATGACATATCAGGAAAAAATCCAAATCAACAAAACCAATAAGCTGGAAGGACTTCACCCCCTGACAAAATTCTGGGTGGTTCTGATGTACTCCATTTGCTGCTTCATTTTCGACTCCATAAAGCTGACGTCCCATAATCTTTCGCTGCTGCTGATTCCCTGGTTTCTTGTCGTGGCCATTCTGTGCGCGGCCAGCGGACAGCCGAAGAAGAGCGCAAGGGCATTTCGGAAGGTTCTTCTGGTCGTGGGTCTGATTTTCGTGGTGCAGACCTTCATCGTACCCGGAGGAGCGCTTCTCTGGCAGTGGAAATTCCTGAAAATCTACGAGAAGGGGCTTCAGTCGGCCATTTCTCTTTCCTTTATGGTTCTGGACATCGCCGGTATTTTCGTTTGGGTATTCCAGACGACCTCCAATAAGGAGCTGGCAAGAGCCATGGACGAATCCGGCATCAATCACAAGGTGGCCTATGTGTTCACCAACTCGCTGCAGATGATTGATGTTCTGGGGGCCAACAGCAAGACCATCATGGACGCTCAGCGGGCAAGAGGCATTGAGACCGAGGGAAATCTGATGGTGCGGGCAAAGGCGTTTTTCCCCACCCTGGTGCCGCTGATTCTGAGCGGTATCACCAGCTCCGAGGAGCGGGTACTGACCCTGGAAGCCAGAGGCTTTTCCATTCAGGGTGAGCGGACACATCTGTTTAACCTGAACCGCTCCGGCTGGGAAGGCGCCGTCAAGGTTATCAGCACGGTTATCACGGTTCTGGTCGTCGTAGGGAGGATTGTATTATGGGTTATGTAATGGAATGTAAAAACGTCACCTATACCTATCCTCTGGCGGACGAGCCGTCTATCCGGAACGTTTCTCTGAACATTGAGGAAGGAAAATTCTACGGCATCGTGGGTGAGAACGGCTCCGGCAAGACCACCCTCTGCGCAATTCTCCGGGGGTTTGCCCCCAGCTTCTACCAGGGAGACATCCAGGGCGAAGTCCTGGTATACGGAAAGCCCATCGGCGAGTACGGCGGAGAGCTGGCCACGAAGATCGGCTATGTGTTCCAGAATCCCTTCACCCAGATCAGCGGCGTCAAGGAGACCGTATTTGAGGAAGTGGCCTACGGCCTGGAAAATTTCGGCGTTCCCGTAGAGGAAATTGTGGAGCGGGTCGAGGCAATCATGAAGCTGACCCACATCGAGTCCCTTGCCGAAAAGAATCCGCTGGAGCTGTCCGGCGGTCAGATGCAGCGGGTGGCGCTGGCCTCCGTCCTGGTGCTGGAGCCGGACATTCTGATCATCGACGAGCCGACCAGCCAGCTTGACCCCCAGGGAACGGAGAGCGTGTTCGAGATCATCAAGATGATGAAGGACAAGAAGAAAACCATCATTCTGGTGGAGCATAAGATCGACCTGATTGCGGAGTACGCAGACGAGGTTCTGGTGCTGCGGGGCGGCAAGCTGATTGCCGGCGGAGACAAGGCACAGGTTCTTTCGGACATTTCTCTGATGGAGCAGGGCGTGCAGCTTCCTCAGATGGCGATCCTTGGCAGCAGGCTGAAGGAAAAGGGGTTCCCGATTTCCGAAATTCCGGTAACTGAGAAGCGTGCAGTGGAGATCATTTCGGCTGCGCTGAACGGGAGGGACACACAATGAAGGATTTGAGCTTGCGAAATGTCAGCTTCTCCTATCCCGGAGGCTTCCTGGCAGTGGATGACGTGAGCATCGACATCAAGGGCGGCGAAAACGTGGCCATTGTCGGCCAGAACGGCGCGGGCAAGACCACCACGGTCAAGATGATCAACGGTCTGCTCCGCCCGACCAAGGGCGACGTCCTGGTGGGGGACATGAACACAAAGGATTATACCACGGCGCAGGTCTCCCGCATCGTGGGCTACGTGTTCCAGAACCCGGACGACCAGATCTTCCACGCAACGGTGGAGGAGGAGGTTCGCTTCGGCCCCAAGAACATGAAACTGAGCATGGAGGAAGAGGACAGTCGGGTAGAGGATGCCCTGAAGATTACCGGAATGGACATCTACCGGAGCGAAAATCCCATGAATCTGCCCCTTTCCGTGCGGAAATTCGTCACCATCGCCGCCGTTATTTCCATGGGAACGGAAATCCTGATTTTTGATGAACCCACCGCCGGTCAGGACATCGATGGCAACCGACGGCTGTCCCAGATTCTGAAAACCATGCAGGCGCGGGGCAAGACCATCATCACGATCTCCCACGATATGGAATTCGTGGCGGAGAATTTTGACCGGGTGATCATCATGGCGAAGAAAAAGGTCGTAAAAGAGGGAACCCCGGAGGAAATCTTCTGGGATCTGGAGGCTCTGGACTATGCCATGCTGAAGCAGCCCTATGTCAGCCGCGTGTGTAAGACGCTGGGAATCGAGAAGAAGATCATCCATATCGATGACGCGGTGGACGAGATCATGAGGAAATTGGGTTGACGGCGATGCGCAAAAACAGCAGCCTTATTACCATTCTCGCTTTCGGCCTGTATTTTCTGGTGGGCGCGGGGGCGCTTCTGGTGGGAAGCAGCCTGACCCAGCTCATCGGCGTCTACGGCAGAACCATGGACGCGGTGGTGCTTCTGGGGTCCTCCTTTGCCATCGGCCGTGTGTCCACGGTGGGACTGACGGGAAGACTGGTGGAGAAAATCGGCGCGAAAGCGGTGTATGCCATTTCGGTGCTGGCGACCTGCGTCTATTTCGTGGGCATCCCGCTGTTCCCCAATTACTATGCGGGGATGGCGGCGGCCTTCCTGGGCGGCGTCGGCATGGGCGCGGAGGATGCCGTTTGCCCGCTGATGCTCAGCATTTCCTGCCGGAATAATTACGCCGGTGCGCTGAGTGCAGGACAGGCGTTCTTCTGCGTGGGAAGCTTTGCAATGCCGTTTCTGATCGGCGTGATGCTGTCGGAGAGACTTCCGTTCTACGGCGCGTTTTACGTGCTGACGGCGATTGCGCTGATTCTTCTGGCCTGCCTGCCCTTTGTGAAGCTGGAAAAGCAGACGAAGGCGGCGGAAACCCGGGAAGGACAGGAACAGGTCAAGCCCCTGTATACCAAAAAGCTCTGGCTGGCCTACGCCGGCGCGCTGATCGGCGTTGCCTGCTACAGCGGCGCGGTGAATGTGCTTTCCCTGTACACCGCAAGCTTTGCCCAGAGCATGGGAATTTCGGAAGCCAACGCGGCATTCCTGCTGACGATCTATAATGTGGGCGGCGTGATCGGCTCCTTCGCCTTTACCTGGATACTGAAAAGGGTAAAGGAACGGATCATCGTCATCGTCAACAGCATCGTCGGTATGGTCGCTCTGGCGGCGGCCATTGCCTTTCATAGAACAGAAATTTATTTTATCAGTCTGTTTATTGCCGGAACGTTTCTGGGGGTCATGTTCAGCCTGTTCGTGGCGATTACCACCCGGATCGGCTATAAGCGAATCAGTGTTGCCAGCTCTTATGTGGCAATCGCCGGGGGCATTTCGGACATTATGACGCCTATTCTCTCCGGCGCGCTGGTGGGCGTGTTTGGCGTGGGCTGCGCGTTCTACTATGCGCTGGCGACGGTGGTTCTGATGCTGGCATCCTCCATTCTGGTAAATGCGGTTACGTCGGAAAAGGAGATATCTTCGTATGGCAATTCAAAGTAAGGAAACCTTAAACGCAAAGGGGCAGCAGTATCACATCTGCTGCAAAAAAGGCGATATCGGAAAGTATGTCATTCTCCCGGGCGACCCCTTCCGGACGGATCTGATCGCGAAGCATTTTGACAATCCTGTGCTGGTCGCCCACAACCGGGAACACAAAACCTGGACGGGAACTCTGAACGGGGAAAAGGTGTCCGTTTGCAGCACCGGCATGGGCTGTCCCTCTGCGGCCATTGCCGTGGAGGAGCTGATCCACTGCGGCGCGGAGGTGTTTATCCGCGTGGGAACCTGCGGCCGTCTCTGCCCGGAAAGCTACGACGAGAGCTTAGAGGGCGTGGTCATCACGGCGGCCGTGCGGGATGAGGGAACGACGGTACACTATGTACCCATCGAATACCCCGCCATCGCAGACCGTCACGTGACGGACGCGCTGGTGCGGGCGGCACAGGCCAAGGGCTACCGCTTCGAAGAGGGAATCGGTCAGTCCAAGGATTCCTTCTACGGCCAGCATGACCCGGACAGTATGCCAAACAGCGACCGTCTCCATTCCCGCTGGAAGGCCTGGGAAAAGAGCCGCGTCATGGCGTCCGAGATGGAGTGCGCGGGCATTTTCATCGTGTCGCTCATTCGCGGCGTGAAGGCGGGGGCCATCATGGCCTACGGCAGCATGAACGACCACACCATTGAGGTGGCCTGTGACGCCGTGAAGCTGCTGATCGAAGACAGCAAAGCAAAATAACCGCCGGGAGGGAAACGCAATGGGTTTTTATGAGGAAAAGCTGGTTCCCGTGATCAGGGCGGTTTGCGCGGTCATCGAGCAGACGGAGCATATGCAGGACATCCTCCACGGCACCATGTCGGACGAGCGCTTCCGGTTCCAGATTTTGCAGAACCACCAGTATCTGCTGGACTACACCCGGTGCTGGGCGGTGGCCTTCTCCAAGTGTACCTGTTTTCAGGAAATGGAGGATTGGTACCCCATCGTGAAAAACACCATGGAAGGCACGGTCATGGTAAACCGGAACTTCTGGTCGAAGGAGATTGGCGCGACGCTGGAGGAAATGGACGCCGTCATCGAAGCGCCGGGAAAGCGCTCCTACACCGCGTTCCAGCTGATGTGCGCGGAGCAGGGAAGTCTTGCGGAGTGCATGATGGCGCTGTTCCCCTGCAACATTCTCTACCGCTTTTTCGGCGAGGATTTGCTGCCAAAGTGTACGCTTCCCGAGGACAACAAATTTTATAAGTGGATCGCGTTCTACGTGGGCGACGAATACGTTGCCAAGACGGAGAACGAGATCCGCATGGTGAACAAGCTCTGCGCCAATAAAACGCCCCGGGAGCAGGCGCGGCTTCTGGAAATTTTTGCGACGAGCTGCAATTACGAGATTTTGCAGTGGCAGGATATGTACCACAATATGACGACCTGGCCGCTGGATTCTATTTTTCCCCGAAAATTCACCACCTTGGAGGACTGAACATGGACAGGAAAAAACTGATCATCGACACGGACTGCGGCTCGGACGACGCAGTGGCCATTGCAATGGTCTTGAATGACCCCAATTTCGAGGTCATTATGTGTACGACCGTATCCGGTAACGTCAATTGTAAGCAGGCGGCCATCAATACCCTGACCACCATTGAACACGCCGGTACTTACGAGCCGCCGGTATACATGGGCGCGATTGATATGCTGCTGCGGGACATGCAGTATGCCGCGGAGACCCATGGCGAGGACGGAATGGGCGATATCGGTCTGGTTCCTCACCGGCTGAAAATCGGCGAGGGCAACGGCGTCATTCGGATGCTGGAAGCGCTGAAAGCAAGCGAGCCGGGGGAGATCGACATCATCGCCCTGGGACCCCTGACCAACCTTGCCCTGGCAATTCGCCTGGATAAGGAAGCCGTCAAGAAGGCCGGACGGATCGTGTGCATGGGAAGCGCGGGTCTCGGTGTCGGCAACGCGACGCCCCTGGCGGAGTTCAACATCTGGCAGGACGCGGAAGCGGCGAAGATCGTCGTGGACGCGGGAATTGAGCAACTGGTTCTGGTGGGCTGGGACGCCTGCCTGGGCGACGCCATGCTGATTCCCTCGGAGATCGACGAAATTCAGAAAAGCGGCCCTCTGGGCAAGTTCGCCATCGACTGCAACCGTCAGCTGATGGTACTCAACAGCGAGCGATTCGGCGACAGCTACCTGGATATGGCCGACCCCTCGGCTGTGGCGGCGGCGCTGTATCCCGAGTGCATCGAAACCTGCGATAAGTATTTCTGCGAGGTGGACGTCTCCAACGGCCCCGGCTACGGAAACGTGATCGTCGATCGGTGCAATGTAACCGGCAAGGAGCCGAACGTCTATATTTGCAGTAAGCTGTACGCCAACAAGTTCAAGCATTACATGTACAAGACCCTGCGGGTCTGCTGATGAGGTGAATTTTATGGGAGAACTGAAAGTTAAATTTCTGATGGGACCTTCGGACTGCAACGATGCCAACGTTCCGAACTACGGCGCGGAATTTCTGGGCAATCTGAGCAAGGCGCTGGGGGAGAAGGTCGTGTGTGCGGAGATGGACGAGGTCAGGGCGCAGCCGCTGCCGGTGTACTTCATCGCATCCGGCGGCGCGGAGCCGGGCTTTGCGGCGTCCTATCAGCAGACGCATGAGCCTTACATTCTGCTGACCACACCCGCCTATAACTCTCTTGCGGCGGCCATGGAGATTATGGGCTTCTTACAGGAAAAGGGCCTGAAGGGCGAAATCCTCCACGGAACCCCCGAGGCAATTGCCAGACGCTTGAACGTCCTGAAGCGGGTGGCGGAAGCGAGAGAAAAGCTGTCTCACATGAAGCTCGGCTGCTTCGGCGAACCCGGCGGCCTGATTGCCAGCGACGTGGATTTCGACAAGCTGAAAGCCCTCAGCGGCATGGAATGCAGAATGTTTGACCTGGAAGAGGTTGTCGAGGAATTCCACAAGGGCGGCTACCCGGAAAACGCCTACACCAAGGAGCTGAAAACCAAGGGCTTTGATCCGCAGGAAGTGGACAAAGCGCTTCAGGTATACGGTGCGCTGAAGCGTCTGATTGCCAAGTACGATCTGACCGGCGTGACCGTCAAGTGCTTTGATCTGCTGGGACGCATCCACACCACCGGCTGTCTGGCGCTGGCACTGCTCAACGCGGAGGGAATCCCGGCGGCCTGTGAGGGCGACCAGAAGAGCCTCGTCAGCATGGCTGTGCTGGAAGCCCTGACCGGTCAGGCCGGCTTTATGGCCAATCCCAGCTGCATGGATCCGGAAAAGAGCGAGATCATCTTCGCCCACTGCACGCTGCCCATCAACATGCCGGACAGCTACCATCTTGTGACCCACTTCGAGTCGGGAATCGGTGTGGCGGTCTCCGGCGATCTGGCGGTGCAGTCCGTGACGATTTTTAAGTGCGACGACAGCATGGAGCGGTACTATGCGGGCAGAGCGGAGCTGCTGGAAACCATGCACCGCCCGGATTTGTGCCGGACGCAGATGCGCTTAAAGCTCCAGGACGGCACGGGATATTTCTCCGGCCACCCCATCAGCAACCACCACATGATCATCAAGGGCGACTGGAAGGAAGTCATTGACGAGTTTTTCAGGGGCTGATCAAAAACAAACGGAGGATTCCTTTTTTGGAATCCTCCGTTTCGGCCTGTCCGCCCGAATTTTGTGCGTCATATTTGGTCATTCTACGAATAGACAGAATCCATTTCATCGGCTACAATGTTTGCACATACTTGGAAACAGCGCGATCATAAGAAAGGACGCTCAGCAACTGCGATTTTTTGCGGGAGGGAATGTCGTATGAAAATCGGATTTATTGGTCTTGGCATCATGGGCAAGCCCATGGTCAGAAATCTGCTGAAGGCAGGCCATGAGGTTTGGGTAAACAACCGCAGCAAGGCACCTATGGAGGAGCTGGCGAAGGACGGCGCCCATGCCGTTTCCCGTCAGGAGCTGGCGGAGAACAGCGAAATCATCATCACCATGCTGCCCAACGGCCCCCAGGTTAAGGAGGTCATGCTGGGCGACGTGGTCAACTACATGCACGCCGGTCAGATTTTTATCGATTGCAGCTCCATCAGCCCCGTGGTCTCCAAGGAAATTGGCGGGGTTCTGACGGAGAAGGGCATCGAGATGCTGGATGCTCCCGTTTCCGGCGGCGAGCCCAAGGCCGTCGATGGCACGCTGAGCTTTATGGTGGGCGGCAAGCAGGCGGTTTTCGATACCTGCAAGGACGTCCTCGCCGCAATGGGCGCTTCCGTGACCCTCTGCGGCGACGTGGGCGCGGGCAACACCACGAAGCTTGCCAACCAGATCATCGTCGCCTGCAACATCCAGGCGGTGGCCGAGGCGTTCACCCTGGCGCAGAAGGCCGGGGTTGACCCCGAGGTGGTGTACCGAGCCATCCGCGGCGGTCTCGCCGGTTCCACCGTTATGGACGCCAAGGGACCTATGATGATTGCGGGCAACGACAAGCCCGGCTTCAAGGTTGACCTGCATATCAAGGATCTGAACAACGCCCTGGACTGCGCCCACGCCGTGGGTGCGCCTGTCCCCATGACCGCGTCCGTTCAGGAAATCCTGCAATGGCTGCACAACAATGACTGCGGCGGCAGCGACCACAGCGCCATTGCCAAATATTACGAGCGTCTGACCGGTATCAAAATCGGGCGCTGAGCCGAGGACGGGTAAAACAGGCATAAGCATATTTTTAATGATTGTCGAAAATATTTTTCTATCAACAGCATTGCTAATACTAGTTTTCAATAAAACGGTTAAAAACCGTTTTATTCGGATGCTGTTTCAGCAGCCAACGGCGCAGCCGCAAAAAAACGTAAGTCCCTACATTTCTCGCCGCCACCGGCGGCCTGCGAAGGATTCGCAGGATAAAATGGTGT
>URBH01000062.1 GCA_900546075.1 uncultured Eubacteriales bacterium | reverse complement strand
GTCACGAGGCATCCCATTTCCGTAATAGCAGATCGTCCCATCAGAGAGCGTTTCTCTGCGAAAGCCATACTTGGTGAAGGATTTGTCCAACGCGGCATAGATGGACTCTGGAGCATACTTATGCTCCGCTCGCATCTGAGCATCGTTAAATTTGATTTCCAGCTTCAGCATGGTATCTCCTCCTGTCGGCCAAAAAAGTTCTTTTTATATTCATAGTATATAGGATACCCCCTCGATTTGCAATGTATTTCTCCGTCGAAAAAAGTCAATTATCTGAAAAGTAATCCGGCCGCGCAACGGAAATGAAACCGCTTGTGCCGGTAATGACCACATTATTAGCGCCGCTGGCACAGTGGATCACCAGTAGGCTACCATTCTCATCCCGGCCGCAAACGATACCGACATGGGAATTGTCCGGGTAAAACACCAAGTCGCCGGGTTGTGCGTCCGACCACGAAATATCGGTGCAGTACGAGTGCTGCATCGTGGCGCCGCCGCCATGTCCGATGATGTAACTGCCGCCCGTGGCATTGTAAAAGGCCCAATCCACGAATCCACTGCAATCTAACCCGTAAGGCCGATAAGTGCCGGTGGTAGAACTGCCTGCGGCTGTGACCTGACGAAGCTGCCCCCAGCGGCTGTCCCAGCCAAGCACCAGTGATTTTCCGCCCCAAAAATACGATACCTTTCCATAAAGCATCAGTGCATTTTGGACGACCGCCCGGCGCTCCGGGGAAAGGTCTGCCGGGAGGTTCTGAAGAACTTCCTCTGCGTCCGCATTGGTGATGGTCAGGCTGGAGGCCAGCGAAGCCAGCGTGGTTCGGTCTGCCAACAGCTCGTCCAAGGCTTCATTCTGATACCGGGTAAAAGAGTAGATCGTCCGCATTTCATCCGCTGTTTTCGGCGTGATGGTGATATGCAAGATGTACTCCGTCCAACCATCATCGTCTCCACTTCCGGGATGGTCTATTGTCTCCACCCAAGAGGCGATCTCCGTCATATCCCAGAACACGGCAGTCAGACGGGCCACCCGGTCTGCATCCAGCGTGGCCACATCCACGCCATCATCCGTGCCTGCGGTTTTAGCTGCAAAGACAGCCAGCACTTCCGGCCAGTCCGGGGTCTGCCCTTGAATGTCGATGCTGTCATAGTCTCCGGCCTGCAACTCCTCCAGCTTGGCGTTGTAGGCGATATTCACCTGCGCCACGGCCTCAGCTACCGACACAGTATCCGGTGCGTTACGCTCTGCCGCAAAATACAGTCCAAAGGGGGAACTTGCCACAGCCGCGATGATGATAATGACCACCAGCGCCACCAAAACCACCGTGCCGCCAACGAAACCGGCCAAGGCAGAGATTAGGGCAGCAGCGGCACGGCGGAACATCCCCGCTGCCCGCTTGAACAGCTCTACCGCTGTCTTGGCGGTCTTTTTTGCCTGTGCCGCAGTCTGGTGGATCTGTTGCTGCGAAGCGGTTTTCTGTGCTGCTGATATAGGCTTTGCCGCAGTCTTGAAGGATGTACGCTTAACCTTTGGAGCAGGCAGGAACTTTTCTGGCTTGCTTCTGCTATGATCGTTCACGGCAAACCGTTTCTTCTCTTTGAAAGCGCTGTGCTTCGGCGTATCCGTCTTTGACGGTGAAACTGGCTCCCATTCTGCGTCATAGAAAGCAGGCGGCTCCTCCACAGAATGAACGGTCCGTTGCTCCGAAAGCAGCTTGCTCTTCTGCTTGTCCGCTACGAACTGGCAACGTGCTTCAAACTGCTGCTTTTCATCCAGTGGCCTTGCTTCTTCAGCGGAAGGAGTCTCCAAGAAGTTTTTACTTTTAGGCGCTGTGTATCTTGCAGGGGGTTCCCGCGAAGCGGCGGTTTGCTCATTTGCTTTGTGCTCACGCGGAATACTCGCAGACGATTTTTCCTTTATTGGCGGTTTTTGCCTTACCCTCGGCACCTGCGCCGCACGATCCTGCACCGTGTCCACCGCCCAGTTGGCCGTGTCCTCTACTTCATCGACAGCCTGTGTTTCCGCACTGTCTGATTCCGGTTCCTGACGCTCCGCCAACTGCTGGCGGTACTTCTCCTTCAGCACCATAGCCCGGTGGCAGGGATCAAGCATAGCGGTACGCTTGCTTTTGGGCTGCCCCATTTTGGTCTTCTCCTTAAATTCCGGCAATCTGGTACACCCCCTTAATGTGTCTCGATTTGAGACAAATTTCGACAATGCTCATTTGTCCCCCGGTGTCGTGGTCATCAGGCGATAAAGGGTGCCGTCACGGGGAAACTCGTTGACGAAGGGGATGATGGAACTGCCGATCCGCATAAGGCCGTGACCGGCCTCCACATTTGTCACATGGCTCATCTGCGTTTCCGAGATATGCAGCAGCTTCGCCAGCTCCGCCCGGTCAGTTGCCGCCTGATTGAGCAGGATCAAAAACTCGCTGTTGGCCAGCATCAGACGGGCCGTTTCCGAGCGCAGACATTCCTCAATATTCTGCGTGGCGGCGGTCATGGCAGCGGCGTACTTGCGAAAGCGTTTCCAGCACTTGTAGAGAAATTGTGCGGAGTAGTAATACTTGAAGAACAAATACACCTCGTCCACGAATACCCATGTGTACCTTCCGGCCAGCCGATTTGCCGCCACGCGGTTCTGGATCGTCTCCAGCACCACATTCAGCGCCGTGGGCTTGAGCTGTTCACCCATCTCGTAGAGGTCAAAACAGACAATGCGGTTATCAATATCAAAATTGGTTTCGTGGGCGAACATATTCAAGCTGCCCTCCACGAACAGCTCCGATGCAAGGGCCAATTCCTGTGCTTCACGCTCCGGCTGCCGCTTGACCTCGTTGCGCCAATCCGGGAGAGTCGGAATCCTGCCTTCGCCGCCGCTCTTGATGAAATCGTGATAGATATTGGCGGTACAACGGTCAATGATAGACTTATGGAACGCCCCCAGCTGTCCGACACCCATCTGCTGCTCGCAAATGCTCATCATCAATTCGGACTTCATAGCCACCGGGTTCTCCCCGGCTCCATAGCCCCGGTTAATATCCAGCGGATTGATGTGGTGCGGGCTGGATGGAGAGATCTCCAGCACCGCCCCTTGCAGTGCCCGCGTCAGCTCGCCATACTCACGCTCGGCGTCGATCATAATAATATCGTCATTGGTAGAGAGGGCAATAAAGGTGATAGCCTCCTTCATGCTGAAGGACTTGCCGCTGCCCGATACACCCAGCACAAAGCCGTGTGGGTTCAGTAGCTTCTTTCGGTTGCAGATCAAAAGATTTTTACTTACGGCGTTGACGCCATAATAAATACCGCCCGCGTCTTGGATCTCCTGAACGCGGAACGGCATTAAAACGGCGGTAGATTCAGTTGTCAGTGTGCGGGTGGTCTTGATGCGGCGCAGGCCATAGGGCAGGGCCGTATTCAACCCGTCCTCCTGCTGGTATCGCAGAACGGAGAACTGACACGCCTGCTCCAGCCCAATCGCTTGCAGCATCTCCGTGTCGGTGTTCAGCTGCTCCAGCGTGTCCGCCATGTGTACGATGGTGACATTGGCAAAAATCATCCGCTGGTCGCGGGTACTCAGATCGTCCAGAAACTCCTTCGTTTCCGCCCGCAGCTGCTCCAGCTCATAGGGAACGCTGGCCGTGAAGTTATTGCGGCTGTTCTGGCGCTGCTGCCACCGGGCAATATCCGCTTCGATACCGAGGATACGGCTCTGCACCTCCCGGATGGCCTCATCGGTGGGAATGGGGAGAATATCAATGGACAGCATGAGGTTTTGCGGGAAATCAGACAGCTTGGAGATCATCTCGTCCTTGATGTAGCTGGCATAGTCCCGCAAAAACAGAACACGGCCAACTTTGCCGCCCATCTCGAAGTGGTCTGCTTTGAAGCACAGCCCATCCGGGCAGATGTAATCCCGGAAGTCATGCCCTTTCTTCATGGCATCACTCAGGTCAAACCAGAAATGTTCTTCTTCGCCGGGACGGAAAAAATCATGGAAGATTCGCAGACGCTCCTGATTATCCAGTGCTTTTGCAGCGCTCTCCAAGCGCCCAAAATTTTTCCCAAGGTCAGCGTCTACCCGGTGGAAGAAGGTGCGGGCCTCCTCCATGTTTCTCCGGGGCACCGAAACCGTAATGTACTTGTCTTGAATGAGGTCATTACTTTCTGCGGCCTTGTCGGTCAGGACGCTGTTGTACTCCCTGCGGTAACCGTCCAGACCGTCCCCCCGCTCCCGCATCAGGACACTGCGCTGGAAGTCCGCGCCGTTGAGACGCCGGTTGTTGATGGTGATTTTGGTAGTGGCATCCGTTGGCAGACTGTTCAGCACACCGCAGTAGGAAGTGAACATATCCCGCTGATCGTCATGGGAGGCCAGCGCATAGTTAATATCCGCAAAGCGCCAAGTCCGGCTGAACTTGCCGCCGGTCTGCCAGATACCGTCCCGATAGATCTTTTGGATGGGGATGGATTGCTGGACGCTCCGGGGAATCCTGAACCGCTCCCGTTCACTGCGGTCAGCGGCAATCAGCGTTTTAATCATAGATGTTTTTCTCCTTCTCGTTCAGAATTTTGCAGTACAGATTTTCAGAGCGGAACACCCTCGGCCCCGCACACAAAATCTGCGACTTGATAAACGCCCACACGAACTGCTCAAAGGTCAGGCCATTATAGCGAAAGAAGCCGGCCACAGCCAGCGGCGCGGCGGCAACGATGCAAACCCAGCTGGCCGTTTCTTTGCCGATAGCACCTTTCGTCAAAAAGTAGGTGCCGATGGCGGCGCCTACGGCCAGCACCGCACAGATGAACTGCCGAGTAGACAAGCCGAAGAAAATCGTCTCGCTGTGCTGCCGGACTTCTTTGGGTATCTTAATTTCCATATATCTGCCTCCCGTCGAAATGTGTCTCAAATTGAGCCGCATTTCTTCTGAATTGATTTATTTTTCGATTTTTTGACACGATTTTTGAGGTATGAGATAATAGAAGTACCAAATATAGGAGGTTTTTACTATGACGATCCTGCAACAGGTACTTCTTGCTTTCGCCGCATTTGTTCTGTTTATCTTTGCGATCCGGTTGGTGTTCGCTCTGCTCCTGCATCTGCAACTTCTGCCCATTCTGGTCTGGCTGGGCGTAGGCCGCATCTATCCCCAATGGGCAGCGGAACATCCCTTTGTGTTCTACGGCGTTCTGGCATTTTTCGGATTGCTGGCGCTGTCCTGCTGGCTCCGCCCAGTGGTGGAGTGGGTACAGGAACGGCAGATGCTGCGGCTGGCCGAGCGGCAGATCAAAAATGACCTGCACCGTGCCAATGCGGAGGGCCGTACCATCACTGGCTTTCAACTGTGCAACGGCGTACCCATCCCTGAATATGGGGACTGAAAAACGGCGGGCTTCGGCCCGCCGTTTTCTTGTCTTATAGCCCGAACATCTCCTTTGCGATGCGTTCCGCACCTTTGATAAGGGCCACCAATATCAGCATATTGAAAATGGTCTGCGCTACATACTGCCAGCTCATCGTAACAACGGGCAGCGAAGTATCCGCAATCGGCGCGCCGCTGGCGGCAAAGGCGGAAAAAATCAAACAGGCCAGCACCACGATAGCACCCTCCATGCAGACACCGAGATAGCTTTTCAGGAAGGCTTTCCCCATAAAAGAGGTATCCTCCCCCGCAAAAGAGGCCAGCGGCAGCGGGGCCAGAGCCGTAAACATATACAGCCGAAAAAAACGCCCGTAGACGGTCATAATCAAAATAAATGACAATACTGTGATGAACAGGCTCCCCAAGAATGTGACCATCCAGAGGGGGACGGACTGAAAGAAGCCCACTTCTTCGATAGCGTCAGCTATCTCCTGCGGCAGTGTCACGCTGGCGGCACTCATGCCGCCGATGCTGCCCATGATGGACTGCACCACGCCACCGCACACAGAAAACACGGCAGTCATAATTTCCATAGCACTTCCCACGGCCACCTTTGCGATTATGAAGCGAATGAAATGCCGCAGGGCAAATTCCGGGCGCTGGAGGTCGCGGAAGCTGGCGGCAGAGCGGAACACGCTCATAGCGAAAAACAGCACCAGCAGGCCATAGCCGAAGGCTTTCAGACCGTCATTGATAGTGACGATGGTATTCCAAATCTCGCCGCCGCGAAAGGCTTGCGGCGTGGTGGTGACAAGGCTCCATATCTCTGTCAGCTTTTCGTTCCATGTATCAAAGGACGCTTGCAGATTGCCGACGATCCAGTTATTCAAATAATTTCACCCCATTTCTCCAGAGAAGTAAGAGGGGCAGGCTCCACGGCCTGCCCCTTTCCGTTAGACTGCACCAATGGCGCTCAAAATTTCCTTTGCAAATGCAATCATCAAACCGCCGAAAAGGCACAAAAAGCCCTGCGTCCTCTGGCTGGCGTCGTGAGACTGGATGCTCATGCCCACCTGCACGATGCCCCAGCCGAGAATGATAACGCCCAAAGCCTTGATGATGGAAAACACGAAGTCAGACAAATTCCCCACGATGGTCAGCGGGTCATCAGCGGCCAACGCGGGACAGGTCAGTGCGGCGCAGGCCAGCACGGTCAAAACGAGCGCCCCATAGCAGCGCCCGGCCCGGATAGTCCTGCGGTCGGCTTCAGACGGAATACGATTCTTCTTCATGGTGTCATTCTCCTATTCATTCAATAATTTCAATGGACTCCCAGCTGTCCGTGGACAACGGCAAGTCCTCCAGCGCATAGGTCAGGCCGGGGCGGTGGATATACGGTGCGGCACCGCCATCCTCCGTCAGCTTCAGGCCGGGATGCTTTAGGATGTCATACTTTCTGTCCATCACCGGCAACTCACCGCGGATAAACAAAATGCAGTGGTCATTATCCAGCGCCCGCACCTCGTCCGGGGTCATCAACTCCCGCCCGGTCTGCTGGTAGTTCACGCTGCTGGAGCCGCTGCGCCCCTTGGATACACTGCGCGTCCGGGTATCCAGCGTTTCCTTTCCCAGTAGCTCAGAGATATATTTGAAGGTGCTGACCTCGTTGCCGCCCAAGTACAATAGAGTGTCCGCGTTACCGATCAAGCCCTCCCAATCGTCCTTGAACAGCGCTTTGAGAGCGGAAATGTTCTGCAAAACAATGGTGGACATGATGTTGCGGCTGCGCATGGTAGCTTGCAGCTTGCCGAAATCATCTGGGAGAGAGACATTACAAAACTCGTCCATCATCATTCACACGGGAACGGGCAGCGCCCTTTGGTGTACCTTGTCGGCCTGATAGTAAAGGCTCTGAAAGGCGCAGGTGTAGAGCATACCCACAACGTAATTAAAGGTGCCGTCATTATCCGGGATAATGGCAAACACAGCCTGCTTGCGCTCTCCCATTTTTTCAAGCTCCATGTCGTCCTTGGCGGTGATATTCTGGATCTCCGGCAGGATAAAGGCAGACAGCCGCACCGCTGCGGAAATCAGGATGCTTTTGGCCGTTTTGCCAGCCGCCTGTTTGTAAATCTTATATTCCCGCACGGCGATGTGATTCGGGTATTCCTCCTCCAGTGCCTCAAACAGAAGGTCTAAGGGAGATTGGTAGTCATCGTCATCCTCTCTGGCCCCGCCGTTTTCAATCATGTAAATGAGCATTTCAAAGTTCTGCTCCTCCGGGGGCGCTTCATGGATCAGGTACAGGATGAGAGCTGTATCCAGTGCGATTTCCGAGCGCTCCCAAAACGGATCGTTCTGTTGTGCGCCCTTTGGTGTAGTATTCTTGATAAAGTTATTCACCAGCTTCATCACATCCTTATCATCCTTGATGTAGGCAAAGGCATTGAAGCTGTCCGAGCGGGATGGCTCGATCAGGTCAAACACCTTGATAACATAGCCCCTTTCGAGCAGCAGCGGCGCTACGGCCCGGAGCGTTTCCCCCTTGGGGTCAGTCACAAGAAAGCTACAATTTGCCTCCATCAGGTTCGGCTTCACAAAAAAGCGTGTCTTGCCCGCACCGGAGCCGCCGATCACGATTTGGAGCAAATTGCGCCGGTGCATTTTGCCGTTCAGGCTCATGCGGACATTCTGCGTCAAGATGGTGTTGTTGTGTGGGTCTTTGTCCCGGTATTTGGCGTTCAGCCGTTTGGCGCTGCCCCATTTTGCAGAGCCGTGCTCCTCGCCCGGCCTGCGGTTCTCACAGGTGGAGAGATAGAGCGTCACGGCAAAGCCATAGGCCGCCAGCGCCCACAGCATAAATTTCGGCGTGTACGGCGTCCACCGCACAGAAAAGGGATGCTCCATCAGCCACGAAAACCGCCCCATCAGCGTAAACATGGTCATTCCGGCCTTATACTCTGTTGCAAGCAGCGCTGCCAGCCAAAGCACCATCGGCACAGGCAGCAGCCACAGCAGCGGGTTCTGATTTTGATTTCGTCTCATGTAATCCCCCTTTACGCAAAAAGAGGCCGCCCCTTTTCAGGAGCGGTCTCAAAAATGCGGCTCAATGTGAGACACATTTCGACAGCATCAATATCCCGTGCGAGGCAGCTTAGGAACAGTGGGCTTTCCATATACGGATGTCACCCAGCGGCTTACCGCCTGCACCCATGTTCCGTTATAGGTGCCGCCTGCGTCAGCTACATTTACAAAGGAACCTGCGGGCAGCCCGGCCACAGCTTTACAGTGGAGATAGGGTGCTTCGACCTGACTAAAGCCCGCCGGGGCCTGCCCGAATACGAACATGATCTCCGTCACGCGCTCGTTGGAGGCCAAACCCAACGCCACCGAGGACGCTGCCAGCGTGTAATTCTTGCTGGTGGAGAGGTTGTCGGCCAGTGTGCGGTAATCGCCCCCATTGACACGGTAGACGATTTTGTAAGTGCCGGGGAAGTTATAAGTGCCTGTTACAACCTTTTCCAAACGCACCTGTGCCGGGATGGTATCTCTCCAGTAAAAATTGCTCAGGCTGACATTGGAGGTGTTGGCGATATTCGAGAACGCATACCGAACCGGCTGATTGGCCATGATCTCCTTGGGGCCGGTCTTGGTAATGGAAATGCCAGTAGCAAGGCTCTTATTCTCTGTCTCAATGCGGACGATCTGACCCTCATGTTCAAGGTAGACTGTCAGTTCCTTTTCGCTGATACCGTAATGTTCCGGTGCCTTGACCTCGCGCACAAAATACCGCGACAAGGGCAACCGCTTGGAGACGGCCAATCCCCGGTTATTGGTGCGAATGGTATCAACAACATTTCCTGCCTTATCGGTGATTTCAAATACCGCACCCTCCAGCAGCGTCCCCGCAGGCAGACCGTTGATAGGATTGTCGTTCGCAGATTTTTTGATAACCTGAATCTGTCCACAGATCGGCGTATTCTCCCATGTCAGCTCCGTCACCTCGCCGCTACGGACATAGACGGTTTTCAGTTCAGTATCCGAAACATATCCCTCATTCTCCAGTTCCCGCAGATAAAAGCGTCCGCTCTCGGTCAGATCGTCGATGTAGACATAGCCGCGCTGGTCGCTGGTATACTCCCCGATGGGACGATGATTGCCGTCATAAAGCAGGAAGGTCACGCCGGGGATACCCTCGCCGGTGATGGCATTGACCTTGTGGATCAGGATGCCGGAAATAGCCTTGTTAGTCACCGTCTTGGTGGTCATCTTTCCCTCTTCCACGGTAAAATAAATGGGCGTGCTGTCAAGCTGGTATCCCTTGCCTGCCTCAGTCTCCACGGCGTAATAGCTGTCACTTGCCAAGGGCACATACACGCGGCCATCCGGCCCGGTGGTGACGGTGTCCACCAGTCCGCCATCGCTGACACGGCGGATCTCGAAGGTGGTGTTGGGGATGCGCTGGCTTTTGTCCGCCGCATTGACCTTGATGAGCTCCACGCCGCCGATGGGGGCGTTATAAAAATACAAGGACTGCGTATCGTCGGGGTTGACTACAACGGTTTGGGTGCGGGTATTTTCGTCGATGGTGTAACCGTCGATGGATTTTTCCTCTGTCACCACCAGTGTGCCGGTGACGCCCTTGAGGATGATCTGCCCGCTTTCGTTGGTATAGTACAGACCGTTGGAGCTGATTTTCCCGTTTTCGTCGGGGACAAATTCGCCGGCAGCCGTAGTGATCTTGAAGGTAACGCCTTTCAGCGGCGTCTTGCGGTCCAGAGAGGATAGCTTGTTGATAATCAGCGCGCCCTGACGCTTGTTCCAGAAGGTCAGATTTTGCACCGTCCCTGCCTTGATGAGAATGTCCTGGGGTGTGCCGTCCAGCACGAATCCATCCACAGATTTGATCTCACGGGCAACTACGGTAGTACCGGGTTCCAGACCGTTCAAAACGATCTCACCCGCCTTGTCCGTGTAATAAACGCCGTCATCGGGGCCAACGGCAGCACCGCTGCCATCCACTACCTTGAAGGCAACGCCAGAAAGCGGCTCGTTCTCCGTTC
>URBH01000061.1 GCA_900546075.1 uncultured Eubacteriales bacterium | reverse complement strand
TCGTCCGCTTTGAGCGGCCGGACGCCATCATCCCCGGCATCGGCGGTCAGACGGGTCTGAATCTGGCCATGCAGCTGGAAAAGAAGGGCATTCTCCGGGAATGCCGGGTCAGGCTGCTGGGTACCTCCAGCGAGTCCATTGAGCGCGCCGAGGATCGGGAGCTTTTCAAGGAGCTGTGCCAGTCCATCGGCGAGCCGGTCATCCCCTCCGAAATTTCCTACTCTCTGGAGGAGGCCAAGGAGGCCGCCAAGCGCATCGGCTATCCCGTGGTGCTTCGCCCCGCCTTTACTCTGGGCGGCACCGGCGGCGGCTTTGCCTACAATGAAGACGAGCTAGTGGAGATCGGCCTCAACGCCTTCGCCCTCTCCCCTGTCCATCAGGTTCTGGTGGAGAAGTCCGTCAAGGGCTACAAGGAGATCGAATTCGAGGTCATGCGGGACTCTAATGACCACGCCATCACCATCTGCGGCATGGAGAACATTGACCCGGTAGGCGTCCACACCGGTGACAGCATGGTGGTCGCCCCCATCATGACCCTCAGCGATCACGACAGGAAGATGCTCAACGACTCCGCCATCAAGATCATCCGGGCGCTGAAGGTGGAGGGCGGCTGCAACGTCCAGTTTGCCCTCGACCCCAATTCCTCCAAATACTACCTCATCGAGGTCAACCCCCGTGTCTCCCGTTCCTCCGCGCTGGCCTCCAAGGCCTCCGGCTACCCCATTGCCCGGGTCACCGCGAAAATCGCCGTGGGCATGGCGCTGGAGGACATCAAGATTGCCAACACCAACGCCGCCTTTGAGCCGAAGCTGGACTACGTCATCACCAAGCTGCCCCGGTTCCCCTTTGACAAGTTCACCTCCGCCATCAACATTCTGGGTACCCAGATGATGGCCACCGGCGAGGTCATGGGCATCGGCTCCAATCTGGAGGAATCCCTGCTCAAGGGCATCCGTTCCCTGGAGGTAGGCGCGAACCATATCTACCACCACAAATTCGACGACATGACCACGGAGGAGTTGCTGGACTACATCAGCGTGTTCCGCTCCGACAACATTTTTGCCATCGCGGAAATCATCTACCGGGGCGTCACCGTGGAGCAGATTCATGAGATCACCGCCATTGACGTCTACTTCCTGAACGCCATCAAGCGCATCGTGGACATGGAGGAATACTTAAAGCTCCATGTCAAAGAGCCGGAAGCCCTTCTGGACGCCAAGAAGATGGGCTTCAGCGACAAATATGTAAGCCGGCTGTGGAAATGCTCCGAGACGGACGTGTCCGATTTCCGCAGAGAACACGGTATGTTCCCGGCCTTCCGCATGGTGGACACCTGCCACACCGGCGCGTATATCCCCTACTTCTACTCCTCCTACACCGGCGGAAACGTCTCCCGGCTGACGAACAAAAAGAAGATCGTAGTGCTGGGCGCAGGCCCCATCCGCATCGGTCAGGGCGTGGAATTTGACTACTCCACCGTCCACGCCGTTATGACCATCAAGAAGGCGGGCTACGAGGCCATCATCATCAACAATAACCCCGAGACCGTCTCCACCGACTACACCACCGCCGACAAGCTGTACTTCGAGCCTCTGACCCCCGAGGATGTGATGAACATCATCGACTTTGAAAAGCCCGACGGCGTGATCGCGTCTCTGGGCGGTCAGACCGCCATCAATCTGGCTCAGCCCCTCCACGACCGGGGCGTGAAGATCATCGGCACCGGCTGCGAGGCCATCGACAGAGCCGAAAACCGGGACGCCTTCGAAAAGCTCCTGAAGGAACTGAACATCCCCCAGCCCAAGGGCAGAGCCGTCACCAAAATCGAGGACGGCCTGGCAGCGGCAAACGAGATCGGCTACCCCGTGCTGGTGCGTCCCAGCTTCGTGCTGGGCGGCCGCGCCATGCAGATTGTGGCGAACGAGAGCCAGCTGCGCCGCTACCTGAAAAGCGCCGTGGAAATCGACGAGGACAAGCCCGTTCTGGTGGACAAATACATTCAGGGTCGGGAAGTGGAGATCGACGCCATCTGCGACGGGCGGGACGTGTTCGTCCCCGGCATTATGGAGCTGGTGGAGCGCACCGGCGTCCACTCCGGCGACTCCATCTCCGTCTACCCCTCCTTCTCCATCTCCGACAAGGTCAAGGGCATCATTCTGCAATACGCCAAGAAGCTGGGTCTGGGCATCGGCATTGTCGGCCTGTTCAACGTGCAGTTCATCGTCGACCCGGAGGACAACGTGTCCGTCATCGAGGTCAACCCCCGTTCCTCCCGCACGGTGCCCTTCCTGAGCAAGGCCACGGGCTACAGCCTGGCGGACATTGCCACCGACGTGATTCTGGGTCTGAGCCTGAAGGAGCAGGGCTTCTTCGACATCTACCCCGCCGAAAAGGAACGCTGGTACGTCAAAGCGCCGGTGTTCTCCTTCAACAAAATCCGCGGTCTGGACGCCTATCTGACCCCCGAAATGAAGTCCACCGGCGAGGCCATCGGCTATGACCGCACCATGACCCGCGCCCTGTATAAGGCGCTGCAGGCCTCAGGCATGAAGCTGCAAAACTACGGCACCGTGCTTGCCACCATTGCCGACCGGGACAAGGAGGAAGCGCTGCCCCTGATCCGCCGGTTCTACCGTCTGGGCTTCAACATCGAGGCCACCGCCGGCACCGCCATGTTCCTGAAGGAAAACGGCATCCGCACCCATGTTCTGGGCAAGATCAGCGACGGAAGCGACGAAATTCCCAACGCCCTGCGTCAGGGACACATTGCCTACGTCATCAACACCCGCGACCCCGGCTCCAACGGCCGGGACGGCATAAAAATCCGCCGGATCGCCACGGAGCATAACGTGACGCTGTTTACCGCGCTGGACACCATCCGGGTTCTGCTGGATGTGCTGGAAGAAACCACGCTGACCATCTCCACCATCGACGCCTGAGCGGGCAGCGCCCGCAGGCAATGCGTTTCTCCCTGCATCCCATGACCAACACCATTGGGTAGGCAGCTCGATTCTCTACGCATACACACGACGTACAATCCATTTCCCGGAAGGAGCGACCATGAAACAGAGCATTTTCACGATTCTTTCCAATACCCCCCTGACGGACTGCGTCTACAAAATGGCGCTTTCCGGAGACACCTCCGCCATCACCGCGCCGGGGCAGTTTGTCAACATTCAAATTACAGGGAAGTTCCTCCGCCGCCCCATCTCCGTGTGCGACTATGACTGCAGTACCCTCACCATTGTTTACAAGGTGGTGGGCAAGGGTACGGAAATCCTCTCCCGGATGGTTCCCGGAGAGAAGCTGGACATTCTGACCGGCCTGGGCAACGGCTACGACCTTGCCCCCGCCGGGGACTGTCCCGTCCTCTTAGGCGGCGGCGTGGGCGTCCCGCCGCTGTACCACCTTGCCAAACGGCTGCTCGCCATGGGCAAGCAGGTGACGGTGATTCTGGGCTTCAACACCCAATCGGAAATATTCTACGAAGGGGAATTCCGGGCGCTGGGGTGCCGGGTGATCGTCGCCACCGCCGACGGAAGCTATGGCGTCAAGGGCTTCGCCACCACGCCTCTTTCCCGGCTTGATTATTCCTATTTCTACACCTGCGGCCCGGAGCCGATGCTCAAGGCGGTGTATAAAGCCACCCGCACCTCCGGCCAAATGAGCTTTGAGGAACGGATGGGCTGCGGCTTCGGCGCCTGTATGGGCTGCTCCTGCAAGACCCTCACGGGCTACAAGCGCATCTGCAAGGACGGCCCCGTCATGAAGAAGGAGGAGATTCTATGGGAAGCCTGAGCGTCAATCTCTGCGGCATCGAGCTGGACAACCCAGTCATCCCCGCCTCCGGCACCTTCGGCTATGGCTACGAGTTCGCCGAGCTGTACGACATCAACTGCCTCGGCACCTTCTCCTTCAAGGGAACCACAAAAGAACCCCGCTTCGGAAATCCCACGCCCCGCATTGCCGAGTGTACAAGCGGCATGATCAACGCCGTGGGGCTGCAAAATCCCGGCGTAGAGAAGGTCATTGCCGAAGAACTCCCGAAGCTGAAGAAATGCTTTCACAAGCCGGTCATGGCCAACGTCTCCGGCTTTTCCGTGGCGGATTACGCTTACACCTGTGAAAAGCTGGATAAGGAGGAACAGGTAGGCTGGCTGGAGGTCAACGTCAGCTGTCCCAATGTTCACGGCGGCGGCATGAGCTTCGGCACCTGCCCGGAAGCCGCCGCGGAGGTGACGGCGGCGGTGAAAAAGGTCACGAAAAAGCCTGTTATCGTCAAGCTCTCCCCCAACGTCACCGACATTGTGTCCATTGCCAAAGCCTGTGAGGATGCCGGTGCGGACGGAATCAGCCTGATCAACACGATGCTTGGTATGCGCATTGATCTGCGTACCCGGAGACCCATCATTGCCAATAAAATGGGCGGCTTTTCCGGCCCCGCCATCTTCCCGGTGGCGCTTCGCATGGTCTATCAGGTCGCGGGCGCAGTGAAAATCCCCGTTGTGGGCATGGGCGGCGTCAGCAGCGCCGAAGATGTGGTGGAAATGATGCTGGCCGGCGCTACCGCCGTAGAGGTGGGCGCGGCCAACCTCGTAAACCCCTACGCCTGCCGGGATATCATCCGGGAGCTTCCCGCCGTCATGGAAAAATACAAAATTGAAAATTTGAAAGACATCATAGGAGGCGCGAAATAATGGGTAAGGACGTCATTGTTGCCTGCGATTTTTCATCCGCCGAGGCGACCTTCGCTTTTCTGGACAAATTCACCGGCCGGAAGCCCTTCGTGAAGATCGGCATGGAGCTGTACTACGCGGAAGGTCCCGCCATCGTCCGGGAGATCAAAGCCCGGGGACACAAGATTTTTCTGGACTTAAAGCTTCACGACATCCCCAACACCGTGAAAAAGGCCATGTCCGTTCTGCGGAATCTGGACGTAGACATCACCAACCTCCATGCCGCCGGTACCACCGCTATGATGAAGGCCGCGCTGGAGGGTCTGACCCGGGAGGACGGCACCCGTCCCCTGCTGATCGCCGTGACCCAGCTGACCTCCACCGATCAGGCGGCCATGGAATCCGATCTGCTCATTCACGAACCCATTGACCAGGTGGTCATGCACTACGCCGAGACGGCGAAGAATGCCGGTCTGGACGGCGTGGTCTGCTCCCCCCTGGAAGCGGGGAAGGTACACGAGCGCTGCGGCAAAACTTTCCTCACCGTGACCCCCGGCGTCCGTTTCGCCGACGGCGATGTGGGCGACCAGAAGCGGGTGATGACACCCGCCGCCGCCAAGGCCATCGGCTCGGACTACATCGTGGTCGGCCGCCCAATCACCGCCGCCGCCGACCCCGTTGCCGCCTACGAGCGCTGCGTGGCGGAATTCTGCGATTGAAAGAAGGAGGAACCATTTTGGAAAGCTACAAAAGAGAATTCATTCAGTTCCTGGAAAAGGCCGGGGTGCTGAAATTCGGCGATTTCACCGCCAAATCCGGCCGGAAAATCCCCTATTTCATCAACGCCGGGGAGATCAAAACCGGTCAGGAAATCGCGACCCTGGGCGAATTCTACGCCCGCGCCTACCGGGAAAAGCTGGGCGAGCGGAAGGCCGTCCTCTACGGCCCCGCCTACAAGGGCATTTCCATCGCCGTGTCCGCCGCCGTCGCCCTGAGCCGGGACGGGCTGGACGTTCCCTTCTTCTTCAACCGCAAGGAAGCCAAGGATCACGGCGAGGGCGGCGTGTTTGTGGGCTATGTCCCCAAGGCCGGTGAGGACGTGGTCATCGTGGAGGACGTCATCACCGCCGGGACTGCCATCCGGGAAAGCATGGCGATTCTTCGCCATCTGGAGGGCGTCAAGGTCGCCGCCACCTTCATCATGGTCGACCGGAAGGAGCGGGGCAAGGGTGAAAAGCTGGCCATGGAGGAAGTGGAGGAGGAATTCGGCTTCCCCGTCTACTCCGTGGTGGACGTGTACGACATCATCGCCTATCTGGAAGAAAATCCCGCCAACGACGAGAATGTGGCGCGGATCAAAAACTATCTTGCCGTGAACGGAGCGAAGGCATGAAGAGTCTCAACAGCATTCTGGATTTAGGGGTGGACGAGCTGGATGGGCTGATCGCCACCGCCAAGGACATCATTGCCCACCCGGAAGCCTACTGGGACAGGTGCGCCCACAAGAAGCTGGCAACCCTGTTCTTTGAACCCTCCACCCGCACCCGCCTGAGCTTTGAGGCCGCGATGCTGGAGCTGGGCGGAAGCGTCATCGGCTTCAGCGAAGCCAGTTCTTCCTCTGCCTCCAAGGGCGAAAGCGTGGCGGATACCGCCAAAATCGTCAGCTGCTACGCCGACATCATCGCCATGCGCCATCCCAAGGAGGGCGCACCCTATGTGGCAAGTCAGGCGGCCTCCATTCCCGTCATCAACGCCGGAGACGGCGGCCACAACCACCCCACCCAGACCCTTGCCGACCTGCTGACCATTTCCCGGGAAATGGGGCGGCTGGATAATCTCACCATCGGATTGTGCGGCGACCTGAAATACGGCCGGACGGTTCACTCCCTGATTGAGGCCATGAGCCGCTACAAGGGCATTCAATTTGTTCTGATTTCCCCGGAAGAGTTGAAAATTCCCGGATTTATCCGGTACAACGTGTTTGAAAATCAGGGGATTCCCTATACGGAAGTGTCCTCTCTGGAGGAAGCCATGCCCGATCTTGACGTGCTGTACATGACCCGCATCCAGCGGGAGCGCTTCGACGACCCCTGGGAGTACGAGCGGCTCAAGGACAGCTACGTTCTCGATACCGAGAAAATGAAGCTGGCGAAGGAAAAAATGTGCGTCCTGCACCCCCTGCCCCGGGTCAACGAGATCAGCGTCAGGGTGGACGACGACCCCAGAGCCGCCTATTTCCGTCAGGCGCTGAACGGCAAATATATGCGCATGGCGCTGATCCTGAAGCTTCTGGACGAAGCCGCCCGGAATCCCATGAAGGAAGCCATTGACACGACCGGTCTGGAATACGACCGCGTCTGCCGCAACCCCAAGTGCATCACCCAAACCGAGCAGGAGCTGCCCCAGCTGTTCCGCTGCACCGACAAGGCCGCGGGCATCCACAGGTGCATCTACTGCGAGCAGAGAGCCTAATCTTTATCCCACAAAAAATGCAGAATGCCGTTGTTTCGGCATTCTGCATTTTTATTTATCCCTTATATCTCGGCTCGCAGGTCAGGTTGACACCCAGGCGCTTGAAGGTCTTTTCGTCCACGGCGGACAATATCACCGAGGAATGTACCTCGCAGCCCCGCAGCTTGTCCAGCTGCTCCATGGCCAGCTCCGCCATGGGGTTGGTGGCGGCGCAGATGGACAGGGCGATCAGCGTCTCGTCGGTATGGAGGCGGGGATTGCGGTTGCCCAAGTGGTCAACCTTCAGATGCTGGATGGGGTCAAGCACCACCGGGGAGATCAGGTGCAGGCTGTCCCGCATACCCGCCAGCTTTTTCAGCGCGTTCAGCAGCAGCGCCGAAGACGCGCCCAGAAGGTCGGAGGTCTTTCCGGTGACAATGGTGCCGTCAGGCAGCTCCATGGCGGCGGCAGGCGCGCCGGTCTGCTCCGCCCGCTGCAAGGCGGGGGCAACCACCTTCCGTTCCTCCGGGGTCACACCGGCCTTTTTCATCAGCAGCTCCAGCTTGCGCACCGTCTCGTCGCTGCCCTTGCCCTGCTTCTGCTCGCACAGAGCCTCATAGTACCGGCGGATGATCTCCTGCCGGGAGGCAAACCGGGCGGCTTCGTCATCCACGATGCAGTTGCCCACCATATTCACGCCCATGTCCGTGGGGGATTTGTAGGGGCAGTGCCCCAGAATTTTCTCAAAAATCGCCACCAGCACGGGGAATGCCTCCACATCCCGGTTGTAATTGACGGTGGTGACCCCGTAGGCTTCCAGATGGAAGGGGTCGATCATGTTCACGTCGTTCAAATCCGCCGTGGCGGCCTCGTAGGCCAGGTTCACCGGGTGGTTCAGCGGCACGTTCCAGATGGGGAAGGTCTCAAATTTGGCGTAGCCCGCCGTGTTGCCCCGGATATGCTCGTGGTACAGCTGGCTCAGGCAGGTCGCCAGCTTGCCGCTGCCGGGGCCGGGGGCCGTGACCACCACCAGCGACCGGGTCGTTTCGATGTAATCGTTTTTCCCGAAGCCGTCAGGGCTGACGATATGTCCGGTGTCGGAGGGGTAGCCCGGAATCTCAAAATGGTGATAGACCCGGATGCCCAGCCCCTCCAGGCGGGACTGGAACGCCCGCGCCAGCGCCTGCTCATGGAAGCGGGTCAGCACCACGCTGGAAACATACAGGCCGAACCCCCGGAAAATGTCGATCAGGCGAATGACATCCCGGTCATAGGTGATGCCCAGGTCGCCGCGAACCTTGTTTTTTTCGATATCGTCGGCGTTGATGACGATCACCATCTCCACCTGATCCTTCAGCTGCAGCAGCATCCGCAGCTTGCTGTCCGGCCGGAAGCCCGGCAGGACGCGGGAAGCATGGTTGTCGTCATATAGCTTGCCCCCGAATTCCAGGTACAGCTTGCCGCCAAACTGGGCAATGCGCTCCCGGATGTGGGCGGACTGCATTTGCAGGTACTTGTTGTTATCAAACGCCACTTTTGTCATTTCCGTTGCCTCTTTCCCAAAAACTCCCCACCATTTTACCTTATCCGACGGAAAATAGCAAGCAGGAAATCTTCGGAAGCTCTGATTAAATCGGCAAGAGCTGTGAGTGAGAGATTTTTCGGCCAGTCGAAGTATCGAAAGCGGAGGAATACTGTATGTATTTCCCGTTTTCGATACGGAAGAATGGGCGAAAAAGATCCGCTCACAGCCGCAGACGATTTATTCAGAGTTTCCCTTCTTTTCTGTCGGATTGCTTCTTGTTTCGGGAACAGCGCCGTGCTATAATGAAACCATCTTTTCTTCGGAGGTGTTTCCATGGAATTCAGCGTCAACCATCCGGTGCTTTACCTGCTCGCCGGAATCCTGATCGCCGTGGTTCTGGCACAGTCGGTTTTCTTCCTTATTAAGGCTCTGCGCCGCAGTAAGGAGATTGGCATGGATCAGGCCAAAATCAAAAAAACCGTCAAAACCGCCGCGCTGTTCACCATTGCCCCGGCCGTGTCCATCGTCATCAGCGTCATTACCTTAAGCAAAAGTCTGGGCATTCCCCTGCCCTGGCTGCGGCTGAGCGTGGTCGGCTCATTGAGCTATGAGGCCATCGCGGCATCCAACGCCGTCAGCGCCATGGGCTTAGAGCTGGGCAAAATCAGCGCCCTGACCGCCCAGCAATACGTCAACATTGCCCTGGTGATGACCCTGTCCATCATGGTGGGCATCTGGCTGGTGCCTGTCATCGGCAAAAGGCTGCTGCGGGGCATGACCGTTCTGGAAAACCGGGACGCCAAATGGGCGGATATTTTCCAGAATGCCATGTTTATCGGCATGATCTCCGCGTTCCTGGGCTACGTATTCTGCGATTTCTCCCGCCTGTGGACGCCGGGGGATTATGCCGCCACCTCCGGACTTGTCCCGGTGTGCGTCATGGCGGTATCCGCCGCAATCATGGTGGTCTGTGGGCTGCTCATGAAAAAGCTCAAGTGGGCGTGGGTCAACGACTATGCGCTGCCCATTTCCCTGGTGCTGGGCATGGCCTCCGCCATTCCCCTCACCGCGTGGCTGGGTTAAGGAGGTAACCACATGAAAAAGAAGCTTAGCTACATCGACTCCGTTCACCGCAGCGGCACCATCTGGAATATTTCCGTGATGATTCTGCTGCTGGCCTTTCCCCTGACGGTGGCCGCCCTGTTCGGCGCCGCCCCCGACTGGGGCGCGCTGGTGGTGGGTCTGATTGCCACCGCGCCCATGTACTGGGCGGTGGGCGTCATTGAAACCGTTACCTTCGTTCCCATGCTGGGCGCGGGCGGCTCCTACCTCAGCTTCGTCACCGGCAACATCTCCAATCTGAAGCTCCCCTGCGCCATCAACGCTCTGGAGCAGAACAACGTCAGCGCCAACTCTGAGGAGGGCGAGATCATCTCCACCATCGCCATTGCCACGTCCTCCATTGTCACCACCGTCATTATCATCCTCGGCGTGATTCTCATCGTCCCCCTGACCCCCGTTCTGGAAGCGCCGGTGCTGGAACCGGCCTTTGCCCAGATGCTGCCCGCCCTGTTCGGTGGCTTGGGCGTGGCCTTCGTCAGCCGGAACTGGAAAATCGCCGTGGCGCCGGTGGTGCTGATGCTGATTCTGTTCATCTTCGTCCCTGCCCTGAACGCCGGTACCGTGGGCATTATGGTTCCGGTGAGCGTGCTGTTCACCATTGCCGTTTCCCGGCTGCTTTATAAGAGAGGAGTTCTGTAAACATGATCGGATATTGGATTCTCGCGGTTCTCGCCGCATTCATTGCCGTGGTCGCCGTCCGCACCATCCGCTTCCGTCCCAAGCCCCAGCCCGCGGTCACCAAGGAAGAAATCGCCTTTGACAAGGACGCCGCCGTGGATTCCCTCTCCCAGCTGGTTCGCTGCAAAACTGTGTCCTACAACGACCATTCTTTAGAGGATGAGGGAGAATTTCAGAAGCTGATCTCCCTGCTGCCCACCCTGTACCCCAATGTGTTCGCCGCCTGCACCTTCCGGCAGCTTCCCGACCGGGCGCTGCTGCTGCGGTGGCCGGGCAGGCAGGCGGG
>URBH01000060.1 GCA_900546075.1 uncultured Eubacteriales bacterium | reverse complement strand
AAGGATTCGCAGGATAAAATGGTGTTAACCATTTTATCGAGAAATAGTATGAAAAGTGCCGCCGCAAAGTTTCACTTTGCGGCGGCACATGTTTCCGGTCATGACGCAAACAGCTCCTCCACCGTGGCGAAGCGGTAGCCCTCTTCCTCCCACTTGGTCAACAGCTCGTCGAGGATTTCCGCGTTGGTTCTGGAGGTGGAGTGGAGCAGCACCACCGCGCCGGGATGCGTCCGGGGCAGCAGCTTGGCAAACGCCTGCTCCCGGGTGGGCTGGGAGTCGTTGTTCCAGTCCACGTAGGCAAGGCTCCAGAAAACCGTCCGGTAGCCCAGCTCCTGCGCCATGCGCAGATTCTCCTCGCTGTAGATTCCCTGGGGCGGACGGTAGTATTTTGGCATATCCCGGCCGGTGGTGTCCTTGTACAGCGCTTCCAGGTCTTGCAGTTCCTTCGTGAACGCCGCCTTTTCGGAAATCCTGCTCATGTCGTAGTGGTGCATGGTGTGGTTGCCCACGGTATGCCCTTCCTCCGTCATCCGGCGCACCAGATCGGCGTTTTTCTCGATGTAGTTGCCCACCAGGAAAAAGGCGGCCTTGACGTTGTGCTTTTCCAGCGTGTCCAGAATTTTTTCCGTACAGCCGTTTTCGTAGCCCGCGTCAAAGGTCAGATACAGTACCTTTTCCGACGTATTGCCGATGTATGCGGCGTCGTACCGCTTCAGCTGGTCGATTCCGGCGTTGCCGATGGGCGGCGCGCCCTCCTGCCGGAAGCTCAACCCCCAGGAGCCGGTAGGCAGCGCGCTTCCCGAAAAAATTCCAACCGCCGTCACCGCCGCCGCGGTCAGCGCCGCAAGCAATATCAGCAAATCCCGTTTGCGCATAAAAACATCCCCTCCCCGGGACATCCTATGCCCTGGGGAGGGGATGTATTCATGTCCGATTCACTGCCCGCCGTGGAGGTACTTGTAGTCCCAGTCCAGATCGAACAGCTTGTTGCCTTTTTCCATGGGACAGCCGGTGTACAGGTCGTCCGCCAGCTCCCGCAGAACCTCTGCAGGCTCCAGGCACTCGATATAAAAGTCCGGCAGGGCTTCCTCTCCCAGCCGCGCCCCCAGAATGGCACCGGTAACGGCGCCCACGGCGGCGCTGCGGCCGGAGTGGTTCACCGCCGCGATCATGGCGCTGTCAAAATCGGCGGAGTTGGTCAGGCAGGTGTAAATTGCCCCCGCAAGCACCTGGGCGGCGCTGTCGCAGTCCAGACGCTCCATCACGTCCACGGGTCTGAGATTGGGGGATTCCGAGTAGGCGATGGCGTGGCGCACCAATGTGGCGACCTCGAAGGCCTGACTGTACTGGTGGCCGAACTGCTCCTTCATGGCCTCCACGGCCTCCATGACCAGCCGTTTCAGGGGCAGATGGGGCTGACGGAGGAGCCGGCTCATGATGTGCGCCAGCACCGCCCCGGAGAGAAACGCCGAGGGGCTTCCCTGGGTCAGCGCCACGGCTTCCGCCCCCAGCAGGTCGATCTCATGCTGATCGGTGCGGTCCTCGTGGAAAAATAGCCCGACGCCGATGGCGGTGGTGATGCCGCCGGGGCTGTCATAATTGTTGGCGGGGGTCTCGGGAGTTCCCAGAGTGGGACGGCTCAGGGTGTCCAGCATCCGGGTGTCCATGCAGTGGCGGCGGCAAAGCTCGGCCTTCCGCAGAAGCCAGCAGTAATTCCGGGTGGGGCGTCCCCAGGGGCGCTGAGAGGCGGCCCATTCCCGGCTGCTCATGCCCACGTATTTGATGAAGGGCGCCATTTTCCCCAGCATCTGTCCCCGGGTCAGGCCGAACAGCAGACCGTTGCAGGTGAACGCCGCCAGCTGGGTATAGGAGGTGACGTCGGCATAGCCGTTGACCAGATCGTAACCCAGCAGGCCGTTGGGGCCGTAGTCCTCCTGAATCTCCTGCCAGCTGCGGTTGTCCACGGTGTATCCCATGGCGTCACCCACTGCCAGTCCCAGCAGGCACCCACGGTATGACGACTGCGAAACGGCCATATCTGTCCCTCCCCTGCAAATATCTTCTTCCGCTTATTATACCCTCCGACCCGGGAAAAGGCAAGGGAAATCTACGCCAGCTCCCCGGAAATCGCCGCCAGCGCCGCCGACAGCCGTTCCTCCTTCAGGCCGGAGTAATTGATCACCAGACAGTGCAAATCTTCCGACTGGTCGTGGTAGTAGCTGCTTAGAGTCCTGACCCGGATGCCAAGTGTGGCCAGCTTGTCCGTCAGCGCCTGATCGGAAAGGGACGTCGCCACATTCAGCAGGAAATGCAGTCCCGCGTCCTGCTCCTGTATGGTCAGCTTATCGGAAAAGCCGCAATTTTCCAGCAGAGAAACCACGGCATTCCGGCGGCTTTTGTAGAATTTCCGCATTCGGTTGATGTGCTTCTCAAAAAAGCCCCGGCCTATGAACCGCGCCAGCGTGTACTGCTCAAAACTGGGGACGGTGCAGCTGTAAAAGCCCAGCTTCTGCTGAAACGCCGCCATCAGCCCCCCGGGAAGTACCATATAGCTGATTCGGATGGAGGGCGCGAGGCTCTTGGAGAAGCTGTTCATGTAGATCACCCGCCCGCCGTCGTCCAGGGACTGCATGGCGGGGACAGGGTGGGCATCGAAGCGGAATTCCGAGTCGTAGTCGTCCTCGATGATCCATTTTTTGCCCCGGTTCGCCCAGTCCAGCAGCTCCCGCCTCCGGCTCACCGGGGTGACGATGCCGGTGGGAAAGTGGTGGGAGGGGGAAATGTGCAGTACATCGGCGCTGCCGAGGCTCTCCGGGAGGACGCCCCGGTCGTCCATGGCGGCGCTGACGGTTTTCACGCCCCCGGCGGCGTAGATTTTCCGGATTTTCCCGTAGCCCGGCTCCTCCACGGCATAGATTTTCTCCCGCCCCAGCAGCTGAATCAAAAGATTGTACAGAAAGTCCGTTCCCGCGCCGATCAGGATGTTCTCCGGATCCACCCGCATTCCCCGGAAGGCCGCCAGATGGCCGGCAATGGCCTGCCGCAGCTCCGGGACGCCCCGGTTGGGCAGGGGCGCGAGAAGCGCTTCCCCAAAGTCCAGCATGACCTCCCGCTGCAAGCGCGACCAGACGGAAAAGGGGAACTGCTCCGTGCCGTTGGCGGTCAGGTCAAGAAGGCAGGCTGCGTCTTCCTTCGCCCGCCGCGCCGGGGCGGCGGGCACCGGGGCGCTGTGCTCCACCGTCTCCACGAAATAGCCCACCTTCTCCCTTGAGCAGATGTAGCCCTCGGACAGCAGCTGACTGTAGGCGGCCTCCACGGTGATCTTGCTGACCTCCAGATTTTCCGCCAGCGCCCGCTTGGAGGGCAGCTTCTCCCCGGGACGCAGCGCCCCGGACAGGATATCCCCCCGGATGCAGCGGTAAAGCGCCTCGTAAAGGGGAACACCCGAGGATTTTTTCAGCTCGTAGGTTAACATAACATTTCTCCTTGGGTGGGGGGAATTGAGCCAACAGGCGGTTCGGTTTTCAATAAATTGGAAGTTGTACAATTGGTGTGCCTATGTGCTTATCAATTCTCCATTGTGGAGGATTTCCATCATCAGCCCAGTATTCATCTATTGACACAATTTTATCATTTGCTGTTCTTATGAATGACACCACATGGAAATACACACTTCTATCTTGAGGATAAACTTTTGTTACCGTGATGAGTAAATCGCCTATCACTTCAACCCTTTCAACTGTTCCATCCCAATCACCCGGATATTCACAGTTTGCGATAATGAACTCATCGACCGTAAAGTGCTCGTTGGAGCAATGCCAATCCACATACGCATCTTTGTGAAAGAAGTTTCTGATTGTGTTTTCATCCTGAGCCAACACAGCCTTAATAAAACGGCATACATCCATAATCATTTACCCCGTCAAATTCCGATTTTGCGACCTGCTAAACCCACGAAACGGATAGCGCAGAAATAGGTCAAGCCCTCTCAAGTCTTTTCCCTGCGGAAAACCCGGCAAAATATCTTTTCACCCCAGTCGAACAGGCGCTGCATGGCGAAAAATACCGTAGGCGTCATGAGCAGCAGCGTCAGCATCAAAAGGTTCGTCTGAACCGTGCCGGAACGCAGCTCGAACAGCTCCCCAAGGCAGGTGAACACGACGATGAGACACACCAGCATGGCGCCCCACACGATCCTGCGGAACGTCCCGAAGGGCTTGCACACCTGAAACAGCACCATCATGCCCACAACCGCGAGGATACCCGCGCACACCGTGGCGATGGACGCCGCCGGGAGGTCAAAAACCACCATAAACGCCTGACACACCAGCACGGCAAACACGTTGGTCAGCCCGCCGGGGAACGCCCGGCGCAGAACCCCCCGGAGAAAATGTCCGGTCACCCGGTCGTAATTCGGCTCCATGGCGAGGAAGAACGAGGGAATGCCGATGGTCAGCGCGGAGATCACGGTTAAGTGCATGGGCTGCAAGGGGTACGGCCAGTCCGTGAACAGGGAGATCACCGACAGGAACAGGGAGAAAATATTCTTCACGAGAAACAGTGTCGCCGCCCTCTGAATATTGTTGATGACCCGCCGCCCCTCCGCGACGATGCCGGGCATGGCGGCAAAATCGTTGTTCAGCAGCACGAGACTGCCCAATTGGCTGGCAGCCTGGGCGCCGGAACTGAAGGCCACGGAGCAGTCCGCCTGCTTCATGGCAAGCAGATCGTTGACGCCGTCGCCGGTCATGGCCACGGTGTGTCCCTGGTTTTGCAGCGCCGCCACCAGGCGGCGCTTCTTTTCCGGCGTCACCCGGCCGAAAACCGTGTTTTCCGACACCGCCCGGGAAAAGTCCTCGTCGGTTTCCAGCGTGGAAGTGTCAATATAGCGGTCAGCCCCGGGAATGCCCGCCCGGGCGGCGATCAGGCTGGCGGTGTGGGGATTGTCGCCGGATATGACCTTCACGGTCACGCCCTGACGGTCAAAATAGCCGAAGGTCTCCGCCGCCTGCTCCCGGATACGGCCGCTGAGCAGAATCAGGGCAAGGGGCGTCACCAATGCCGGGTCCAATGCGCCGGGGACGGGGTCGCCGTCGTACCGGGCGGCCAGCAGCACCCGGCAGCCCTGCTCTGCCCAGCCGTCCACGGCGTCCCGGTATTCTTCAAACCGCTGCGCCAGAATGAATTCCGGCGCGCCAACCAAAAACGCGCCCTGCTCCGCGAACACCGCCCCGCTCCACTTGGTCTCCGGGGAGAATGGGATGCGCTTTTCGCAGACCCAGTCGGTTTCGCCGTCAAACAGCTCGTGAATGGCTCTGCCCGTGGCGTTGTCCGGCTCTGACGCGCCGTACATGGCGGTGAGGACGGCTTCCAGATATTCCGGATTCCCGTCGGACAGGGGAACGACATTCTCCACTTCCATATCCGGCTCGGTGATGGTGCCGGTTTTGTCCACGCACAGCACATCCACCCGCGCCAGGGTCTCGATGCAGTTCATGTCCTGCACCAGCACCTTTTTCCGGCTCAGCTTCACCGCCGACGCCGCCATGGCGATGGAGGTCAGCAGATACAGCCCCTCGGGGATCATGCCCACCAGCGCCGCGACGGTTCCCTCCACGCTGCTTTCCAGTCCCAGCTTGAGGACGCAGAACTCCTGATAGAACAGGATAATGCCCACCGGCACCAGCGCAATACCCACGAAAAGGATCAGCCTGTCCAGAGAGCGCATCATTTCCGACTTTTTCCCGCCGGGGTTCTTCTGAGCCTCCCGGGAAAGCCGGGCGGCGAAGGAATCCCCGCCCACGGCGGTGAACTGCACCCGCCCCCGGCCGGAGAGAATGGCCGAGCCGGATTTGACTTCGTCCCCGGGGGTTTTCGTCACCGCGTCGGCTTCGCCGGTGAGCAGTGACTCATCCACCCACATTTCCCCGCTGCGCAGGATCCCGTCGGCGGGGAGGGTGTCGCCGGAGGCGAACTCGGCGATATCGTCCTTGACGATGGCCTCCGGGGAGATTTCCTGCTTCGTCCCGTTCCGGATGACGGTTACGGGACGCTCCGCCACCAGCGTCAGCCGCTCCACCGCCCGTTTGGCGCGGATTTCCTGGATGATGCCGATGACGGTGTTGATCACTGCCACTACCAGAAAACCCATGTTCAGGGGGCTGGAGCCGCCGATGATGAGCATCACGGCCAGAACCACGAAAATCAGGTTGAAAAAGGTGAAGCAGTGGGTCAGAACGATTTCTTTTTCGCTTTTGCCGGAATAGACCGGCTTCCCCGCAGGGGTGCGCGACTGAATCTGTTCGTCAGTCAGACCCAGCGATGGGTCAATCTCTGTTATAGAATCTCTTTCTTCCATGGAGCGTGCCTCCTGATTATTGTTCGGTGACGGGGAATCCGGTGGCCTTGTCCCAGATGACCAGCAAGCTGCCGTCCCTTACCGAAATGTGCGCCGGTTCCCCGGTAAAGTGGTTGCTGACGCCCAGGGGAAAGCCGCTGGTCAGCACGCCGTCCTCCAGCGTGTAATACAGCCCCCGCTCCGTCACACCCCGGGCGTCCGCGCCCATGCAGAAAACGGACAGGTTCCCGCTCAGCCCCGCCGGGAAGGCAATGCTGCCGTTTTTGACGACGGTGACGATCGACCGGTTGCCCACAAGATAGCCCACGCCGCCCCGGTCGGCGAGAAATTGCAGCGTCTGGAAATTGGCTACGGTGTGGTCAAGCCGGGGGCCGTCCAGGCTCCCGTAAAGCAGAAATTCCCGATACCCCAGCTCCAGCCCCCGGCGAACGGCGAGCATGGCATCGGTATCGTCCTTTTCCACCGGGAATATCTCGGCCCCCGGCGGGGTGAAGCCCAGAGAGTCAAAGTCGCCGATGATCTCATTCGGTTCAATTCCCAGCTTCCGGGTATGCTTCAAGCCGCCGTCGGCGGCGATGATGTAATCGTCTTTTTCCAGCGGCCGCGCCGGCGCTTCAAACTCCGCGGCGCAGAAAATCACACAGCAGCCCATGGTCTTCCCCCTCTCGTGAAGTCTTCTTTCTATTCTACCACATTTCGCCGCAAAGAAAAGGGGCGGGGGTGTAAACAGTTCTTGAATTTTGCGGCCTGCGGTGTGGGAGTAAGCCGTCTCGTTAACGCCAAACGGCGTGACCCTTGCGGTCACGCCGTTCTTACTCATGATTCTGCGCTGAACAGAATGCGGTCGTTGCTGACGCCCTGCTCATGGAACACCTTCAGCAACTGCTCCGTGGTCATGTTCTCCCGCTCCGCGCCCGCCAGCTCCAGCACGATCCGGCCGTTGTTCATCATAATGGTGCGGTTGCCCAGAGACAGCGCCGAGGGAATGTTGTGGGTGATCATCAGGCAGGTGATGTGGTTCTCCGCCACGATTTTCTTCGTCAGGGCAAGCACCTTTTCCGCCGTGGCGGGGTCGAGGGCGGCGGTATGTTCGTCCAGAAGCAGCAGCTTGGGCGTCACCAGCGTCGCCATCAGCAGTGTCAGCGCCTGACGCTGACCGCCGGACAGCAGCCCCACGGGGTGATCCATCCGGTCTTCCAGCCCCAGCTCCAGCTGCGCCAGCTTTTCCCGGAACTCGGCGCGATCCTTCGCCGTGACCACGGAGAAGGGCGACCGCTTTTCCGACGCCCGCAGGTAGGCCAGCGCCAGATTTTCCTCAATGGTCATGTTAGGCGCGGTGCCTTTCAGGGGATCCTGGAAAAGGCGACCGATGAATTTACTGCGCTTGAAATCCGGGAGATTGGTGATGTTCTGCCCGTCCAGCCGAATAGTCCCCTCGTCCACCACGAAGGAACCGGCGATTGCTCCGAACAGGGTGGATTTGCCCGCGCCGTTGGAGCCGAGAATGGTGACGAAATCGCCGCCGTCTAAGTGCAGGTCAACGCCGTTCAGGGCTTTTTTCTCGTTGACGGTGCCGGGGTTGAAGGTTTTGGAAATGTGACTGATTTGCAGCATCAGACTTTCCCTCCTTTGGTTGCGGGGCGCACCGCGGATTTGATGGCCGGCAGGCCGATGGCCAGCGCCACGATGACGGCGGAGATCAGCTTCAGGCATTCGCTGGGCAGATCCAGCCGCAGAGCAATGGCGATGATGAACCGGTACAGGATGGAGCCGAGGATTGCCCCCAGCGCCTTCATCCAGGTTTTGCCCTTGGGCATGAGGGTCTCGCCGATGATCAGGGAGGCAAGGCCGATGATGACCATGCCGGTGCCGAGGTTGATGTCGGCGGTCTTCTGGTACTGCGCCAGCACCGCGCCGCTGAGGGCGGTCATGGCGTTGGACAGGCACAGTCCCACGGTGACGGTGAAGGCGGTGTTGATAGAGGATGCCCGCACCATGTCCGGGTTATCCCCGGTGGCGCGGATGGAAAGCCCCAACCGGGTTTTGAGGAACAGCACCAGCAGCACCCCCATGACGACGGTCAGCACCGCCGCAGGGATCAGCTTGTAAAAGCTTCCCAGGTAAGGCTTTACCAGAGAGAACATGGTGTCGGCCTTTACCATACTGACGTTGGAGGAAAAGCCCATCACCGCCAGATTCACGGTATACAGCCCGGTATTGGTGATGATACCGGCGAGAATAGAGGGGATTTTCAGCTTCGTCTGCAAAAAGGCCGTGATGAATCCGGCGCAGGCGCCCGCGATCATGGCGGCGGGAAGCGCCAGCAAAGGGTGTCCCGCCACGGCGATGGTGGCGGACACGGCGCAGCCCAGGGTGAACGCGCCGTCGGTGGTCATATCGGCGATGTTCAATATCCGGAAGCTGAGAAACAGCGCCAGGGCGACCAGGGCGTAGATGCAGCCCAGCTCCAGCGCGCTCATGATAACGGCGGTTGAGATCATGGTTGACCCCTCCTTCTAAAAACAGCATGGTTGGGAGGGGCGCTGCCCCTCCCGATTGTGTGAGGTTTTCGTCTGCTTACTTATTCGCCGGTCTTGACCTCTACCACGGTGTTGGCCATGGAAGCGAAGGCACTGTAGTCAATGCCCAGGGTGGCGGCGGTTTCGGTGTTGACGGTGATGATGCCGCCGTCCATTACGTGGAATTCGGGAACCGCGCCGCCCAGCAGGATGTCCATGGCCATGTCGGCGGTGTAGGTGCCCAGCTCGGTGTAGTTGACACCGCAGGTGGCGAAGGCGCCGGCGGCTACGAAGGAATCCGCGCCGGTGTAGTGGGGGATGCCGGCCTCGTTCAGGGTTTCGGCGACGGTGACTTCGGCAGCCATGACCACGTTATCGGTGGGGGTGAAGACCGCGTCCACGCGGCCGACCATGGAGGCGGCGGCTTCTACGATCTCACCGCTGGTGTTGCCGGTCTTTTCCACAAAGTCGATCTGCTTTTCCTGGAGGTAAGCCTTGGCTTCCGCAATGGGGGTGGTGGAGTTGGCTTCGGAGTTGGAGTACAGCAGGCCGACGGTCTTGATGTCGGGGTTGGCGGCCAGCATCATGTCCAGGATGAAGGCGGTGTTCAGGGCATCGGAGGTGCCGGTGACGTTACTAAGGCCGGTGAGACCGGCGGCTTCGGGGTCGGAAATGGCGGCGTACACAATGGGAATGTCGGTGCCGTCGGCGGCAGTGACCATGCACTGGGCGGCGAGCGTTGCGATGGGGATAATCAGGTCAACGCCGTCGCCTACCACCTGCGCGCCGATCTGGTTCAGCACGGTGGCGTCGTTCTGGCCGTTGAACTCCTGAATGTTGACCTTGACGCCCTTTTCCTCGGCCTGAGCCTGAAGCTGGGCGACGATGGCGGTGCGGATCTCATCCAGAGAAGTGTGATCCAGCTGCTGGACGATGGCAACGTTGAATTCCTGGGCGGCGGGGGTGGTGTCGGCGGCGGTTTCGGCGGTGGTCGCGGAAGTGGGGGCAGCCGTGGGGGCGGCAGTTTCGGCAGTTCCGGATGCCCTGCATCCGGCGAACATGGTAAGCATCATCATAACGGACAGAACCAGAGAAATAACCTTTTTCATAATAAAATACTCCTTTTTGATAGTCAAATGATTGTTGGATGGGTTTGTGGGTTTTTCCTGGGGTCGCCATCGTCTGCCTGGAGCGTACATAGGTATTTCTCCTTTCTGAAAGAAATAAAAAAGTCCTTGTTCCCCTAAGGGAACAAGGACAGAAAAAACAATTTTCTGCGGTACCACCTTGTTTGCCGGAAAACCGACCGCTCTGCACGGCGCCAACACGCCGTCTGCCCGTTAACGCTGGCAATGCGTCAGAAGATACTCTGGTCACCCATTTCCCTCTGCCCTCGGCGGCCCATTTGCTGCCCCGCTTTTCGCTCTGCTCTCAGCTATGCAGAACTCTCTGTGGATGCGCCTTGCAACTTTACTTCCGCTTCGTTGGTTTCAATTTATGTTACGCCCTTTATACACCATTTGTGTACGTTTGTCAAGAACTTTTTTTCGCGGAGCGCGGACTTTTTTCTCAATACTCCCGCACCACAGCCTTGACCACACCGATGATCTCCGCGTTGGTGCCGTCGATGGGGCTGTAATTGTCATTTTCCGGCATGAGCCAGATCTGGCCGCTGCGGCGGCGCAGACGCTTGACCGTGGCCTCGTCCTCGATTCGGGCGACCACGATCTGCCCGTCGTCGGCGGAGGGCTGGGGGCGGACAACCACCTTGTCTCCGCTGAGGATACCGGCGTTAATCATGCTGTCGCCCCGAACCCGCAGAGCAAAGCACCCCGGGTCGTCCCAGGGCATGGTACCCTCCTGATTTTCCACCGCCAGGATCGGCACGCCCGCGGTGACGACACCCACAATGGGAATCTGCCCCGGGCGCGCGCCGGTGACCAGCGCCCGCTTGCGTCCCTTTGCGCCGGGGGACTGGAGCAGCCCCTTCTCCTGCAGCGCCTGCAAGTGGTAGCTGACGGAGGCGGTGGAGCGCAGACCCACTGCCGCCCCGATCTCCCGGACGGAGGGGGAATAGCCGTTCTCCTGAATAAATCGGTTGACATAATCCATAATCAACTGTGCTTTGTCGCTGGTTCTGGGCATAAGCATTTCCTCCCTGGGTCGTCCTGATACTAGTTTTCAATAAAACGGTTAAAAACCGTTTTATTCGGCTGCTGTT
>URBH01000059.1 GCA_900546075.1 uncultured Eubacteriales bacterium | reverse complement strand
TTTTCGGAACTTTGAATTGGGGCAAAAATTCTGGCTGAGACTTCTTGCCGAATTGCGCGGTGTTGCCCTAATCCTGCTTCCGCCATATTCTACCACACCCCTTCTCTGCCGTCAACGTAAAATCCGGTAAAGGAGATTTGTGTGGATGGTTCAGAAAACCAGCTCCACGGAATAATGCCGCAGCCAGAAGTCGATCTGGCACAGATAGGCGATGGTCTGGGGGCGGCGCATCAGCTGACCGTACCACGGCCACTGCGTCTCCCGATGCAGAAGCTTCCTCACTTCCTCCGCCGAAACCAGCTGCCAGAGGGGCGCGGCGGGGTCGTTCAGAACGGCTTGCAGCCGGGCTTCCATAAGCTGCTCATACCGGGGGTCGAAGGTTTTGGGGTAAGGGCTCTTTTTCCTGTGCAGCACCTGCTCCGGCAGAAGTCCCTCCACCGCCCGGCGCAGAAGCCCCTTTTCCTGCCCCTGATAGTCCTTGTATTCCCAGGGAACGCCGTACAGATATTCCGCAATCCGATAGTCGCAGAAGGGCACGCGAACCTCCAGAGAATGGTACATGCTCATCCGGTCTTTCCTGTCCAGCAGTGTCTGCATGAACCAGCGGAAATTCAGGTTCACCATCTGCTTCATCCGCCGCTCCTGATCGGAGGTACCGGGGAGAATGTCACTTTCCCGGCAGGTCTGGTTGTAGGCATCCATCACGAATTCCGCCGGGTCGAGGGTGATCGCAGGCGTCAGGATCGCCGCCCGATCTACCGTATTCTGCGCCCAGGGGAATCCCTCTCTGGCACGAACCTCCGGGTCGCGATACCATGGATAGCCGCCGAAAATCTCGTCGGCGCATTCTCCGGACAGGGCGACCTTTACCTCCTGCCGAATCTCCCGGCAAAAGGCCAGCAGGGAAAAATCCACGTCCGCCATTCCCGGCAAGTCCCGGGCAACGGTGGCTTCCTCCAGGGTTGCCGCCAGCTCGTCGGCGCCGAGAATCGTCCAGTGGTGGTCGGTCTGCAAGGCGTCCGTCATCAGATGAATGTAGCTGCTGTCGGAATTGGGCTGGAATTTGTTCGCCTGAAAATACTTGTCGTTGTTCAGGTAATCCACGGAGAAGGTTTTCAGCCGCTCCCCTCTTTTTTCCATGTCCCCGGCGCAGACGGCAGTGATGATGCTGGAATCCAGACCGCCGGAGAGAAACGTCCCGATGGGAACGTCGGACACCATTTGCCGCCGGATGGCATCCGTCACAAGAAAGCGCACCTTTTCCACCGTTTCATTGAAGGAATCCCGGTGTTCTCTGTCCATCAGCTTCCAGTACCGGCAAAGGCACAGCTCCCCGTCGGCGAAAAAGCCGCAGCAGCCCGGTTCCAGCTCGGAAATTCCCCGGAATACGCCGCTGCCAGGCAGCCGCCCCGGCCCCAGAAGAATCAGCTGGGCAGCGCCGTTTTCGTCCAGTTCCGCCCGCACGGTTGGGTATGTCAGAATCGTCTTGATCTCCGAGGCAAACAGCAGACCGCCCGCGTGCTTCTTATAAAACAGGGGCTTCACCCCGATCCGGTCGCGGGCAAGAAACAGCCGTTCCCGGCGCTTTTCCCACACGGCGAAGGCAAAAATGCCGTTCAGCTTTTCCACGCACGCCGCCCCGAACTGGGCATAGGCATGGAGCAGCACCTCCGTGTCGGAATGCCCCAGAAAGCTGTGTCCCAGGGCGGACAGCTCGCTTCTCAGCTGCTCGGTATTGTACAGCTCCCCGTTGTAAACCAACGCATATTCCTCCCCTGCCCAGGCAAGGGTCATGGGCTGGCGGCCGCCCTCCGGGTCAATGATGGCAAGCCGCCCATGAAGCAGCGTACACCCCTTTTCCCGATACACGCCCCGGTCGTCCGGCCCCCGGCGGTGCATCGTTTCCAACATTCGGCAAAGGGTTTTCTCCGAAGCCGGGAGGTTTATCATTCCGCTGATGGCGCACATATTCACCACATCCTTTTCCTAAGATATCTGCTCTATCCAATCATTTTATGCATGACAAAGGCAAGAATGTGCATACTAAGTGCGGTGATGTTTTATGAAAAACAGCAGAGAAATTCTGACCTCCGTCCTGAAAACCACCCAGATGGGGCAGATCGGCATTCGCAGTGTGCTGGACACCAGTATGCGTCCCGGGCTGCGGAAAGCGCTGGAATCCCAGCTTCGGGAATACGATTCCATCGAAACCGAAGCCCATTCCATCGCCACCCAGCGGGGCTGGGACATGGACGAGCTTGACCCCTCCGTGCGGGTCTGGTCGAATCTCATGACCCGGATGAAGCTGGGCGGCCGGAACACCGACTCCAAAATTGCCGACATGATGATTCAGGGCAACACCAGGGGCATGATCAAGGGTCTGAAAACCCTCCATCAGTTCGGTCAACAGGACGAGCAGATCAACACACTGAGCCAGAAGCTGCTGGACTGCGAGACCGCCAATATCCGCCAGATGCAGGGATATTTGTGACAAAAACCTGCCGCCCACATTCAGACGCGGGTGGCAGGTTCTTTTTGCCGTTCCAACCATCCTTGTATTTCCCGATCGGATGTGACATAATGTTAGAAACGGTTTTTTTCAAAAATATGTGACCCGAGAGAGAAAACTTCGTACTGTTAGGGTGAGGAACGAACTGAAAGGATGTGAAGCTCATTGGATGACACAAAAATAATCGAATTGTTCTGGGCAAGAAAGGAAGACGCCATCGCCGAGACGGACGCCGCATATGGCAAAAAGCTCCGCACACTGGCAAACAGGATTCTGGGTAGCCGGGAAGACGCAGAAGAAAGCGTAAGCGACACCTATATGAAAACGTGGGAAACCGTTCCTCCCCAACGTCCCACTTACTTCTATGCATTTCTCGCTTCCATCTGCCGCCATCTCTCATTTCACAGGCTTGACTGGAAGCATGCGGCCAAGCGACATGCCGAAGTCGTCTCTTTGACGGATGAGATGGCGCTGTGTATCCCGGATACCAGCCATGAGCGGGAATTGGAGGGCAAGGAAATCGGCCGGCTGCTGAATGCTTTCCTCGCTACCCTTCCCAAAGAAACCAGACTGATTTTCCTGCGGCGGTACTGGCATGTAGACACCATTGCGGAAATCGCGGCGCGCTATGGCATCACGGAAAGCAAGGTCAAAATGCAGCTCAGCCGCACCCGCGCAAGGCTGGCTTCTTATCTGGAAAAGGAGGGAATTGAGGTATGACCGGACAAAACCTGTTGATCGGTTTGAGTTACATAGACCGAAAATACATTGAGGAATCCGAGCAGGATTTTTCCGAAAAAAAGGCAAAATGCCTGTCCGCAAAGAAACTATGGCTGATTGCCGCTGTGATAGTATTGGCTCTGCTGTTGGTTGGATGTACCGTGGCATATGTCAATGGCTGGTTCCAGCAGATTTTCTCCTCGCGAAGCGAAACGCCGTTATCCTCTGACCAGATACAGTACATTCAGAACAACGAGCAGATTGTAGGACAGTCTCAAACGATTAACGATTGGACTGTCGAGCTGAAATCCACCATTTGCGATGGAAGCACAGGCTATCTGGTTTTCCAGATTACCGCGCCGAATGATGTAAATCTGGAGCAATACTTAAATCCACCGACAATAGATGACAAGAGACTGTCGATGGGGAATTACAGTGCCAACAACAAAGCGGGGTACTCGTATGCAATCGCTTCTATCGGAACTGTAGATACGGAACAAAACTATTGGTATCTTGACAGTGGCGACTGGATTACGGATCAGGATGGTCAGCCCAATACGGTTCTATTCTGCATGATCATCCGTTGTGAAAAGATAGATCCAAGTAAACCCTTATTACTGGAAGACCCTTTTGGAAAGGATGTATCTTTCCGTATCCGCCTAATGGGCATTACGCTGGAATATACCAATCTGGAACTGCAAAAAGAGATTGAAGAAAAGTATGCCGGTCAGGACTATATTGTGGATGGCGAGGAAGCGGCAGGATTGTTCTGCTCAGATATTCTTACGGATGAGGAATGGTATTTCGATGTGACCTTTGCCCCGGACAATCAGTTTGTGGAGCTGATCACAAAGCCCGTTTCCACGCAAGCCAAGGTTTGGCGCTATGCGGATGAAAAGCAATGGGAAGTCAAAGATTCCCTGGAGGAAGTGCAGATTTCCTCGTTTCGGATAACTCCCTTTGGAGCAACTGTTTCCTATATTCCAAAGCCGGATGCAGTCGGAATTTCTTCAAAACTAGGGGAGGATGGAATTTACGCCATAATGAAGGATGGCAGCCGCGTCAAACTGGACTTTACAGGGAACTCCGATGCAGTACTCCAGGCGGAAACGCCGATTGTTCTAAGCCAGTTGGATTATATACTGCTGGAGGATGGAACAAAGCTGCTTGCGCCCAATATTTCAGGAAACTCTGAATAGCCCATCCGGTTGGTAGACGCCAGTAAAGCTACGGGTGGCCGGTGTAGCGCCGTACATGGTAGTCAACGTAAAAATGTTGCAATAAACCAATTACTAAGGAATTCCCGCTTCTCCCCGCTTAGCGTTTTACCCCTGTCCGTCTTTATACGGCCTGCGCCCTCTGCCACTCCTGACAGGGGGCGCGGCATTTTCCTGTCACCATCCCGCCGCCCTGCGCATATTCTGGTAGGAGAAAGGAGGGATCCTGTTGTCAGCTACAGGATACATACAGGTACGCGCTTACACCAGCACCGCCCGGTTTCCTCTGGAAAACGTGGCCATTGCGGTCACCGCCACCGACGGCACCGCCCTTGCTATGCGCCTGACCGACCGGAACGGGCTGATTACCCCCATCGAGCTTCCCGTGCCGGATAAATCCGAAAGCCAGGAGCCGGAGTCCGGGGCAAAGCCCTATACCACCGTAAATCTCTATGCCCGTTTGAAGGGCTATGAGCAGATCGAAGCGGAAAATCTTCAGGTTTTCGCCGAAACCATCACCAATCAGAATCTGGAGATGATTCCTCTGTCGGAGTTCCCAAATCAGTGGGATCAGACGGAAATTTTCAACACGCCTCCCCAAAATCTGTAGGAGGTAGCCTATGCCCCAAGTCATTCCTTATATCCCGCAGCGAATCACAGTACATCTCGGCGCGCCGTCATCCGACGCAGCCAACGTCACCGTAAATTTTGCAGACTATGTGAAAAACGTAGCGTCCAGCGAAATTTACCCCACCTGGGAGGAGGCCGCTCTGCGTGCCAACATCCTCGCCATCGTCTCCTTCGCCCTGAACCGGGTGTACACGGAGTTTTACCGCAGCCGGGGGTACAGCTTTGATATCACCAACTCCACTGCCTACGACCAGTTTTTCGTCAACGGGCGCAGCTACTTTACCAATGTCGCCCGGCTGGTGGATGAGCTGTTCGACGACTATCTCCGCCGCCCCGGCTTTGTGGAGCCTTTGGCTGCCAAATTCTGCAACGGCACCACCGTCACCTGCGAGGGCCTGAGCCAGTGGGGCAGCCAGAATCTGGCGCGGCAAGGGTACGACACCGTCCGGATTCTGCGCAGTTACTACGGCAATGTGGAGATTGTGAACAACGCCCCCATCCGGGGCATCACCACCTCCTATCCCGGCACCCCTCTGCGCCGGGGAACCACCGGCCCCAGCGTGGTGATCGTGCAGGTGGAGCTGAACCGGATATCCCAGAACTACCCTGCCATCCCCAAAATCCCTCTTGTGGACGGCATTTTCGGCGCGCAGACCGAAGCCGCCGTGCGGAAATTCCAGGAGATCGTCAATCTTGCCGTGGACGGCGTCGTCGGCCGGGAGACCTGGTATGCCCTTGTGCGCTACTACGTCGCCGTGACCAGTCTTGCGGAGCTGCGCGGTCAGGGGCAGCGGTTCTACACCATCTCCTGGGCGATAAGCAACCCCATTGAGCAGGGCGACCGGGGCGTGAAGGTGGAGCATCTGCAATATATGCTCAGCGTCCTTTCCGCCTACATCCCGGAAATTCCCCCCGTCACCATAGACGGGATTTTCGGCTCCGCTACCCGCAGCGCCGTCATCGCCGCCCAGCGCCGGTTTGGCCTGCCGGAAACCGGTATTGTGAATTTCGATACCTGGGACGAAATCTACGACCAGTTCTCCGGCATCGAAACCACCAGCTGGCGCGACCCGGAGAATTTCCCCTACACCGCCGCCATCATCAGCGGAACGCCGCCCAGAAACCGGTACGCCCAATCCACCACCCTGACCCAGTTCCCGGGGAATCCTTTGAGCACCGGGAATCAGGATCCCGTAAGACAGGAGGCACCGCGATGAGACCGCTATCTTCCTTTGTTGGTCAGCCCATCCGCAGCTTGCAGACCATGCTCCGGGTCATTGCCGAGGATGACCCCACCCATCTGCGCATCGTTCCCGACGGCATTTACGGCCCGGAGACCACCGCCGCCGTCTCCACCTTCCAGCGAAAACACGGTCTGCCGGTGACAGGCGTCACCGATCAGGCGACATGGGAGGCCGTTGTCGGAGTCTATACCCCGGCTCTCGTGCGCATTGATGCCGCCCAACCGGTGGATGTCATTCTCAACCCCGGTCAGGTCATCCGCCGGGGAGAAAGCAACCCCCATCTGTATCTGGCGCAGGCCATGCTGACGGTACTTGCCGACATTTATAAAAGCGTCGCCGAACCGACCCACTCCGGCATTCTGGACGAACCGACGGTGGATTCTCTGTCGTCCTTCCAAATTTTATGCGGCCTTCCGATGACCGGGACGCTGGATAAGCATACCTGGAAGCATCTCGCCCTGCATTACCCGTTGGCGACGAACCTGAACAATCTTCCCTGACGGAAAAATATGGATAATTTATAAAAATTTTCCTGGAAGGGCTGCGAACCCTTGATAAACAGAGATTTTTTGACTATAATAAAGAACAAACCGTCTCGGAGGAATGATCCATGCACATCAAGGACTGGAAAAAGGAAGTTTTCACCATTCCGAATCTGTTGAGCCTGTTCCGGCTGGCGCTGATTCCCGTCTACATTTACATCTATCTGGGCGCGACCGAGACCTATCAGTATATCACCGCCGGGACGATTATGGCGGTCTCCTGCCTGACGGATCTGATCGACGGAAAGGTCGCCCGGCGCTTCAATATGGTCTCCACTCTGGGAAAAATTCTCGACCCGCTGGCGGATAAGATCACCCAGTTCACCCTGACGGTATGCCTTTCCCTGAAGCATCCCCAGCTGTTCCCGGTGCTGGCGCTGTTCGTCGTCAAGGAGCTGTTTCAGCTCATCGCGGGGGCGGTGCATCTGAAAAAAGGAAAAATGCTTCCCGGTGCGCTGATGGCCGGAAAGGTCTGCACCACCGTCCTGTTCGTCAGCCTGATTGCCCTGGTGCTGTTCCCCAACGTGGACAGCGCGGCAGTGAGCATCATTGCGGCGGTGGACGCGGTTTTTCTGGGCATTTCCTTTGTCAGCTATATTCTGGCGTACTTTGGGAAAAATGCAAAGGTTCAGGATTTGGAAAGCGAATAAACAAATTGTCCGTCGGGTGTTCCCGGCGGACTTCTTTCTTCGCAAAAACACGCGGCGGCTCAGTGCTGAGCCGCCGCACAATGATAATTTTCTCTCTCCACGGGACACAGCGTGTCACGGGTACACCGTTGGCTTATCCGCAGATATTTCCACGGCATCGGCTTTCCCCACTGTCTCCGCCTCTGTACCTACAGTATACCATACTCCCGGCGGCGATTGGTGAAGAAACCTTGAACAGACGCAAAAGATTTTCTTAAACTCAGTTGGGATACACGTTGCTCACCAGCAGCAGCACCGGCAGCGCAAGGGTGAAAATGCTGATCGCCCAGGGGTACATTGCCTTTCTGGAGCAGAACATCAGCAGCAGACATGCCGCCGTCAGCCCCAGCGGCCCCATCACCGCCAGCTGACGGCTCACGGTCATGGCAAACTCACCGGTGGATTGCAGATCAAGCCCCACCTGCTCCGGCAGATGCTGACCGTTATAGGAAGCCAGCCGAATGGCGGCGTAAATCACCGGGGCGGCCATAATGAACTTTCTCAGCCGGAAGAGCCAGACGCCGATGAGATTGATGACGGAATTGATTTTGGACATCACCGTCTTGAACTTCTCAAAGCCGGTGGACTGCACGGCAGTCTGCTTCTCCGCAAATTGACCGGTCTTTCCCATAAAATACCTCCGGGTAACTTTTTCTGTATTATAACATATTTGCCGGTGGGTTGCAAGACGCCCACATCCGGGATAAAAATTTTTCAAAAAAGCTTAATCAGTCCGGTTTATTGGACAGAACCTTTTGTATACTGTTGTCAGAAAAACAAAAGGAGGCTTTTCCAATGAAACAACACACTCTGTCCCGCCCGAATTTACGCCGTTACCGCGAACCCGCCTACCCCAACGCCGCCGACAGGCGCTACTTTGTGGAAAAGGCAGTGAACATCATCACCGCGATTCTCTCCGGGATCGGCTTCATCAGTGCCATGGTTTTCCTTGCCACCATGGGGTAATTACAGGTCCGCTTCCCTGAGAATCCGGCAGGTAACGATTTTCCGGTTCTCCACCTGAATCAGACCGGCCGTTCCGCCGCCGTAGCCGCAGCTGCCCGGGTTCAGGATCCAAAGGCCGTCCGGCTCCCGGCGGCAGTCGGTCTGGTGGGTGTGTCCGTACAGCACCGCATCCACCCGGCTGGCGCGGGCGTCCTTCAGCAGTGCGCCCAACCCCATTTTCACGTTGTGCCTATGCCCGTGGGTCATGAAAAGCTCCACGCCAAACACGGGCTGCACCAGCGTCTCCGGCTGCCAGGAGGGGCAGCGAAACCGGTCGCAGTTCCCCGGCACCTGATAAAACGGAATATCCGGATTTTCCTCATGGATGACCACGCCGTCGTCAAAAAAGTCCCCAAGATGGATGATCGCGTCGGGCTTCACCGATTCCACGCATTGCCGCATAAATTGAAGCGCAGAATGGGAATCCGACAGCACCAGAATCTTCATATTGCTCCCGCCTTTATTTTGTCTTTCTGGGATTATATCATACATTGGCAGGTTTTGCTATGTGTTTTCGTTAAAAAAGGCGGCTGATTTTTGTGTACATTTTTTCCAACGGATGCATATGCTATAGCAGAAGTTTCACCAGCCCATGGAGGTAAGCCTATGCAACCGACACCCAATTCACAGGAGCTTGCGCAGATCATGCGCTTCGTCCAGTCCCCCGCGGGGCAGCAGCTGCTTGCGTCGCTTCAGCAGCTTAACTCAAATGAAATCAACAGCGCCATGGAAGACGCGGCCGCCGGGAATTACGACCGAGCGCAGAAAACCATCTCCGCGTTTCTCGCGACCCCGGAGGCGAAAAAGCTGCTGTCCCAAGCGGAAGGCGGCAAATGAGCGAGATGGAGGAAAAGCTGGGGGCCATCCTGAGCAACCCCCAGATGATGCAGCAGATCATGTCCATGGCTCAGGCCATGAGTCCGCCGCCGGAGGCAAAGCCGGAACAGCCGCCGGAGCCTGCCCCTCCGGCGCTTCCGGATTTTTCCGTCATGCAGAAGCTCGCCGGGGTGACCCGGCAGTCCGGCATTGACAAAAACCAGCAGGCGCTGCTTCGGGCGCTCTCCCCCTACATAAGCCGGGAGCGCTCCGCCAAGCTGGAAAAAGCCATGCGTGCGGCAAAAATGGCACGGCTTGCCTCGGCGTTTCTCAATGCCGGCGGCTTAGAAATGCTGACCGGGAGGTGACAAGGAATGTACAACCGCTATATTCCCCAGCCCGACGGCACCTATCGCCGCCGACCGGCAGACGTCCCCCAGCCCCAGCAGCCGCCCCGACCGGAACCGCCCAGACAGGAGCCGCCCCGCCGGAATCCCGATTTATCTCCGCCGCAGCCCCAGGGGAAGCCGCCCTGCCAGAAGAATCCGCCCTGTTCCAATCCGCGCAGGCAGGAGCGTCCCGCTCCCCCGCCGCCCCGGAGAAAACCACCCCAACCACCCCAAGATTCCCTTTTGGGCATCGGCAATTTTCTGCACCAGCTTCTTCCAAAGGACTTCTGCATGGAAGACCTGATGGTCGTGCTGCTGCTTCTGCTCATGTCCGGCAACGGCGAGGAAGATCAGAATTTTGCTCTGCTGACCCTTGGGCTGTATCTATTTCTGTAGCAAAATACGCCGGTTTTCGTCGTGCCTAGACGAATCCGGCGTATTTTTTCGTTGCGAAAGAGAGAATGGTATGGTAGAATAGTGACCATCCTATCGCAGGAGGATTCGACGTGATCACCGAAAAGAAACAGAATTTAGACACCATTCTCCCTATTTTGGCACTTCTGCTGTTTGCTGCGGCCATTGCCGCTCACTACGCGCTGGAGCCGTGGGGATTTTACCGAAAGGTCTCGGAGGGAGAAGCGACGCTTCGGATGCAGGTCGTTCAAACCGCCGAAAGCTATCTCGGCTGTCAGGAATCGGACGGAAGCCATGAAGCCATCATTGATCTGTACAATTCCCACGAGCCGCTGGCGCAGAACTACACTGTGCAGTATACCGACAGCTGGTGCGCCACCTTCGTCAGCGCCGTTTCCATCCGCTGCGGCCTGACGGACATCATTCCCACGGAATGCAGCTGTGAGCGTCTCATTGGCCTGTTCGGAGAGCTTGGCCGCTGGCAGGAGGACGACAACTACACGCCTCTCCCCGGCGACATCATCTTCTACGACTGGGACGAAAAGCGGCTCGGCGACTGCACCGGCTGGGCAGACCATGTGGGAATCGTGGTCGGAACCAAATGGCCATTTGTGAAGGTCATCGAAGGCAACCGGGACGACGCCGTCGCCTACCGCGTTATTCCCCTGGGCGAAATTCACATCCGGGGCTACGGCCTTCCGGATTATGCCGCAGTGGCGGAAAATACCCTGTAAGCATTTATTGGGTGGTCGTAAAACAGTGAATGGAGCGTATCGGTACAGATACGCTCCATTTCTTGTGCCAATACGTCCTTGGCTCCCCCTTTGGGAGAGCTGTCACCGCAGGTGACTGAGAGGGTATCGCGCCCTAATTTCCCCTCTCCGTCTTCGCTGTGAAGTGTACCCCATGTCAAGGACATTTTAATTCTGAGGGGTAGAAAAATTT
>URBH01000058.1 GCA_900546075.1 uncultured Eubacteriales bacterium | reverse complement strand
CGGTTTCCTCGGCGGTGCCGTCATTGCTGACGGCGTGATCGGCAAAGGCGGCGTACATGGGGGCGCGCTTTGCGAACATCGCGTCCAGAGGATTGACCTGGGACAGGGGGCGGCCGTCGGTGGGCAGCTTGGAAATGTCCCGTTTCAGCCAGAAAATCGTGCCGTTTTGGTGAAGCAGCGGGTAGTTTCGCATCTGGGTCACACAGCCGCCGCCGGTGGCGATGACCAGCGCGGACTGCTTGCCCAGCCGGGACAGCGCTTTCGTCTCCCAGTCCCGGAAAACGGTCTCGCCGTCCTCAGCGAAAATTTGGGGGATGGGCTTGCCCGCAAGACGGACGATTTCTTCGTCGGCATCCATCAGCTTCCGACCCAGCCTGTCCGCCAGCAGAGCGCCGACGGTGCTTTTTCCGCACCCCGGCATTCCGATGAGGACGATGTTTGCCATCTGGGCGGCGAGGGTTCCGTAGATTTTGGCAATAACGGCGTCGTCAATGGACTTGCCGGTAAAATATTCGGCGGATTCCTTGGCCTGGGCGACCAGCATCCAAAGGCCGTTGAAGCAGGGAATTTGAATCGCTTCGGCATCCAGCAGCAGCTGGGTGCGGGCGGGGTTGTAGATCACATCCAGCACCCCTTCCAGCTTGGGAAACCGCTTCAAGTCCACAGGGGAAACGCCGGTGTTGGGATACATGCCGACGGGGGTCGCGTTGACAATGGCGGCGGCATCCTCGTGGCGCTGTAGGTTCCCATAATTGTTTTCTCCGGAGCGGGAGATGACCACAGTCTCAGCGCCCAGTTCAGCCAAAACAGCCGTGACGGTATTGGAAGCACCGCCGCTGCCCAGCACCAGAACCTTCTTCCCGGCGACAGAAAGGCCGCTTCGCTTCAGGAGAGAAGCAAAGCCAAAGTAGTCCGTGTTGTGACCGAAAAGAGTACCATCCGATCTACGGACGATGGTGTTCACAGCCCCCAGCTTTTTAGCATTCGGGGACAGCTCGGCCAGATAGGGGATGACCGCTTTTTTGTAGGGAATGGTGACGTTCAGCCCGGTAAAATCCCCGTTTTTCAGGAAATCTTCGATTTCTTCCGGCTCTTTTTCAAAGAGGGTATAGGAGTAATCCCCGAGACAGGCGTGAATCTGGGGGGAGTAGCTGTGACCCAGCTTCCGACCCAGCAGTCCGCACTTCATCAGACCACCTCCGTGTAGCTTCCCAGGTATTTGAATTCCTCGCACATCTCGTCCAGCTCACACATCAGCTGTACGAATTCCTCGGAATAAATGGAGGTTTCCAGATCGAAATAGAACATGAACTCAAATTCCCGGTCGGGAATGGGGCGGGATTCCAGCTTCGTGACGTTGATGCCCAGGGTGTAGAGCCGCGCCAGCACCTTGTAAAGGGCGCCGGGCTTGTGGTTCAGAACCATCATGATGGAGGTTTTGTCGGAGCCGGGGTAGATTTCCAGGTTCCGGCTGATGCAGATGAAGCGGGTGCGGTTGTTGCCCTTGTCCTGCACGGAGGAGCGCAGACAATCAAGCCCGTATAACTCGGCGCAGGCGCGGCTGGACAGGGCGGCCACGTCTTTCCTGCCGGACTGGGCGACCATCCGGGCGGCCACGGCGGTATTGTCCACGGGAACGACATTGACCCCCGGGAGGCTGTGGAGGAAGTTGCCGCACTGGTTGATGGCCTGCTCGTGGGAGTAGACTTCCTTGATGTCGGCGAGGTTGGTGCCGGGATTGACCAGAAGATTGTGGTCGATTTTCAGCCGGAAGGTGCGGACAATGGAAAAATTGTGCTCAATCATCAGATCGTACACCTTGTTCACGGAACCGGCGGTGGAGTTTTCGATGGGCAGAATGCCGTATTGGCACAGTCCCTGATCGATGGCGCTGAACACGGCCTCGAAGGACTTGAAGTACATAATGAAGGGATTTTTGAAAATCTTTTCGCAGGCAATCTGGGAATAAGCGCCCTCCACGCCCTGACAGGCGACCATGGGCGCCTGGGGGAAGAGCTTGGGCGTATGCTCGATGGCCTGGGTAATGCTTTTGTAAAGGGGGCTGAATTCCCTGTTGCGCTTGGACTGGTAACTGCGGCTCAGCTCGAACAGCATGGAGTACAGAACCCGGGTGTAATTGGCCATTTCGGGGCCGGCCTTTTCTGCCACGTCCTGGAGCTTCACCCGCTCCCGGGCGGGCTGAAAAATGGGCAGATTGTTGGCCTTTTTGTAGTCCGCAATCTGGGCAGCGACGTGCATCCGCTGACAGAACAGGCGAACCAGCTCATCGTCAATTTTGTCGATTTCACTGCGAATGTCATTCAAGTCCATTTACGGTTTCCTCCTGTCTGCCTGGGTGTTGCCCAGAATCATATCGAATATGGCGATGGCGGCTGCGGCCTCGATCACCGGGACGGCTCTGGGGACGATGCACGGGTCGTGGCGGCCTTTGATGACCAGCTCCTGCATTTCTCCACTGCTTAAGCTGACGCTCTGCTGGGGGCGGGAAATGGAGGGTGTGGGCTTGAGGGCTGCCCGGAAAATCAGGGGCATTCCGGTGGTGATGCCGCCGAGAATGCCGCCGGAATTGTTGGTAACGGTGTGGATTTCACCGTCAGTCATAACATAGTCATCGTTGTTCTGACTGCCCCGCAGTTTTGCGGCGGCAAAGCCCGCGCCGAATTCCACGCCCTTCACGGCGGGAACACCGTAGACGATCTGGGCGATCCGGCTCTCCACACCGCCGAACATGGGCTCTCCCACCCCGGCGGGAAGACCGGTGACGGCGCATTCCACAATACCGCCCACGCTGTCGCCGTCGCTTCTGGCGGCGGAGATGACGGCGCGCATCCGCGCCCCCGCGTCCTGATTTACCACCGGAAACTCCGGCTGGATGGAATCCATATCCGGGGCGAGGGGGTCAAGGGGCGTGTCGGAAATGCCCGCAATGGCAGAAATGTGGGCGAAAATCCGAATCCCCATGCCTTCCAGCCATTGCTTGCACAGCCCGCCCGCGATGCACAGCGGCGCGGTCAGGCGGCCGGAAAAGTGTCCGCCCCCGGCGGCGTCCTGGAATCCGCCGTACTTGATCTGGGCGGTGAGGTCCGCATGGCCAGGACGGGGGCAGTCCTTCAGATTGGCATAGTCCCCGGAGCGGGTGTTTTTGTTGTAAATCGCGGCGGCGATGGGTGCGCCGCAGGTGTAGCCGTCCAGAATTCCGGAGAGAAATTCCGGCCGGTCAGCTTCCTTTCGGGGCGTTGACCAGTCGTTCTGACCGGGGGCGCGGCGGTTCAGGAAGGCTTGCAGAGCGTCTGTGTCCACGGGAAAACCCGCCGGAATGCCGTCCAGCGTCATGCCGATGGCCGTGCCGTGGGATTGACCGAAAATGGACAATTTCAAATTCTCACCGTAGGTACTGCTCATAGTTACCTCCTAAACAGGCATATTCTTCAAAGAATTTTGGATAGGACTTTTCTACACACTCCGCACCCAGAATGGTCACGGGGGCTTTGCAGGCCGTGGCCGCGACGGCGGCGGACATGGCAATGCGGTGATCGTTCATGGCATCCACCGTCCCGCCGACCAGCCCCGTGCCGTACACCGTCAGGGTGTCCTCGGAAGACTGGGCTTTCCCGCCCAGCGCTTCCACCATGGCAATAACGGACGCGACCCGGTCGGATTCCTTCAGCCGCAGCCGCCGGATGTCCGTGAACACCCCACCGTTTTTGCACGCTGCCGTAACGGCGAGAATGGGAACCAAATCAGGGATGTCGGCGGCGGAAATGACAGGATGGCCTTCCAGCGCGGGAAGCAGATCAAAGACCGCCCGGTCGCCCTGGGGGGAATCCGGGGAGAGGTTCGTCACCTCCACGCGGCTCCCCAGCGCCTTCGCCGCCAGGAAAAACGCGGCATTGCTCCAATCACCCTCCACCGTCAGCGTGCCGGGGGAACGGAACGGAGTGCCGCCGGTCACGGCAAAATCTGCCGTTGACTTTCCAAATATTTCCATTGCCCGCTGGGTCATGGTGATATAGGGGCGGGATTCCACCTTCCCGGTCAGGCGAATCCGGCTTTCCCCGGGGATCAGAGCGGCGGAAAGCAGAAGCCCTGTAATAAACTGGCTGGAAACGCCGCCGTCAATGACATATTCTCCCGACCGCAGTCGCCCGGTGCAGCGGACGGAGTCCGTTGTCGGACGAGCGAGGGTGCAGCCCATCCGCTCCATCTCCTCCCACAGCGGGGAGAGGGGGCGGCTGGGAAGTCTGCCCTCCAAATGAAACGTTGCGTCAACGCCCAAAGCCCCGGCTACGGGCAGCAGGAACCGCAGGGTGGAGCCGCTGTCGTGACAGTGCAGCTCGGCCTGCTCGGGGATTTCCTTCGCCGGAATGACCCGGTAGCCGGTTTCAGTTCGCGTGATGTCCGCGCCCAAAGCGTTCAGGCAGCCCATGGTCGCGTCAATGTCCCGATTGGTTTCGGGGCAGAAAAGGGTGGTGGGCGCGTCGGCAAAGGCGGCGCAGATCAGCAGACGGTGCGCCTGGGATTTTGAGGGAATGGCGCGGACGGTTCCCGAAAGCTTTCCGGGGAAAATGGTGATATCCATATCAAAGACCTGCCTGAATAAAGGATTTCAGGGACTCGACCTTGGTGGGGACGATATCGCAGTCGCCGATGGCGCGGGGGATGATGAGATTCACCGTGCCGCCGGAGCGCTTCTTATCCGAGAGGGTGTAGGTGAATAGATCGTCCGCGGAGTAGTCCGTCCGGGTGGGCAGACCGAATTTTTCCAAAAGCGCCAGGATTCGCGGCGTATCGCCGCAGTTAGACGCCCGGCTGACGATGGCCATGCCGATGGCGACGGCCTTGCCGTGGGAGAGGGCAAAATGACTTTTTGCCTCCACGCCGTGACCGACGGTGTGTCCCAGATTCAGCTTCATCCGGGCGCCGGTGTCGAATTCATCCTCCATGACCACGTCCCGCTTTAATTCCACGCAGCGGGTGACCACCGCTTCCCGGTCAAAGGCAAGCCCCTTTTCTTCCAGGTGGGCAAACAGCTTCGGGTCGTACAGCACGCCGTACTTGATGACCTCGGCGCAGCCGTCCCGGAAAATGTCCGTGGGGAGGGAATTTAAGGTATCCGTGTCGCACAGCACCAGACTTGGCTGGCAGAAGGCACCGGCGAGGTTCTTCCCGGCGGGAAGATCGATGGCGGTTTTGCCGCCCACGGAGGAATCCACGGCGGCAAGCAGGGTCGTGGGAACCTGAAGGAAGCGGACGCCCCGGAGGTAGCTTGCGGCGGCAAAGCCCGCCAGATCCCCCACCACGCCGCCGCCCAGGGCGACGATCAGGTCGGAGCGTGTCAACTGGTTTTCCGCAAGAAAGTTCAGAAGATCAAGGAAAACCTGCCCGTTTTTGCTTTCTTCCCCGGCGGGGAATACATAGGAAACCACGGAAAAACCTGCGCTTTTCAGGCTCTCTTCCACAGCTGCGCCGTAAAGGGGATAGACGCTGCTCTCGCTGACGACGCAGATTTTCTGCGCCTTCCCCAGCTTTTTCGCTTCCGCGCCCAGAGTGGACAGCAGACCCTGACCGATCAGAATATCATATTGCTTGGAAGCGCGGACGGTAACGGTATTCATCCGTCCACCTCCTCTTTGCGCTTTTTGCCCTCGTCCAGCAGCTGAACCAATCCCGCCATATCGTCCGCAGCAATGGTGTCGCGGTAGGCGGACAGGCTCTCAATATAGCTGTCCAGCTCAAAGAGGACGTTGTCCTTGTTTTCCATGAACAGCTCCGCCCACATCTGGGGATTCAGCCAGGCGACGCGGGTCAGATCCTTGTAGCTTCCGGCGGAGAAGCCCTTGTGCTTCAGGGCGGTGGGGGACTTGATAAAAGCGTTGCTGAGAATGTGGGGCATTTGAGAGGTAAAGGCAATCATTTTGTCGTGCTCTTCCGCCGTTGTGACGGAGAAAAAGTCAAAATGGCAGGGCTTCAATGCGGTTTTTACCCGGTCTAACAGCTGAATGTCGTCAAATACCGGCGGAACCAGTACCATGGGCGCGCCCGCAAAGAGGTTTGCCCGGCTGTATTTGAAGCCGGAATACTGGGAGCCTGCCATGGGATGTCCGCCCACAAAGGTGAATCCGTACTTCTCGGCCAGAGGGAAGCAACGGCTGCAAACCTCACGCTTGATGCCGCAGCAGTCGATCACCAGCGTGTCCCTGGATACGAGGGACGCGTTCTTTTCCAGCCAGTCGGCGCAGCCGCCTGGGTAGATAGCAAGCAGAATCAGGTCACACTCCGGGATGGTGGTTTCATCCAGCCGTCCATGAACTGCGCCGGAAAGCATGGCGAAGGAAAGCATAGCTTCGCTTCGCTGAATGGCGTAGACGGTGTGACCCTCCAGAGCGTAGGCTCTGGCAAGGGAACCGCCGATCAGGCCAAGACCCAAAATACCGACTTTCATACAAGAACCTCACGAATCTGCCGAACCTTCCGGCTGATTTCATCGAACTGGGGCGGCGTGATGGACTGGGCGCCGTCGCACAGGGCGTGGGCGGGGTCGTTATGGACTTCCACCATGATGCCGTCTGCCCCGGCGGCAGTGGCCGCGTAGGCCATGGGAGCGACCAGGTCGGCCTTGCCGGTGGCGTGGCTGGGGTCCACCACCACGGGCAGGTGGGACAGGTTGTGCAGCACGGGAACTGCGGAAAGGTCGAGGGTGTTTCGGGTGGCGGTTTCAAAGGTGCGGATGCCCCGCTCGCAGAGGATGACCTTGCTGTTGCCCTCACTCATAATGTACTCGGCGCTCATGAGCAGCTCCTGCAATGTGTTGGCAAGTCCCCGCTTCAGCAAAATGGGCTTATCGGTTTTGCCCAGCTCCTTCAGAAGATCGAAATTCTGCATATTCCGGGCGCCCACCTGAATGATATCCACGTCGGCGAACAGATCGAGGGTGGAAATGTTCATAATCTCCGTGACAATGGGCAGCCCCGTGGCCTTTTTGGCCTCCAGAAGCAGCCGGATGCCCTCGTCCTTCATGCCCTGAAAAGCGTAGGGAGAGGTGCGGGGCTTAAATGCGCCGCCCCGGAGAATGGACGCGCCGGATTCCTTGACAGCGGAAGCGACGGCAATGATCTGCTCCTCGGATTCCACACTGCACGGGCCTGCAATCACGGCAAAATACCCGCCGCCGATGCGGGCGTTTCCCACCTCAATGATGGTGTCCTTGGGGTGGAATTTCCGGTTGGCCTGTTTGAACGGCTCAGAGACCCGCTTGACGGTCTCCACCATTTCCAGGCTTTTCAGAAGGTCGATGTCCACCCGGCTGGTGTCGCCCACCAGACCGAGAATGGTGACCTCCGTGCCTTCGGAAATGTGAACGTCCAGGTTCATATTCTTGAGCCAGTCCACAAGGTGTTGGATCTGGGAGGGTGTGGTTCCGTTTTTCAGAATTGCGATCATTGCGTAACATCTCCTGATAATAAAATAACCGCCGCACGGCAATTCGTGCGGCGGTCTGAGATAACCCCTAAAGCTCCTGAAATTTTCTGCAACACAAATCGCTATTACTTTTTTCGGGTAAAAAAGTAATAGTAATAAAAGGAAAAGCGAGCAGAAGAATTCGTGGTGACCATATAAAAAGGCTCCTTGTTCAGTAGCTGCGGACATTATACCATGGGCGGCGGAAGATTGCAAGAGGAATTTACACAAATCGTGCCATTTTTCACTTACTGAATATGCGTATGATTGTTGATGTGATCCTGGCAGTAGCAGTAGTAGCCCTTGCACTTGGAGCAGTAGCGGAATTCCAGCTCCGGATTTGTCACATCGGTGCGGCCGCAGATCGTGCAGCGGTGGGTGTAGGGGGCTTTCGGCGTGGCGGTGGAGGCTTCGTAGGAGCCGGCATTGAAGTGGATGACCTTCGCCTTGGGCTGCTTGGGCTTCCTGCGGAACAGGCGGCTGGCATTGGCGCGCCAGGACACGGGAATCACGTTCAGCACGTCCTTGCCGAAGAAGAGGAAATAGTTGGCAAGAGCGATCACGGAGAACAGATTGTAGGGGAAGGGGTCGGTAAACAGACTGAGCAGCACCATCGCCAGATCGATCAGCGCAAAAATCCACGCTTTCACGGGGATGATGAAGAAAAGTAGGAAATTCGCGTCGGGGTACAGCGTGGCGTAGCTGAGAAACAGGCTCAGGTTCAGGTAGGTGACGCTGGCCTGACCGCCGAAAATCAGGCAGTAAACGTCCATCATCACCACCCCGGTGAGGTAGAACAGGTTGAACCGCAGGGTGCCCCACACATTTTCCATGGCTCTGCCCAGAGAGTAGTAGCACAGCAGGGTGATGGCGGTAAGCAGAATATTTCCGGCGCTGTAGGTCAGGGGATAGGTGATCAGCCGCCAGACCTGTCCCTGAAGAATGCTCGTCCGGTCAAAGCGGAGGGCGCTGTACAGAAGGGCGTTGCCGGACATCTGGCTGAACAGGTAGACCACGGCGGTGCCGATGACGATGTAAAGCATCAGATTGGGGATGCCCTTGTCCCGGTTCCTGAAGCAGAAAAGCTCAAATTTCTTGCGTAAATTTTTCACGGTACTCAACTCCTAAAAAAACGTATCCCCATTCTATCAGCAATTCATTCAAATGTCTATATCGGATTTGTAAACAAAATGCTTGACTTTTCGCAAAAATCGTGTAGAATACAATGTTGAACTGCATACAAGCCTTATCAAGAGTGGTGGAGGGAACGGCCCGATGAAACCCGGCAACCTGTTTACACAAGGTGCCAAATCCGGCGGCAAACGAAAGATGAGGATTCGATAGAAGCGCACATCGAATCTTCGGTGTGCGGTTTTTCTTTTTCAGATTCAGTTACAGAAAGAAAGGAAAAACAAAATGGAAAAAAGACTTTTTACCTCCGAATGTGTTACCAACGGCCACCCCGATAAGGTGGCGGACTCCATCTCCGACGCCATTCTGGATGCCTGCCTTGCCCAGGACCCCCATTCCCGCGTGGCCTGCGAGACTATGGTCACCACAAATTTCTGCATCATCTGCGGCGAGATCACCACGAAAGCTACCGTTGACTACGCCGCCGTTGCCCGTGAAGCCATTCGGAAGATTGGCTATGTGTATCCCGGCGACGGCTTTGACGCCGACACGGTGGAAATTCAGTGCCGCATCCACACCCAGTCCGCCGACATTGCTCTGGGAACCAACGACGAGGTTGGCGGCGCGGGAGATCAGGGCATGATGTTCGGCGGCGCCTGCACCCAGACGCCGGAGCTGATGCCCCTGCCTGTCGCCCTCAGCCGCGCCCTTTGCAGCCGCCTGACCCAGTGCGTCCACGAGACCAACTTGCTTCGTCCCGACGGAAAGACCCAGGTCACCGTGGAATTTGACGAGCAGGGAAACGTGGTGGGCATCGACACCGTGGTCGTCTCCATCATGCACAGAGCGGATTTTTCGATTGAGGCGCTGAGAAAATACGTCCGGGAGAATGTGATTGCCCCGGTTCTGGAGCGTTACGGCTTCCGGATTGAGGATGTCGCCCATATCCACATCAACCCCACCGGCAATTTTGTCATCGGCGGCCCCAACGGCGATACCGGCCTGACCGGGCGGAAGATCATCGTGGACACCTATGGCGGCTATTTCTCCCACGGCGGCGGCGCGTTCTCCGGAAAAGACCCCACCAAGGTTGACCGCAGCGCGGCCTATATGGCGAGATACATGGCCAAAAATCTGGTTGCCGCGGGTCTTGCGACCAAGGTGCAGGTGCAGCTGGCCTACGCCATCGGCGTTGCCCAGCCGGTGTCCCTTCGGGTGGACAGCTACGGCACCGGCAAGATCTCCGACGAGAAAATGACGGAGCTTCTCCGGCAGACCTGCGACATGACCCCCGCCGGGATCATCCGCAAGCTCGACCTGCGCCGTCCCATCTACGCGGACACCGCCGCCAACGGTCATTTCGGCATTGAAAGCCGCCCCTGGGAGCAGACAGATCTGGCGGACAAGCTGCGCCAGCTTTCCGGAATTTAACAAAAGACAGCAGGGAAGGGCTTTTGCCCTTCCCTGTATATTTTTATATTCTCTTGGCAAATCGGGAAGAATATGGTATGATACCCTCAGAAAAAGGTCGGGAGGAATTCCTATGCTGGATTTTATCAGAATTGCCTGCGCCGTACCGGCGGTCAGGGTGGGGGACACGGCGAAAAACGCGGAGGATATCTGCGCCTATATCGAAAAAGCCGACGGGGAGCGGGCGGATATCGTCCTGTTCCCGGAGCTGGCGCTTACCGGGTATACCTGTCAGGACTTGTTCTTTCAGGACACCCTCTGGACGGGAGTTCAGCAGGGAATCCGAAAAATTGCCGACTGCACAAAAGACCACCCCGGCGTAACGGCGGCGGTGGGACTGCCCGTCCGGACGGGAATGCGGCTGTACAACTGCGCCGCCGTCATTTCCCGGGGAAAGATACACGCCCTGGTGCCGAAAACCTACATTCCCAATTATAATGAGTTTTACGAAAAGCGCTGGTTTTCCTCCGGGTCGGAGGTGACGGAGGATGTGGCGGAGCTTCTGGGCGAGCCTGTCCCCATTCTCCCGAGAGCCGTTTTCCGCGTTGGCGGCACGCTGCTGGGCGTGGAGATCTGCGAGGATATGTGGACGCCCCTGCCGCCGTCCACGTTTCTGGCGCTGAACGGCGCGGAGGTGATTCTGAATCTCTCCGCCTCCAATGAGACCATCGGCAAGCGCGCCTACCGCCGGGGTCTGGTGCAGCACCAGTCCGCCGCGCTGAACTGCGTCTACGCCTACTGTTCCGCCGGTTCCACGGAGTCTACCCAGGATTTGATTTTCTCCGGCCAGAGCCTGATTGGGGAGGACGGAAGGCTCCTTGCCGAAACGGAGGAACCCATTGCGTCGGACTACATGCTGGTGTGCGACTGCGACCTTGGCAGAATCCGCGCCGACCGGATGAAAAACAAGGGCTTCAAGGACGCCGCCCAGCAGAATCCGACACGTCCCGCCGTCCTGATAGACACCCACGCCCAGGAGCTTCGCAGCGACGGCGCAGATTATCCGCTGTCGAAACTGCCCTTCGTCCCCACGGGGAAGGAGAACCGCGTCCAGCGTTGCATGGAAATTTTCCACATGCAGGTGGCGGGGCTGAAACAGCGGCTGTCCATTCTGGGCAGCGCGAAAGCGGTCGTCGGCATTTCCGGGGGACTGGACTCCACCCTGGCGCTGCTGGTGTCCGTGGAGGCCATGCGCCGGCTGGGGCGGCCTGCGTCCGACGTCTGCGGCGTGACCATGCCCTGCTTCGGCACCACCGGCCGGACGCTGAACAACTCCCGTCGGCTGGCGCAGGCGGTGGGCGCCTCCCTGCATGAAATCGACATCTCCGCCGCGGTCACCCGGCACCTGGAGGACATCGGCCACACCGGAGAGCTGGACGTCACCTATGAAAACGCGCAGGCGCGGGAACGCACCCAGGTGCTGATGGATTTGGCCAACCGGCAGGGGGCTTTGGTCATCGGCACCGGCGATTTGTCCGAGCTGGCCTTGGGCTGGGCGACCTATAACGGCGACCAGATGT